>JANYHM010000114.1 GCA_025359065.1 Synechococcales cyanobacterium GL140_1_metabinner_5_sub | reverse complement strand
AAGATCATTTGATACTGGCTGCAATATTGGTCTATTAAATTGATAGTGGGTGATGCTGGTCGTGCCTGTGTCATATACCCTGCTTGCTATCGAGCCTTTTATTTCTATTTTAGCTCACCCAGAGTGACAAATCAGGGATATAAAAGTACTGAAAACTAATGATAGTAAAAGTTTATTTTTAAGCATATATAATTTTTGTCATGATCGAAATGACAGTAGTATTAGCTATCCTTTTATCCTGCTGAATCTATGACATGTCAGGATATTTTTGTATTAAAACTTAGCAACATGGGGCGAACGGGGAATTCGGAAAAAAAGCCACGCTAAGGCTGCAATGCTTATCCAGAAAGGCTTTTGAGACTACCACTCAAGATGTATTTCATGTCTATTGCAATCATTTTAGATGATGCCTCAAAATCGCAATTCCTTTACCCATTGGACTTTCTAGCTGTGACAATTAACTTGTCCGGTGCCGAGAAACTCGCAGTGGCCTGAACTTCCCTGCCCCAACCTGCTTATTCTGCTGCCAAACATAGTCACCTGTCAGGTTGATGTGCTCCCAGCCCAATGGAGACAAGTATTTCAGTAAATTTTCATCTACAGGCTGACCCGTTTTCTGTACCTACCCGCTCTAGACTTGAGGGGAAAGAAAACCCTCGTTTTCTTTTCCCTCCGCCGCTCAGGTGTCCACCGGACTGCCAGCCGCCATTCTCTGAGGCAATAAACTCAGTAAATATATCAAAGTCAACATAGGCTGGGTGTTAACGGGTTGATGATTACCAAATTCGGCTCATGCTCAATACGAAACCTGGCATGACTTCGTTGCAGTCGATCTCCAAAGGAGCAAGCGAAGCTATCGAAGCCGGAGACTTTAACACCTCTGCTTCTTGTCCTGGCCGATAGATCTCCACCTGCTTACTTTTGGGATCGACGAGCAAGCCTAGTTTCACCCCAAGCCGTTGATATTCCTTCATTTTTTCCTGTAACGGCTTTAAATTGTCCGTGGCTGATAGCTCCGCTTGCGCCAAAGGCGATCGCAGTTCAATCACAAAATCAGGCACCACCGGGATAAATCCGACAATCTTTACACCGTCTAATCGAGACTTCTCAATCCAAGAAACATCAGGAGCTGGTTTGCCGCCTCCCAATGGCGTGAAGTCATAGCCACCGGAGGAGTCGAATGCTCTACCTAGATCGGTTTGTCGGTTCCAATACCAAACTTCTCCGAACAAATCACCATTCTTTTCACTACTTTCGCCACCCGCTGGAGCCATAACAATCAATTCTCCATCTTTGGTTAATTCCAGGCGCAGATCTGGGTTATTGATACAAAGCTGATCGAAATGCTCTGGTGTTACTGTCAGCATTGCATTAGTAACATCCAGTAGCAGAGTATCGACAGATTGCTGAGGAGCTGTAGCAGTTGTCATAAAAACCTTTAAACGCTTGTGGGGTTAGGTTATGCCATTCCCATTGTATCAGTAGCCCCAGTGCAGTGAATCGATCTGAGTCAAGATATACTGAGGTGCAACGAGTTTATTAACAAAACTGATGCTGATTGGCTATGCCCGTGTGTCCACAGATGACCAAAACTTCAATCTTCAGCAAGACGATCTACGGGCTGCTGGGTGCGAGAAAATCTTTGAAGACTGTATCAGTGGGGTAAAGGCCAACCGTCCGGGGCTGAATTCAGCGATCGAGATGCTTCTGCCAGTAGGCTTTAGGAATGATGCTGTGAAACATACTCACGTAAAGCACGGTTGATACTAGTCTGATAACCTTCATCCTGCTGATGATGATTCTTAAACCAATCCACAAGGTCAGCATCTAGGCGCAGCGTTATTTGCTGCTTAATCGGGCGATAGAATACCCCCCGTTTAGCATCATCCCAACTTCTTACCTGTGGGATGTCATCAGTGTTAATTTTGTCTTCTGACAAAGCAGCCAAGGCATCAATTTCAGCTTGTACACCTGGCGGAACAGGATTAGAATGTCTCTTCTTCATAAGCTCTCCTTTCATAGATCGTTGCCTTCCTTGCACCAATGATTCGCCCCGTCTCTTCGCCTGTTATTGGATCAACTTCCGGCCAAGTATGCACCACAAATACAGTTAACTGACCAATCAGGCCAACAGTCTGCCAGCGCTCCTCGTCTGGAAAAGGATCGATCTGGCTTAGAGCTAGCGGATCTGCAAAAACATACTGGGCGGCTTCAAAACTCAAGCCATGCTTGCGAATGTTCTCCCGATTTTTTGCGTCATCCCATTGCCATTCCAACCTCATCCCCACAAACTTTAATGTAACTCCTAATATGTAGCTACAGAAGATACTTGTCAAGTCAAGGCAGACTGGTTCGCAATGAGTTTATTAACAAAACTGATGCTGATTGGCTATGCCCGTGTGTCCACAGATGACCAAAACCTCAATCTCCAGCAAGATGCTCTACGGGCTGCTGGGTGCGAGAAAATCTTTGAAGACCGTATCAGTGGGGCAAAGGCCAATCGCCCAGGACTGAATTCAGCGATCGAGATGGCCAGGGCTGGGGATACTTTGGTGATTTGGAGACTCGTTCACGTAGTGTCTGCGAAGCAGAATCGGTTGGGCAGACACTGAAAGATTTGATTGAGTTGACGGAGGCTTTAAAGGAAAGGTCGATCGGATTGCACAGTCTTCAGGAATCGATCGACACCACATCAAGCAGTGGCCAGTTGATTCTGCACATGTTTGGTGCGCTGGCTGAGCTTGAGCGAAATCTTATTTGGGGAAGAACTCAGGCGAGGTTGCTACACCTGGAACTGGAGCAAAAATAGCGTCCCTAGCGACCCTTTGGATGACACCCAGCCCGGTGGAGCAATCCAGCGCACCATCACCTACCAAGCCCCCTTCGACAAATGCGATCGAGTCTCCGACTACCGCACCGCCTGGGCACACTTCGAGCAAATGTCCTAGCCCAAGCTAGAATATAAATCAAACAGATTCCCCTGCAAACCTATGACTACTGCCGATCGAATCTATGCCCTAATCAACACCTTACCCCCTGATCAAGCCAACGAAGTTCTAGACTTCGCTGAATTTCTTCAGCAAAAAGCAGTCAAAAAGAGCCAATCACCAGGAACAGAGCAAACCTACGATATTACCAAAACCAAAACCTGGTCAGCGATCGGTAAGTATCAAATCCCCAACCCCGATCCTGAATATATTGTTAGTCCTAGTGATAGCCCCGAGATTATCACCAACTATGCAGAACATGTCGATGACACCCTCCACCCATCAACAGGATCTGTCTAAATGCCCAAAATCATTGCAGACACCTCCGCTTTAATTGCCATCTTCTTCAAATCTGAAAAACACCACCAGTCAGTTATTGCCTACCTCCAAAGCAACTCTGCCAAAGAAATCGTTATTATTGAAACGGTTTTTATCGAATTTGTAACCTGGACAAGAGCTAGAGTTTCGATCACGGCTTCAATTGAACTCGGCCAACTAATCCGTGCAGAGCATGACTATATACCAATGGATGATGCCGATCATCTCAACACTTGGAACACATTCCAGAAGTACGATGACAAGGAATGGAGTTATACCGACTGCTCAATTTTAGTAATGGCCAACAAACTAAAAATTCCTACTGTGCTGGGCTTCGACCAACATCTGCATCAAATGATCGGTCTAGGGATAATAACAGAACCGTAATACCCATGATTTTATCCGTTCCCAAATCCAGAGCATCTATATCCAATCGCTGAAACCAGGAATGCTGGTACTGCTTTTGTAGTTTATGATTTGCAGCAGCCCCAGGAGCTATATCAGGTGGGAAGCCGCCCGGAGCAGGAGAATCAGATTTTAAGTGAGTGGATTACGGGGCGGGCTGGTGGGATGAAGATTGAGACGGTGAGATGGGCTGATGAGGAGATTGTGGGGAAGTTGGGAGCTTTGCGCGATAGGTATGCATTTATTTGACGGGTTCGATCGAAGTAGAAGAGGGCGAGGAGGTGCGATATGTGGGGAGGCCGTATGAGTTAGTGACTTTGGTGCGGCGAGGGAATCGGGTGGAGTTGAATAGCTGTCCGTTGGGGGAGGCGATCGGGGTTTTGGGTGAGCAGTGGGGGACGGGGCAAGTACAGGTAAGGATTGTTGGCAAGTGAATATGCGTGTCACTCTACTTGCGTTTATAGCGTTTATCTTGATAAGCTGTTATTTTCAGGCTAGCCAAAATCCTGAATACTCTGCCACTACTACAGGGGAGAAATAAATGACACTTACTGTCATAGACCACCAAACAATCACAGCCAGAGAAGAAGATCGGCCTAATCTCATCAAACTAGAAGCAGAGACAATCAAATCCCAATTAATCAGCACAACCGGTGAAGCGATCGATCTCCCTCAGCCAGTCCTGAACCTGCTGCGCCAAATGGTACACGAACTACTACAAGGCAACAGCGTCACCATCGTCCCCATCCACAAAGAACTCACCACCCAAGAAGCCGCCGATATTCTCAACATCTCTCGCCAATACCTAGTAGAACTCCTCGAAGCTCAAGCCATTCCCTACAACAAAGTTGGCACCCACCGCCGCATCCGTTTCGGCGACTTGATGAATTATAAAAACGATCGAGATGCGAAAAGACGGGAAGGTTTATCGCAAATGACCAAAAAAAGCCAAAAGCTAGGACTTTACACCAAAGCAGCCAACACCCCCGAAGACCAGCAAACACCAGGCGAATAGAGAGGAAACGAGCTTGTCATCTTTTGGAGTAGTTTTAAATGCCTGTGTACTCATCCCGGCCACCTTGCGAGACACTCTACTACGCGCAGTATTTATGTGCTTTGATTAGGCTCTGCCTTGGTAGTGTTGACAGCATTATATCGAATATGACATAATTTGCAAAATTCGGAGGTCATACGAAAAGTATTTATGAAAGAAATTAAACAATATAGAATTCCTATAAATGGACTCTCACCACAACAGTAAAGATATTGTCTGGCTATCTGGTGAGGTTAAAACTCCTCCCTTTTCGCAATCTACTCGTATTGAGGTAGGTTTCTTATTAAGACAATTACAGGAAGGTGAAATGATCTCTATGCCCATAGCTAAACCAATGCCTAGTATTGGTAAACACTGCTATGAGTTAAGAGTTAATGATAATGAAAACAGTAAATCTTGGAGGGTTGTCTATTGTATTGATGATGATGCCATCGTAATTTTAGATGTGTTTGCTAAAACAACTCAAAAGACTCCTAAAAAAGTCATTGATAATTGTCAGAAAAGATTAAAACTATATGATGAAATCTCAGGAACAGATTAGTTCCTGTGGCTGTGTAAACTATGGAACCTACAAAACGTCGAAAACTAGAAGCCGCTGGCTGGAAAGTGGGCACCGCATCTGATTTTTTACAACTATCGCCTGATGAGGTGGAAATAATTGAGATCCGATTATCATTGAGTAGGTCTTTGAAGCAGCGAAGGCTGGAACAGCAGTTATCTCAGGCAGAACTGGCTCAAAATATTCATTCTAGCCAGTCTAGGGTAGCCAAAATGGAAGCTGGCGATCCCTCTGTGTCGATCGATCTATTGGTCAGGTCACTATTGGCTTTGGGTGCTGCTCGTAGAGATATTGCTATTGCCATAGCTGGCGATCTTTGACGTGAGATAACAGTTTGCGATCGCTCTCACATGACACCTCAAGAGCGTTATGAATTTTGGATGAATTTAGACTATTTTGCTAATCAACCGCCAGAAAAGAAGAAAAAGACTACTCAAGAGTAAGATGCGGCGACAATTCCTTTATCTGAGGTTTATGGGGAGCCTAAGCCGATGAATTTATCGGAGGCGAAGGTGTTTGGTGTGACTTGGCTAAGGCTCAGGGCTTGGTTGATTACAGTTACAGCGACCCTGATTGTCACTCGATCGTGGTTTTGGCTGATTGGGTTACTGCTTTGCCTTGGCGCGAGGCTAAAAATCTTCTCTTAGAGAAGTTTTGAGCAGCTAATTTGTCGATGGCCTAAGGTAAATAAGCCATGAACTGAACCAATGTGGGGAATACTTTCAATATTGGTGTAGAGCCTGAATCCACTAACTTTAATCAGTGCTGAGATAACTAAAATCAGCCAAATCTCCTTAGAATGCTAGGCTATACTAACACAGCCAGTCAAAAGTTTATGAGATCTGGATGCAACAGGATAGGAGCATAGAGTTTGCTTCTTCATCAATACTCTTGTATTGATTTCGATCTGTGTCATAATTTAATAATGCAAAGTTACTAATGGAAACCAAAAGCCCACTGATCGAAACGATATCTGAATCCAAAATCTTAGTAAACCACATGATTATTCATGAATTAGTTAAAGAACAGACAAAATCAGAAGCGGAGGTATACGCATCAACTGAATTGTCTGTTATTGACGAGCAATCAATATCATTACTTGAGATCTTAATTAACAGATACTCTTCTGGAAAAGAAAATATTAGGTATGGTAAGTTTTCTGACGATGGAAAAAAGAGTTTTCCAAGAGAATTTAAAATTTACGTAGACGCTCCTTCTGAAGAAAGCTTTCTCAATATGACTAAAACAACCCTTCAAGACTTAAAAGAGATAGTAAAAATCATTCCTGCTTCCAAGGGTGGATATTTTATATTCGCGGACTATGAATCAAATTCAGAAAGTTTTTTCGCTGTTTTTTTAATAAGAAATACAGAGGGGAAGCTAATCACAAGAAATATTTCAACTGATTCATATCAAATAAATAGTACTAAACATTTGGATTTAGAAAAAGTTGCAATGGGCTGCAGAATAAATAAAGAAAATTATCAGAAGGCAGAAGGAAGATATCTTAGCTTTACAAGAAAAAACCAAGATTTCTCAAACTATTTCATAAACTGGATTGCGGCAGAAGAGTTGGTAGATAACACAATCTATACTGAAGCACTAGTGCAAATCGGCAATAAAATATCATTGCCAGCAAATATGACAAGAGAGGAACTTAAAAAGACTATTTATGATGTAACAAAGGTATCACCAAATTCCACTTTAAGATTAGCTACTTTAGATGAGATTCTTTTCAATGGAAAAGGGGAAATCTATAAGTTTATTGAGGCTAATCAAATATCAATTGATGCTGAATTCAAGCCTGACAGAAGGATTATGAAAAGATTCATACAAATTGCTGTTCACGAAGAAAATATTAAGCTCGAATTTGGTTATGATGATTTGAATACTAAAGTTGTAGTTCATGAAGATATAATAACCATCACTTGTAAAAAGCTTGCTGATAGTATAAGAAAAGGTTCTGGAGATTAATAACCATTATGAATTCAGAAAACTATATAAACTTTCTCAAGTTTTATGAGCTTTATAAAAAGAGTTCGGAAAAATCATATGCAGGCAGGAAAGTAATCCTTACTTGTGAAAATAAAGCTGAAGAAATAGAAGCTTTAAGTAATATTTTTATAGTAGATGATCTTGGAGAAAATAACCAATTTAGTATAGATCTTTATACTGACAAAATCAGGATTTTTAGGGATAAGCATACTTTTTTTAAAGATTTTAATGAGAAAGAAACAAGAATAGATTTTGCAATTATTTATTCTGATGATTCATTTCTATTTTTTAGCCATTTAGATAAAAAAACATTTACACTAGATTCAAATAGTCAAGTTGTTGAATCAGAAAATAGGTTAGTAAACAATCAACACTCCGGACAGTTTTATGAGGAGTGGCGAGAAAAGCTATCCAGCGAGTAAAATACAGTCAAACAAAAAAAAGAGACTGTTCAATGGATAGCCTTCAAGATATTTTAACCGACGCACTGGCAGCAGTGGGTCATTTCA
>JANYHM010000072.1 GCA_025359065.1 Synechococcales cyanobacterium GL140_1_metabinner_5_sub | reverse complement strand
ATTGGGCGACAGGGTTTGAACTCCAGCCGTCACCGTGCTCTTCAGCCTTATTTGGTCAACTTACGCGATCGAGAGTTTCAGCAAGCCTCGGAAGTCCGTCGAGAGATTGCTGCTGGGATCTGGGTTTGGGAAGGAGGTTATGATGACGCACTAAGAGGCATCAGCCTTGGTGGAGCGGCGATCATCCGCGACCCATACGATTTAATTGTTTAGTTTGTTCAGGAGGTTTTCGATGAGCGAATTTGATTCACCTTTGCAAGTGAAAGTCTGGAGCGAACAAGGCGCACTATTTACTCGTCCTGAGTTTGGTGCAGAGCGAGTGAGCTATCCGGTAATGACTCCTAGTGCCGCACGGGGGGTACTAGAAGCGATTTTCTGGAAGCCAGAGTTTACCTGGCGAGTGCGAGAGATTAGAGTTCTAAAGCCAATTAGGCACTTTTCGATTCTGAGAAATGAGATCAATCACTGGCAAAATGCTAGTGCTGCAAAAAATGAAGACTACCACTACTTTGCAGATCTCAATAATGAATCAACAAAGAACAGGTCGCAACGTCATTCTCTTTGTTTGCGGGATGTTGCTTATATTATTACTGCCGATATGCACTTAAAATCTCATGCTAATGCTCCGATCGCTAAGTATCGCGCTCAATTCCGGCGACGGGTAGCTAAAGGGCAGTGCCAACATCAGCCCTATTTAGGCACACGCGAATTTAGTGCCTATTTCGCTGAACCAGATGGTACCGAAAAGGCGATCGAACACAGCGATGAGTTGGGTTTAATGCTTTGGGATATGGATTTTGTAAGCGATCCAGAAGCCAAACAGCTTGAGTTTATGAGCCACGATACTGAAGGGGGAAAAGTTACCAAAGGTACAGCTAAACCCAAATTCTTTCCAGCTAAATTAGAATCCGGCATCATGCGAGTGCCAGAGGTAGTTAGATGATTTTGACGCAGCTCAAAGAGTTTGCGGATACGCAAATGACACTGCCTCCAGTGATGTACAGCGAACAAAAAATTCGCTGGCTGATCGATCTCAACTTAGATGGTACTCTTATCGGGAAGTTTGTACCTTGGGGTGGTGATACTAAAGCAAATAAACGTGGTGAGCCGATTGTTGTCCCTTTTGTGGGTAGAACTGTAGGTGTAAAACCAAAGCTATTAGCCGATAGTATTGAATACGTTCTGGGGGTTAGTCGCCCAGAGTCTAAACCAGAAAGAGTTGCTGAATGCCATCAACAATTTAAAGCACTCCTGCAAAAATGTTTAGAAATTACCCAAGAGCCAAAACTAAATGCAGTTCGGTTATTTTTAACTAACTGGCATCCAGACCAACTCAGTGATTATCTGCCTACTGGTTTCAAAATTGATAAATTTGACCCCAGTGAAAATGCCACCTTTCGAGTTGATGGTGTGATTATTGCTGATGCTAGAGCGCAAATTACCTCGATCGAACAATTTTGGGCAGACTACACTTCTGGCAGTGATAATGCTGAAAAAGAACCAGCTCCCATCATGACTTGTTTGATTACAGGAGAATTGTCTGAAGTTGCGCAGAGAATGCCAGTGTTAATCAAAGGATTGATCGGGGGACAGCCTTCGGGTACTGCATTAGTTTCGGCTAATTCCGATCCCTTCACATCTTATGGATTGAAGAATTCACTCTCTTCACCAATTTCTCGTGATGCGGCGGAGAAATTTGCTAAGGCACTGAACCATTTATTGGCAGACAGTAGCTCACGCCTTTACGTAGGATCGACTGCTTATGTATTTTGGACTCGTCAGAAAACTGATTTCAATCCAATTGATTTTCTGGACGATCCCGATTCCGAAGCAGTCAAGAATCTACTGGAGTCGCCACTATCTGGAACCCAAGTTTATCGGGATACCGATGACCAATTTTACGCTTTGTCGCTAAGTGCCAGCATGGCGCGATCGGTCGTGCGCGATTGGCTAGAAACCACAATTCCCCATGTGCGAGAAAACCTCAAGCAATGGTTTATTCATCAAAAAATGGTGGATGGCTATGGAGTTGAGGGGCGACCACTTAAGATATACACCCTGGCGGCCAGCGTTTATCGCGATCCCAGTAAAGAAATGCAGCCGACCGTACCTACTGTCTTAATTCGTCATGCCCTCAATGGTGCCCGTTTGCCTGATGACCTGCTGGTTAAACTGGTGCGCCGCAATCGTGCCGAACAGGATATCACCTACCCACGGGCAGCGCTGATCAAGCTCATACTCATTAGTCAAGGAAAACTTAATATGAACGATATGGACTCTCTCAATCCCAATCCTCAATTGGAAGGTGTTGACAACGCAGCTTATCATTGTGGACGATTGCTTGCTGAACTCGAAGCAATTCAGAGAGCAGCTCAAGGAAACACCAATGCGACCCTAGTTGATCGCTATTATGGCTCAGCTTCTAGTACCCCGGCTAAAGCTTTTGCACCACTAATGCGTGGCGTGCAAAATCATCTCAGCAATTTGCGGAAGAAGTCGCCAGGAATTTATAAACTTTGTGACCAAAGACTGGAAGAAATTATGTTGAACTTTCCTGAAAAGAGTTTTCCCAAAACACTCACGATGGGTCATCAAGCAATTTTTGCACTGGGCTACTATCACCAAAGAGCAGCAAATCGCGCAGCAATAGACAAAGCAAAGGCAGATAAAGCGGCCAAGACTGCTGCAATATAGTTGTCAGCCGCTGAATTGATCGAAGATTGAAACAATTGTCGTATTTTTACTATTTCTCAGGAGCATATTCTCATGACTTTTCATTTAGATGCCCAACGTCGTCACGATTTTGTATTGTTATTTGATGTCACTGATGGCAATCCCAATGGCGATCCTGACGGTGGTAACATGCCCCGAACTGATGCTGAAACTTCTCATGGTTTGGTTACAGATGTCTGTCTAAAACGGAAGATTCGCAACTACGTCTCCACTTATTCTGAATATGAAGCCACTGAAGAGCAAGCAAAGCGCTTAAATATCTTTGTCGAGCATCATGGTGTATTGAACAATCAAATTCGTCGTGCCTATACTGAGCAAAATATTCCGACAGGCAAGCCAGCTAATGAGCAAATTAAAGAAGCCGCTGTCCTAGAAATATTGCGAGAATATAAGCATTTGTTACCCGCCGCATTTACTTTCACTGATAGCGAAGGTGATGCTGAAGAAGATGTAATTCCGACTTTGGCTTATTCGGGTGAGTTAACCGATGCTGAACTTAAGGAAGAGCTAGAAAAAACTGAGGAAATGTATCAAAACAAAGCAGTCAAAAAATTCATTGATACACTGGTCAAAAAAGCCGGCAAGCCAGATAAAAGTCGTGCCAATGCCGAAAAAGCCCGTAAATGGATGTGTGAGAACTTCTATGATGTGCGGATGTTTGGGGCAGTTATGAGCACTGGGTTGAATGCAGGGCAGGTAAGAGGTCCCGTTCAATTAACCTTTAGCCGATCTTTTGACCCAGTATTGCCACAAGATTTAGCCGTTACTCGTGTGGCTGTTACAGATGCTAAAGATGCTGAAAAGCTACAGACGATCGGACGTAAGACATTAATTCCCTATGGCTTGTACATGATGCGTGGATTCTATTCATCAGCATTGGCTGCCCAAACAGGCGTTAACAACGAAGATCTAGCGCTATTTTGGGAATCTCTAATCAAAATGTGGGACTTCGATCGATCCGCATCCCGTGGATTAATGGCACCTCGGGGATTATATGTTTTTTCCCATGAGAGCAAACTTGGTAATGCCCCGGCTCATAAGCTGTTCGATCGCATTACCGCCAAACTCAACAATCCTGGTGAGCCACCTCGGAAATTCAGTGACTATGCAGTGTCGATCGATGAAGCTAATTTGCCTTCAGGAGTTACATTGACTCGTTTGACCGAAGGCTAATAGCTCAAAACTGCGGGTGTGATGCCCATGCCCGCAGCTAAATTAAAAGCTGGACCGAGAGGATACCATTTGTCACTCTACAAAGTAGAATTACTTGTATAATGTACTCGAAACGGCAATACTTAACATAGTAACAAAGCCTTGTCCTATGGTGTCCCAAATTGAAATACTAGCTACTTTTCCGGTAAAAATACCGCAGCAATATTCTCCAGCAGAATACCTAGAGATGGAAGTGCGATCGACAGATCGACATGAATACCGTGATGGAGAAATAGTGCTGATGACTGGTGCAACACCCAACCATAATCGGATTGCCCGAAATCTTTGTACCGCAATGACCATTGGTTTACAGGGCAGAGCATTAGAAGTATTTGTCGCCGACCAAAGGCTTTGGATTGATCAAGCAAATTTATATACTTACCCAGATATTATAGTAATTGAGGGAGCCTTAGAACTTCAACCAGAGCGCAAAGATACTGTAATGAACCCTGTTTTGATTGTCGAGGTGTTGTCTAAGTCTACCCAAACCTATGATCGGGGTGATAAATTTGCAGCCTATCGGACTATTCCTGGTTTTCAAGAATATGTATTGGTCGATCAATACAGTCAACATATTGAGCATTATTTCAAAACCAGTGACAAAAAGTGGGATTTTCAGGAGTATGATGCAACCGATATAGTCTTGCCATTGAAATCGATTGATTTAGAAATAGCGATCGCCTATATCTACGAAAAAGTGGAATTTGTAATAGCAAACATTAAAATAAAATGATTCTGTGGGTACATTATTGTTATAGATTCTCAGTAGCAAAATTGTGGAAATCACTGACGATTATGTCATGCTGAGTGCGCTTCAGCATTTTGTATACTGCCCCCGCCAGTTTGCATTAATCCATCTGGAGCAGGTTTGGCAAGAAAATATTTACACGTTGCGGGGCTTACGAGTCCATGAACGAGTAGATGTACCCAGCCACGAATTGATTGAAGGTGTGCGGGTAGAACGATCGCTGGCCTTAATTAGTCATCGACATCAACTGCGAGGAGTTGCCGATGTAGTGGAATTTTTGGTGGATGGGACACCCTATCCGGTGGAGTACAAATCAGGATCGCGGAAGGCCAAGGATGCTGATGCGGTGCAACTTTGCGCCCAGGCAATGTGTTTAGAAGAAATGTTCGATCGACCAGTCACGAGCGGGGCATTGTTTTATAGTGCATCAAAGCGACGGCGAGTGGTGGAATTTGATGAGCGACTGCGATCGCTGGTGACAAAAACGGTGGGCGAAGTACAGGCGACTTTTAGCAGCCAAATAATGCCCAAGCCAGTCGCAGATGCCCGCTGTGAAGATTGTTCGTTGTTGGAGGCTTGTCTGCCACAACCACTAAAAAAGTTTGATCGAGTCTGGGATGCCCAAGCTGTTTTTAGGATTGATGAGATATGAAACAAATTTTGAATACGCTGTATGTCCAGACCCAAGGAACATATCTTCAGCTAGACCATGAGACATTGAAAGTCAAAATAGAGGAAGAAACTAAGCAGCTACCACTACATCATTTGGGATCGATCGTGGCTTTTGGCAATGTATTATTTAGCCCGTTTTTAATTCATCGCTGTGCTGCGGATGGTCGATCAATCGTGTGGTTATCGCAAAGTGGGCGGTTTCAAGGGCGTTTAGCGGGGCCGACTACAGGCAATGTGTTGTTGCGGCGAGCGCAGCATGAGGCGATCAGTAATTCTGAAATAACTTTAAATATTGCCCGATATGTGTTGGCCGGAAAGTTGCAAAATACCCGCACGGTGTTGATGCGAGCAGCGAGAGAGGCTCAGGATCAAAGCGATGAAGTGCGGCTTAGAGTGGCGGCGCAGGTACAGGCGGAAGCGATCACTACAGTAGAAAATATCGGAGATATTGATAAGCTGCGCGGGGTAGAAGGCTATGCAGCCAAGGCTTATTTTGGGGCTTTTGGTGCGATGATTCGGACAAATCGGCAGGGGTTTGAATTTACAGAGCGATCAAAACGACCGCCCAAGGATGCGATTAATGCGTTGTTGTCTTTTGCTTATGCTCTGTTGGCTAATGAATGTGTGGCGGCTTGTGAAGGAGTTGGTCTCGATCCGCAAATGGGTTTTTCGCATGTTTTAAGACCGGGGCGGCCAGCGTTGGCGTTAGATTTGATGGAGGAGTTGCGATCGGTGATGGCTGATAGATTGGTGCTGAATTTGGTTAATCGGGGGCAGATTAAGCCAGCCGATTTTGTGGATCGTCCGGGGGGTGGTGTGAATTTGACGGAGGATGGCCGTAAGGAGTTTTTGGCGGCGTATCAAAAGCGCAAGCAGGAGGAGGTGATGCACCCAATTTTGGAAACTAAGGTGCCGTGGGGTTTGGTGTGTCATGTGCAGGCGCGTTTGTTGGCGCGGCATTTGCGGGGAGATATTCCGCAGTATCCACCGTTTATTTTGCGAGGTTAGGGATGAATATTTTGGTGACTTATGATGTTGCAGATACTGAGTCGCGGGAGGGGGCGCGGCGGTTGCGGAAGGTGGCGATCGTCTGTAAAGATTATGGTCAGCGGGTGCAGTTTTCGGTGTTTGAGTGTGAGATTAATGAGATGCAGTTTGAGGTGTTTCGAGCGAAGTTGTTGAAGGTGATTGATGTGCAGATAGATAGTTTGCGGTTTTACAAGTTGATGGGGGGTCGCGATCGGGCAGTGGAGGCTTATGGAGTGGATAAGTATGTGGATTTTAATGAGCCGTTGATCTTGTGACGCGAACCTCTAGCGGGGGCGATTTTCCTGGGAGGTTCGCGGTGGCTTGCTGGATAAGGGTTTAGGGCGATTTGCTTGCTATTTGGAGGCTGGAAATGTTGATGGATTTTGGGGGTTCGCGTTGGCACTGGTTGAACCATTTGCTAAATAAGGGTTTAAGATGGGTGCTGTAGCGGTCGGCCTTCTGGTCGATCGAGGATTGGAACATCACTACAAAGGCTTTTTAGGATCGTCAAAAATGTAGCGGTCGGCCTTCTGGTCGATCGAGGATTGGAACCTAACTTTCCGCACTTTTCTATTGATTTTGTGCGTAGCGGTCGGCCTTCTGGTCGATCGAGGATTGGAACCCGGTACTAATTGAGAACCCTCCGTGCCGGTGGGTAGCGGTCGGCCTTCTGGTCGATCGAGGATTGGAACTATGTTAAATAATTTATCGAATCGAGTTGGTTACGTAGCGGTCGGCCTTCTGGTCGATCGAGGATTGGAACACCAACATATCCAGCGTGACAGACTCGGACTTGGTAGCGGTCGGCCTTCTGGTCGATCGAGGATTGGAACACGATGATCGGGCGCGATCGGATCTTGTACTTGGTAGCGGTCGGCCTTCTGGTCGATCGAGGATTGGAACTGGATGTGCGTCGCCAATGCCAAAGATTCGGCGCGTAGCGGTCGGCCTTCTGGTCGATCGA
>JANYHM010000051.1 GCA_025359065.1 Synechococcales cyanobacterium GL140_1_metabinner_5_sub | reverse complement strand
GAATGAGCACTTATTCGAGTTATTTATGGAGCAGTTTGGTTTAAACCCAACTTTAATTAAATTACACCCAAACTACCAAAAACTCATACATCACGGTACTCTTAGGGCTTGACTTTTCCTGAAATCTGTCCGGACTATTGATAGTGCAGTTTATTCATCTATTTCAAAATAATGAAAGTGCGACTTTCCAGCCTTATTCAAGATCGTCCAGCAGGATTAATTGCGATCGTTGCCTATAAATCAGTAGTTACCGTGGTTTTTAGCATTGTGGCAATCTCTTTGCTGATAGCTGCTCGGAAGTACACCGAAGTCGAAAATATTGCCGATGCCCTAGAGCTTACAAGTAAGCATCGTATTATTGAATGGGTTTTAGATAAAATCTTGAATTTCAGCCCCAAAAAGCTTGGGTTTGTCGGTTTAGCTAGTGCCCTCTATGCCATTATGAGCGGTATTGAAGCTGTGGGACTCTGGCAAAAGAAAGCTTGGGCACATTGGTTAGTCATTGTATTGGTGGGTAGCAGCATTCTTCCAGAAATTTATGAGCTAATTCATGGGCTTTCTCTGCTGAAAGTCATCGTATTTGTTCTGAACGTAATTATGCTGTGGTATCTACTCACCCACCGTCCTAAACACCACTAATTCTCAGTCCCAAGGAATATTCCGGATCCAGGCTGATAAGTCCAGAAAACAGAGGGGTCGCATCTCAGTGATTCCCGTGCCTAAAATTCCTGTCACTCTCACTATTGCTATATGGACGCTGCGATCGGTGCCAATTATCTTGGCCTTTTTGACCATGTCTAGTGCCCTAGAGAACTCTACCCAGATTGTGATTGGCCCGAGCTTTTGGTGGAATGCTTTAGCTTTAGCCGTAATTATTGCTGGCCTTTGGTACTTAGATAAAATTGGCAAAATGAGCTGGCCAGTGGGGCAAGCTATCTATCTCTATGTTTTTGTAGCGATGATTTTTCAGGATGCCAACGGCGTAGTCAAACATGTTTTGAGTGGTCAATTTACCCGAGTTTCTTGGCAAGAAACCGTGCACATTTTGTGGCTGATAGCTGGTATTAGTATTGGTGGACTGGTGATTGAGGCTCTGGCTGTAGAGTTAGTTCATCTGCGTAAGCAAGCTTGGCAAATAGCTGTAGGTCTTTCGGTGGTTTATATTTTAAGTATCATTTTCTTTCTACCAGGCGCTTTGAGCTTATGGTGTTTGTGTAATTGGGAAACTCGCAGCGCGTTTAAGAAAAAGTTGTCTGCTTAGAGCCGGTGTTTAGCAATCTAGTGCGATTAACAGCATCAATGTCATAGTGTTTTAAAATCAGCGAGATTGACAGCATCAATGTCATAATTGTGCGGAGTCTTTTTTCCTAAATGTTATGAGCGAACTCCAGCGCACTCCTCTTTATCAACAGTCGATCGAACTCAAAGGCCGCATGACCGCCTTTGCTGGTTGGGAGATGCCGGTACAATTCAGCGGCTTGACCACTGAACATCAGGCTGTGCGGAACAATGCTGGGATATTTGATATTTCTCACATGGGGAAATTTTTCTCGCCTGATCCCAATTCAATTAACCTGTTGCAACAGCTCGTACCTTCCGATCTCAGCAAGCTACAAGTCGGAGCAGCTCAATATACCGTTTTGTTAAACGAACAAGCTGGGGTGATTGATGACATCATCGTCTATTTAGAAGCGGCTGGCCAAATCACCTTAATTGTGAATGCTGCCACCAAAGATGCCGATTTACAATGGTTGCGCAGGTATATCTCCGATATTCAAGATCTTTCGGCTGATTTGGCTTTGATCGCGGTGCAAGGCCCCCAAGCAGTAAATATTTTGCAGGGCTTTGTGGAGGGTTCCATTACTCATTTACCAAACTTTGGACATTGTCGCGCCCAAGTCTATGGCACTGAAGCTTTTATTGCTCGTACTGGCTATACCGGTGAAGATGGCTGCGAAGTGATGTTACCGCCTGCGGCGGCTGTGAAATTGTGGCAGGAGCTAGTTGCTGCTGGCGTAACGCCTTGTGGCTTGGGTGCGCGGGATACCCTGCGTTTAGAAGCAGCAATGTGTCTTTACGGTCAAGAATTAAGCAGTATCATAAATCCTTTAGAAGCCGGTTTGAATTGGTTGGTGCATCTAGACAAACCCAATTTTATTGGCCGTGATGTGTTGGTTGCTGCAAAGGAACAAGGCTTGCAGCGGAAGCTAGTAGGTCTGGAACTAGAGGGGCGACACATTGCGCGGCACGATTACCCGATTTATCATCAGGGTCATGAGGTGGGTTTAGTCACCAGTGGCACCCTTTCACCCACTTTGGGTAAACCGATCGCCCTTGGTTATGTGCCAACAGCCTTGAGTAAACTAGGCCAAGAATTGGCGATCGAAATCAGAGGTCAGCAGTACCCAGCGCGAGTAGTGAAAAAGCCTTTTTATAAACGAGCAAAATAGTTAGTACTTTAATAAATTAGCTTCGAGGCGCACCATTGCTACATGGGCATAACCCCATTGGTCTAGAGGATGTGCTTCTAAATATTTATCGACGAAATGATCGATAAAATCTTCGCGTTGTTCGATCGGGACACAATGAGTAAAAGGCATCCAGGTGGTGCGAATCCAATTGCCTAAACCGGCGCGACCTTGATGCGTCATGTCTTTGGGTGCTAGTCTGAGCTGCTCAACCTTAAAGCGAGTTTCGGTCAGCCACACCACATAATCGGTGTCACTATAAAAGGAATAAGCACTACGGAAATTATGAAAATATGGTTGCCATTTTGCTAATGCGATCAACTCAGCAAAAACCCGTAAAACTTCTGCGGCGTTGCCTTCACCGCCACAAGACACAACTAACCTACCGCCACGGCGAAGTACTTGGCTAGCACCACGCAAAAAGGCTTGATGGTCATCGACCCAATGCAAAGCTGCGTTGGAAAAACAGAGATCAAACTCTTCTTGGAAATGTAGCGATAGCTTCGCTTGCACTAAAAGCGATCGAGCATCAACCTGCTCAAAGGAAAGATTGGGATAAGTACTGCGAGGATAAGTGCGAGCAGCGTATTCCACCATTTCTGCCGAATTGTCAATGCCTACTACCCGACTATCTGGCAAAGTTTTGGCAAAATCTGCTGTGATTTTGCCATCGCCGCAGCCCACATCCAAAATTGCTTCGCTGCCTTGGAGTTTGACTTCATGCAACAACTCTCTAGCCCAACTTTGCTGAGCGTCAGAGTTTTGAGCATATTCTACTGGATTCCAAGTCATAATCATACTAGTTATTAGTGTGTATTAACCCACGAAATTAATCGGCAAAAACTTGTCAGATACTAGGAGAATAGCCCAGATTACTCATTTTGTCCGTAAGAAAAGGTTAGGTATTCATCACAGTCTTTGGTAACATTGTGTAAACTCTCCTGGCAAAAACTGTGAAAGCGATTACCCTCCTCGGATCCACCGGATCGATCGGCACCCAAACTCTAGATATTGTCCGTCAACACCCCGATCGTTTTCGCCTGGTGGGTTTGGCTGCTGGCAGTAACATAGAACTGTTAGCGCAGCAGGTGCAGGAGTTTCGCCCCCAAATTGTGGCGATCGCCAATCAAGCTAAGTTTGCAGCATTAAAAGAAGCGCTGAGTGGCCTAGATTACCGTCCAGAAATTGTGGCTGGCGAAGAGGGCTTAGTAGAAGTTGCCCGCTACGGTGATGCTCAGAGCGTGGTGACAGGCATTGTGGGCTGTGCAGGATTGTTGCCAACTTTAGCGGCGATCGAAGCTGGCAAAGATATTGCTTTGGCTAATAAAGAGACTTTGATTGCTGGTGGCCCAGTAGTTTTACCGTTGGTGGCGAAGCACGGCGTGAAACTGTTACCGGCAGATTCTGAGCATTCGGCAATTTTTCAGTGTTTACAAGGTGTGCCCGCCGGTGGCCTGCGCCGAATTATTTTGACGGCCTCTGGTGGTTCTTTTCGGGATTGGCCAGCGGAGAAGCTTCAGCATGTGACGATCACTGATGCTTTGAAGCATCCCAATTGGTCGATGGGCAAAAAAATCACGATCGATTCAGCCACCTTAATGAACAAGGGTTTGGAAGTCATTGAAGCTCATTACCTATTTGGTTTGAACTATGATGATATTGATATTGTGATTCATCCCCAGAGTATCATTCACTCTTTAATTGAAATGCAGGATACCTCAGTGCTGGCACAGCTTGGCTGGGCAGATATGCGCTTACCCTTGCTCTATGCTATGTCTTGGCCAGAACGAATTGCCACCGATTGGCCACAGTTAGATTTAGTGAAAGCTGGGGATCTGACCTTTAGAGAACCCGATCGAGTGAAATATCCTTGCATTAACTTGGCCTATGCAGCAGGCAGAGCGGGTGGTACGATGCCTGCGGTGTTGAATGGAGCTAATGAACAGGCTGTGGCGCTGTTTTTAGATGAAAAAATTCCATTCTTAGCAATTCCTCAGTTAATTGAACAGGTGTGCGATCGGCATAGTGCTGATAATAATCAAAGACCAGCTTTGGCTGACATTATTGCAATGGATGTATGGGCGCGGCAGGCGGTGCTAGAAGCTAGTCAAAAAATATCTTTGGCTACAGTTTAATTTTCTTTGCCAGTGGTACATTCACTTAACCGAGTTGCGTAATTCTGTTTTGAGGTGGCTGATCTGCCGCCTCTATTTGTTTGCAGCCAAAATTTTCTGGGTAGGCTGTGCCACTGTAGAATGACTATGGTACAAGTGGCAGCTAGCCATCAATAAAAAAGGCTGGGAGGCTAAAGCAATGAGTACACCAGAAATTCATTGGTATCCGGGGCATATTGCCAGAGCACAGCGGCAGTTACAAGAGCAGCTCAAGAAAGTTGATGTGGTGTTAGAAGTGCGGGATGCGCGAATTCCGTTGGCTACCCATCACCCGTTCGTAGAAACTTGGATTGGCAACAAGATGCACCTGCTGATTTTTAATCGGGTGGATATGATCACGCCGGAGGTGCGGCTGGCTTGGACTCAGTGGTTTAAATCTCAGGGGCAAACAATATATTTTTCGGATGCACGAGAAGGCAATGGGGTAGCTGCAATCATGAAGGCGGCGCAGGTGGCCGGAATTGCCATCAATCAACGACGCAAGGAGCGGGGAATGTTGCCTCGTGCGGTGCGAGCGGTGGTGATTGGCTATCCCAATGTGGGTAAGTCGGCGCTGATTAACCGGCTATTAAAAAAGCGAATTGTGGAGAGTGCCCGGAAGCCGGGAGTCACTAGACAACTGCGCTGGGTAAGGATCTCTGAGGAATTGGAGCTGTTGGATGCGCCAGGGATTATCCCTGGACGGCTAAACAACCAAGCAGCCGCTATCAAGTTAGCAATTTGTGATGATATTGGTGAGGCCAGCTACGATCGACAGCGAGTTACAGCCGCCATGGTAGACCTTATTAAAGATTTGGGGTATGGCCAAAACTTGATCTCTAAGTACGATGTTGACCCTTTGACGATGACTGGTGAAGATTATATTCGGGCGATCGCTGATAAGCAGTATTTAGGAGACATGGAACGCAGTGCTCATAATCTTTTGAACAATTTCCGCACGGGTGGCCTAGGGGCGATCAATTTGGATGTACCCCCGGTTGTCGGCCAAGTGCCAGCAGCTATCGCAGAGCCTAAGCCGGCTGCTGTTTCTAATTTCCCTGATTTTTAGTTCTCAGATGGCTTAGGGGCATATTGCTGCTGCGATCGAACGGCCAATATTAATACCAAGAAAGTCAAAATCCCTGCTGCATATAGTGGATAGGCATAGCTACTATAATTTAGGGGATTGACTTTTTGTCCTGCTAACTCAGCTACTTCGGCTAACTTGGTAGCACGCTGGTCGATCATTAAACCAGCCACTACTGGCCCAATGCCATTGGAAATACTCAAGTATGAAGCATTTAAACCAGCGGTCATTCCCTGTTCTCCGGGTTGGGTATTAAGTGAAACTAAGGTGCTAATTGTTGGTTGTACTAAAGAATTAAAGATAGCAAATAGCATTCCTATCACTACGAAATAGCTTAAAACTGGAAAAATCGGCATCATGCCAAAGCACAGACTGCGGAAAAATAGCCCCAGAAATAAGATGCGCACGGTGCTAACTTTGAGTTGTTCAGTCAAAATCTTCAGACCTTTGGTTTGCATCAACACACCCAAAATACCAAAGGCAAAAAACAAGATGGCCAAAGATTTACTATCTTGTCCTAATACCTTCAAATAATAGGGTTGGAAGGCAAAGGTAAACATAGTAAAAGTGGTGCCAGTCAAGAAGTTCAAGATCACCAAAATGCCTACACCAGGAATCTTCAAACCCGAAATTAGTTTATCTAAGCCCAGGTCAAACAACGACCCAATTTGTCTTTTGGCGGCTGGTAATGTTTCTGGTAAACGCAAGATCGTCAGAGTCAATGCGACCACAGCAATACCTGCGGAAGCCAAGAAGGAGGTGCCGATCGATCGCTGCTGGGCAATTAAACTCAAAATTGGACCGACGACAAAACCTAAACCCAGTGCTGCTCCAAAGACCCCAAACCCCTTAACTCGATCTTCGGGGGCGGTGATGTCGGTGATAATTGCTTGGGCGACGGAAACGTTGCCGCCGGTGATGCCATCTAGGAAGCGGGCAAAGAATAACATGCCTGCGCTGGTGGCGGTGCCCGCTAGGGTGTTGGCGATGACGGTGCCTAAGAGGCTAATGACCAGTAGGGGTTTGCGACCAAATCGATCAGAGAGTTTGCCGATAATAGGGGTGGCAAAGAATTGAGCGATCGAGTAGATCGAAAACAGTAAGCTGGTTTGAAATTCATTGAGGTGAAACTGTTTCCCATAAATATAGATGGTGGGAATCAGGATGGTGAAACTCAGGGCATTAATAAAATTAATGAGGGCAACGATCCAAAAAGTAGAGCGCATGGGGTGGCAGATCAGGGAAGTCTATGTCAGGATAACGCACTGTCGGGGACGGCGATCATGTTCTGCACTGGATCAAGTCTTGCAGCGCCAATTTAAGCTTGAAGTGCAACTTCAGATTTGAATTGGCGAAGTATTATGTATTTGAAGGCTGCCTTAATGAAGCCTGAGATGTTATGAAGACAGTCTTCTCTGACTGCAAAGATTCCACAAGGCTTTTTAGCAACACCCAGCGCTCCTCGATCGGCAACTCTATTGCTTGTTGTAACTCACTTAAATTCATATCGTACTTTTATAACTACATTTATTCGGCAAAATTATTGTTCTGGAAAATATTCTGAGCTCACTACCAGACCAGCCACAAGTTCTTGCAAGCAGTCCATTTCTAGTACTCCCAATCGACGAACAAACCTTTGGTTTGATATGCTTCTGACTTGAAGAATATTACCGGCAGATTCCTGTGACAAGCCATTGTCAGGTGTTGGTAATATTTTGACCAAGAATATACGATCAGTGAATTTTTCTTGCCAAGATGTAATGGGAATGACCACACGCAGGGCGATCAACTGCAAGATATTCGTACTAATGACAACTGCTGGACGGGTTTGCTGCATTTCTTGACCCAGTGTGGGGTTAAGATCAACCAGCCAAATTTCACCGCGCTGAGGATTGATCATTGCTTCTAATTATCCCAACCTTCACTATCTAAAACAGAGAATTCTGTCAATGTGGGATCGTTACAGAAATCTTCGGCCATCGCCAACAGATAAGGAGAAATAATTTTTTGGCGATCGGCGAGAGGAAGCTTAGCAAGATCTCGTAAAGAATGTTGTACAGGAGCTGCAACATTAGGATGAAAAGAAACAGCAAACTCCAGTACAGCCTCTTGTTGCTGGGCGGAAAGCAATTGAACAGATTGCATGATTTTGTGTTCAATGTTTTCTAGGTTAGTCATAATTATTACCTACTGTTAGATTGCAACAATCCGTGTTAAAAAATTGTACTTCTGTGCGGTGGTGGACGAAAAATCGCGGAGTCTGCTATCTTGTAAGACTACTGAGCCGATCTGTACATAATATAGGTCTAAAACCGTGACAGCACCAGAAAGCTATAAAGATACCGTCAACTTGCCCCAGACCAAATTTGACATGCGCGCCAACGCCAGCAAGCGCGAGCCAGAAATCCAGCAGATTTGGGCAGACCGGCAGATTTTTGCCAACCTTTCCCAAACCAATCCGGGCGAAGTCTTTGTACTGCATGATGGCCCTCCTTACGCTAACGGTGATCTGCATATTGGTCACGGTCTCAACAAAATTCTCAAAGACACCATCAACCGCTACCAAATCTTACAGGGGCGCAAGGTGCGCTATGTGCCCGGTTGGGACTGTCATGGACTCCCGATCGAACTCAAAGTCTTACAAGAAATCCCCGCTGCCGAGCGTCAATTACTTACCCCGATCGCCCTACGCCAGCGCGCCGCTGAATTTGCCCTAAAAACCGTCGAAAACCAAAAAATCGGTTTCAAACGCATGGGAGTCTGGGCAGAATGGAATAAACCATACCTGACCTTACAACCAGAATACGAAGCCGCCCAGGTGGGCGTATTTGGTCAAATGGTGCTGAAAGGCTACATCTATCGCGGTCTAAAGCCAGTGCATTGGAGTCCTAGCTCTCAAACAGCCTTAGCCGAGGCAGAGTTAGAGTATCCCGAAGGTCACATTTCTCAAAGCATCTATGTGGCGATGCCTGTGACCAAGCTGGGAACAGCAGCAGCAGCATTGGCTCCTTATCAAGATAATTTGGCCGTAGCCATCTGGACTACTACCCCTTGGACGATCCCGGCGAACTTAGCAGTGGCCGTGAATCCCCGCTTGGAATATGCCGTGGTCAAGGCTGGTGAACGAAATCTGATCGTCGCGGCTGCCATGGTCGAAGAGCTATCAGCAAAGCTTGAAATGTCTTTGACCATCGAAGTCAAAATCATGGGACAAGCATTGGAATATACGCTGTATAAGCATCCGTTGTTCGATCGAGAAAGCCCGGTAGTCCTTGGTGGCGAATATATCACTACCGAATCTGGGACTGGCTTAGTTCATACGGCACCCGGTCATGGTCAAGAAGACTACATCGTCGGTCAAAAATATGGCTTGGCGATTTTAGCGCCAGTGGATGGTAGCGGGCGTTTCACCGAAGAAGCTGGCGAATTCGCAGGCTTAAAAGTCGCTGATGATGTTTCTTACAACAAAGATAACGAACTACAATCCGTCAAAATCAGCGAAGGGAATCAGGCCGTAATCACGGCTTTGACTAACGCTGGAGCATTGTTGAAGCATGAGCCCTATAGTCACAAATATCCCTACGATTGGCGCACCAAAAAGCCCACGATCTTCCGGGCAACTGAGCAATGGTTTGCTTCGGTAGCTGGTTTTCGGGATGCCGCTTTACAGGCGATCTCTTCAGTAACTTGGATTCCTGCTCAGGGACAAAACCGGATCACGCCGATGGTGGCCGATCGATCAGACTGGTGTATTTCCCGCCAGCGCAACTGGGGGGTGCCGATCCCGGTATTTTACGACGAAGAAACTGGTGAGCCATTGTTGACTGCGGCATCGATCGAGCATGTGCAAAAACTCTTTGCGGTGCATGGCTCTGATGCTTGGTATCAAATGGATGTGCAGGAATTACTGCCCGAAAGCCATCGCAACAATGGCCGTAGTTATCGCAAAGGCATGGATACCATGGATGTGTGGTTCGATTCTGGTTCTTCTTGGGCCGCAGTGGCCAAACAGCGGGAGAATTTGGTTTATCCTGCCGATATCTATTTAGAAGGCTCTGACCAACATCGGGGCTGGTTTCAGTCCAGTTTGTTGACTAGCGTGGCTAGTAACGGCATCGCGCCCTACAAAACAGTTTTAACTCACGGTTTTGTGTTGGATGAAAAAGGCCGCAAGATGAGCAAATCTTTAGGCAACGTAATCGATCCATTGCTGACTATGGATGGAGGCAAAAACCTGCAACAAGACCCTGCTTACGGTGCTGATGTACTGCGTCTGTGGGTGTCTTCGGTGGACTACGCTAGCGATGTGCGTTTGGGTAAGAGCATCTTGAAGCAAATGTCGGATTCTTACCGCAAGATTCGCAATACCGCACGGTTCTTGTTGGGTAACCTGCATGACTTTGATCCATCTACGCAGGCTGTGCCATTTAATCGGCTGTCAGAGCTAGACCAATACATGTTGCACCGAGTAACTGAGGTATTTGGTGAAATTACTGCTGCTTTTGATAGCTATCAATTTTATCGGTTTTTCCAAGCCGTACAAAATTTCTGTGTAGTTGATCTGTCGAACTTTTACCTGGATATCGCTAAAGACCGCTTATATATCAGCGCTTTAGATAACGAGCGTAGACGCAGTTGCCAAACAGTAATGGCAGTGATTGTAGAAAATTTAGCCAAGGCGATCGCCCCAGTACTTTGCCACATGGCTGAGGATATCTGGCAGTACATTCCCTACCCTAAATCTCACGAATCGGTGTTTGAATCGGGCTGGGTAAAACTCGATTCCCAATGGTCACAGCCAGCGTTGAAAGACACCTGGCAACGACTACAAGATTTACGAGATGGGGTAAACAAAATTTTGGATAACGCTCGGATGGAAAAGCTGATTGGTTCTTCGTTAGAAGCTCAAGTGCTGCTAAGTACTTCAGATCCAGCAATCCACCAAGAACTATCGCGTTTTGGCCAAAGTGCTAATGCGATCGATGAGCTGCGCTATTTCTTTTTGGTTTCTCAGGTAAAACTGGTGCCAGAAATTACTGGGGCAGACTTTATTGGCGAAAGTCATGGTATCCAAATTGGGGTGCTAAAAGCAGATGGTCATAAGTGTGATCGCTGTTGGAATTACTCAGAAACCGTAGGTACTCATGCTGAACACCCGGCCATTTGCGATCGATGTATTAGTGCCTTAGCTGGCAAATTCTAAAATCACGAGCTTTGCTATGCCTCATCGGTTCAGCACTGCTGGCTCTTGACCAGCATAGTTATTTTATGATTCATGCCTCTCAGCAAAATTAAATTTTAAGGCTTCTGCATGTTGTGACATGCAGAAGCCTTAAAATTCGCACTAGTTAGTTAGCCTAGATGTTGCGCTGCGTTCACTCGGACAGCAACTGGAAATCAGTGAATTCAAATTTAGTAACTGCGGGTTGTCCTTCTTCATCAGATTCCAAAATACGTTCACCCATCAAGAAGTAGTCGCCAGCTTTTGTGTAGTTGTCGGTGAATACAGTTTTGCCACCTTTTGCTGCTCCAGTTTTAGGGTCAGCATAGACAGAGTCATAACGATGAGACAAATAGCCCTCACCAGTGTCATGGCTACTAGAAGTATGGATTGTCACCACAATACCGTGGATATGGCGATGCACCATCACAACTTCGTTATTGCGCAGATGATACTTGTCACCACTGGATTTGCCACCAATCAAAATTTCAACAGATCCATCAGCTAGGGTTTCACCATACTCAAATGAATTCTTGCCGTGAGTTTCTTCAAAAGTGCGACGAATGCGGTGAATTGCCACTTCCCGCAGTTGACCCTTAATAGAGTCAGCCGCATCGGTGTTATCAATGCCAGATACGGCAGTGCTCAGGTCGGCGTTGACCTGGACTTTGCCAGTAAAAACCTCATCACCTTGAGTGAGGGTAACGGTTGCTGTATAACCAGGGAAGCTTTTATCCCAGGTGTAACGGTTCTCGTAGGCAGCGCGAAATAAATCGGTAGCGGATACTTGGGTAATCACAGGTTAGTCCTCAATGCTTAATCACTCTTTATTCTATTGACATTCTCCCCGACAGACAAGGAGGCGCAAGGTTTCTCGAATTTTTCCTCGTTAAGCGAAGCTGTCCCTGTCAGGGCAATACTTGTTCCAGCAGGCAACGATGCCGCAGCGCCGATACTCGATAGCGGTAAATTAGCTGACTTACTGGCCGCCGCCACCGAATCACCAAACTGCTTGGCCATATTCACAAAGTCTGAAGGAATCATCACCAAGGTAGTAGTGTTGTTTTCAGCACCAATCTCCGTCAGCATCTGCATCCGGCGTAGCTCTAAGGCCACAGGGTTAGCCGCAATCAACTGAGCAGCTTCGGTAAGTTTCTGAGAAGATTCTTGTTCTGCCGAAGCTTTGATTATCCGAGCGCGTTTTTCCCGCAGAGCCTCGGCCTCCTTAGCCATCGCCCGCTGCATCGAAGGCGGAATCTCTACGTCTTTCATTTCTACCCGTTCAATCTCGATGCCCCAAGGTTCAGTAACTTCATCGACTATCTCTTGGACTTTGACATTAATTTTGTCCCGGTTTTGCAGCACGTCATCCAAATTATTTTGGCCAACCACGTTGCGCAAAGTAGTCAAAGCAATCTGATAGACGGCCTGTTGATAGCTTTCTACTCGGGTAATAGCTTTGGTAGGGTCAATAATACGGTAATACAGCACAGCATTAACCTTAATAGTCACGCTGTCAGCCGTAATAGTTTCTTGTGGCTCAATATTAATGGTTTTAGTGCGATTATCTATTTGCACCTTTTGATCAATCATCGGTGCAATCCAGTAAATGCCAGGCCCTTTAACCGCATAGGTACGACCCAAACGAAAAATAACGCCGCGCTCGTATTCTCGATCGACTTTAAATCCGCTGGCAGCAAAAATAACTAAAGCTGCAAAAGGTGCAAGAAGTAATTCCATATATCTCTGAGAGGTATCCTCTGAAGACTTGATACCTTGATCCTAGCGAAAACTTAGCCACTTGCCGCAAAATCTTGCCCAAACTCCAGTCAGGTGCGGCGGGAGCATAAACCACAGTATGATCGTCCGATCGACTATTAACAAAAATTGTAAATCTAGGGTCTCGGCAATGTTTTCTGGTTTCTGGGCAGCTACTTTTCACAGCACAAAGCACCGCAAAAACAGATGGTTAATGGGCTTAAGCTCTATTGCCCTCATTTTAATCTTGCTTGTACCAAGATTTTCGATGGCAATGCCTTCTAAAACTGCCAATAGATCAGAAATCCGAGGAGTCTGGATTACCAATATTGATAGTGACGTGTTGTTCGATCGCACCCGTCTCAGCAACAGCATCAGCCAACTGCAAAAGCTCAACTTCAACACCCTCTATCCAGTGGTCTGGAACTGGGGATATAGCCTATATCCCAGCAAGATAGCTGCCCAGGAAGTCGGACAAGCTATGATGCCCAAAAAATCGATCGAGACATTACTAGGCCGCCCCTTACCTGCCAAAGAAGGCTTAGCAGGCCGGGATGTATTAAAAGAAATCGTCGATCGAGGCCACAGCGCCAAAATGGCCGTGATTCCCTGGTTTGAATTTGGCTTTATGACCACCGCCCCCAGCGACCCTGCCGGTTCTGACCTAGCCAAACGCCACCCTGAATGGCTCACCCAAAAAGCTGACGGCAGCAAAACCAGTAAAGAAGGCGCTCACGAGCGAGTTTGGTTGAATCCATTAAACCCAGAAGTACAAAAATTCATCAAAAGTCTACTAGTAGAAGTAGTCAAAAACTATGACGTAGACGGCGTACAGCTCGATGATCACTTTGGCTATCCCTACCAATATGGCTACGATCCACTGACAGTCAAAATGTATCAAGCTGAGCACCAGGGCAAAAATCCACCCCAAGATCCCAAAAATATAGAATGGACAAACTGGCGAGCTGGAAAAGTTACCGCATTTATGAAAGATTTATTCAAGGACATCAAGAAAGCCAACCCTCGCGCGATTATTTCGGTATCTCCTAACCCCCAAGAATTTTCTAAAGAGTTCTTTTTGGCCGACTGGGAAGCCTGGGAACGGGCAGGCGTAGTAGAAGAGTTAGTGATTCAGCTATATCGCAATGATTTGTCTAGATTCAAATGGGAAATGCAAAAGCCCGAAGTGCAAAGAGCCAAAACTCATATTCCAGTGGCGATCGGGGTATTAGCCGGTCTCAAACCCCGGCCAATTGCCATGAAGCAAATCCAAGAACAAGTAGCAGCCGTTCGCCAAGAGCAGCTAGCCGGGGTATCTTTCTTTTTCTACGAAACCTTGTGGAATCTCAAACCGGTCAAGGAGAAAGTTAGTGATCGACAAACCGGTCTACAAAAGTTATTTCCGGCAGGGGTCGATCGACCAAGGGTGAAAGGCTAGGCAAACATAAGGTAATCTGAATACACAATATTTTCATCGGCACAAGATCCATGACCGAATCTGCCCAGCCCATTCTTTCTGTGAAAAACCTACAGATTACTTACCCCAAAAGCAATAAGTATGCCGTAGACAATATTTCCTTTGATCTGGCTGCCGGTGAAAAACTAGGCTTTGTCGGCGAATCAGGCAGCGGCAAATCTACCATTGGCCGATCGATTGTTCGATTACTCCCACTTGGCTCCCTAGTAAACGGTACTGCACAGTTCGAGGGCAAATCAATCTTTGATTTAGACCCAGAAGGCTTACGGAAATTTCGGGGTGAAGCAGTTTCGATCGTCTTTCAAGATCCCATGACCAGACTGAACCCCCTAATGACCATTGGTCAACACTGCATAGAAACAGTCTTGGCTCACGAACCAGAACTGGGCAAAGCCGGAGCCAAAGCCCGGACTCTGGCAGCCCTAGATGCTGTCAAAATCGAAGCCAGTCGCTGGCAGCAATATCCTCACGAGTTCAGCGGTGGAATGCGGCAGCGGGTAGCGATCGCCTTGGCTTTGGTGCTGAACCCCAAAATGATTGTGGCCGATGAACCTACTACCAGCTTGGATGTGCGAGTATCAGCCGAAATCTTACGGGAGTTAACTCGACTCTGCCAAGAACGCAACATGGCCTTAATGTTGATTTCTCATGACTTAGCCATGATGGCCGAATACTGTGATCGCATTATGGTAATGAAAGACGGTAAGCCGATCGAAACCGGGCTAGTCCAGCAAATTTTTGAATCACCTCAAGCCGAATACACTCAAGAACTGCTCAAATCAGCCCTGCATATTCAGGCTGGTAATGTGAGCAACAGCCCAGTAAATACCGATAAGCCTCTGCTCAAGCTAGTCAATCTCCAAAAAAACTATGATCTAGGTAGTGGATTCCTCCAAAAAATGATGGGTGATACAAAAACCATCAAAGCCGTCGATAACGTCAACCTAGAACTATATGAAGGCGAAATTTTTGGCCTAGTAGGCGAATCGGGCTGTGGCAAAAGTACTTTGTCTCGCACCATCTTGCAGCTAATTCCGGCAACAGGAGGCACAGTAGAATTTGCTGGGCAAGACTTAGCAAAGCTCTCTCGCCAAAAGATGCAGAGCAACCGTCGCCAAATCCAGATGATTTTCCAAGACCCCAGTGCTTCGCTGAATCCTAAAATGACGATCGGTGACAGTATTGCTGATGTGTTACTGATCCACAAAATCGCCACACCCGAAATCGCCCGAGAAAAAGTATTAACCATCCTAGATAAAGTTGGTTTATCTCCGGCGCTAGAATTCATCGATCGTTACCCCAACCAACTTTCTGGTGGTCAGCAACAGCGGGTAGGCATTGCCCGCGCCTTAATTACCGAACCTAAATTAATTATCTGTGATGAGCCAGTAAGTATGCTCGATGCCACCATTCAATCTCAGGTACTAGACCTAATGCTAGAACTCAAGGAAGCATACAATCTTACCTATTTGTTTATCACCCATGATCTTTGGTTGGCTCGGTTTTTGTGCGATCGAATTGCCGTCATGAACAAAGGCCAGATCGTAGAATTTGGCGATACTAAGCAAATATTTAGTAATCCCACCCACCCTTATACCAAGGAATTACTTGGCGCTGCTCCCTTACTAGCCAAACAGCCCAGCTAGACGGCAAAAGTTGATTTAATAATAAGCCTCTTGTATTTCGTTGAAATCTATGCGGTGGGCAGTGCTCACCCTACAAATGAAATTTACTGGTAAATAGATTCACGAATCGTCATTCGTCAATTGCGATCTAGGCGACTATGATGATCTAAGTCCCTCAGCAAGTCTAGGATGTTGTACACCCACCTTCTTTTTGCCTCACCTGGCCCCACAATCTTTCAGATTGGTAACTTTAGCCTACGCTGGTACGGGCTACTGATTGCTTCCGCAGTCTTGATCGGCGTGAATTTGTCGATTTATTTGGCTAAAAAGCGCAATATTGATGGTAACTCGATCGGTGATTTAGCAATCTGGCTAGTACTGGCAGCCATCCCCGGTGCCCGACTATACTACGTTCTTTTTAAATGGGACTATTACAGCACCCATCTAAACGAGCTAGCATCAATTTGGCAGGGTGGCATCGCCATTCATGGAGCTATTTTGGGCGGTTTACTGGCTACCATAATCTTTGCCAAACTCAAACAGCTTAACTTCTGGGATCTGACCGATGTGGTGGCACCCTCCGTAATTTTGGGGCAGGCGATCGGGCGCTGGGGTAACTTCTTCAACTCCGAAGCCTTTGGCGCACCTACCGATCTACCCTGGAAGCTATACATTCCCTATAGTCGCCGCCCGGACGAATTTCGAGATCAAGATTATTTCCATCCCACTTTTCTCTACGAATCTTTGTGGAATCTAGGGCTATTCGGAATTTTGATGTTCTTGTTTTTCCGCAGTCTCAAATCCCGACAGCCCCTACGGAGCGGCAGCTTGTTCATGATTTATCTGATCATTTACAGCCTGGGGCGAGTTTGGATCGAAGGTTTACGCACCGACAGCTTGATGATTGGTGGACTAAAAATGGCGCAGGTGATTAGTTTTGTTGGTGTAGCCGCTGGTTCCCTAGGATTAGCTTGGCTATATAAATCGAAATCAAAGGTGTCGATCGATAGCTAACCCATGCCCCTAGACTCAACATATTTACCAATCTATTTTATCGGAGTTGGCCCTGGCGACCCCGAACTTCTCACAGTCAAGGGTCAGCGCATCATCCAAGCCGCAGACGTGATCATCTACGCCGATTCACTGATTTCTACCGAAATTTTGAGTTTCGCCAAGCCCAATGCCGAAATCATTGCCACCAGCGGCCTAACTCTAGAAGAAATAGTGCCCTTGATGATTGAGCGATGCAAATCCCATAAATCAGTGGCACGCTTACACTCAGGCGATTTAACCCTATACAGCGCCGTCAACGAACAACTGCAAGAATTACGAGCCGCCCAGATTCCCTGCCAACTCATTCCTGGCATCAGCGTGTTCCAAGCCGCCGCCGCCGAGCTGCAAGTAGAATTAACCGTCCCCGAGTTAGTCCAAACCATTATTTTGACCCGCATTCAAGGCCGAGCTTCCGCTATGCCCCCCACCGAAACTTTGGCTAGCTTAGCAGCACATCGATCAAGCCTCTGCCTATACTTAGCAGCCGGTCAAATCGCCGAAGCACAGCGCCAGCTTTTACTCCATTACCCACCCGATACTCCCGTAGCAATTTGTTACCGAGTAAGCTGGCCAGATGCCAAAATCTCGATCGTCCCCCTAGATCAACTAGCTGCAACCAGCGCCAACCAGGGATTACTGCGCAGCACCATGTATTTAATTAGTCCAGCTCTAGCCCAAGTAAAAACTGCTCGATCGCGCCTATACCATCCCAGCCACTCTCATATCTTTCGAGATACGGAAAACAGTACTGGTGTTAGCCTAAATCAACATGATTAGATTAGAGTGTTATGAGCATGTTCTGCTGGTTCTCAAACACTCAAGCTAAGATAACAAGGAATTACCAAGAATGAAATCTCCATTTATGTTGCGCAAGTTACTGATCATTTTCCTGGCAATCTCTGTTAGTCTCACTTCTGTATCTTGTGGGTCAAACAACGAAACCAGAACCAACCCTTCTAACCCCTCCTCGGTTCTTTCCACCAAAAATGTAGGAACCAAACTAGGAGACGGCAAGTATGAGGTACAGCAGGCTACCTACAATGATGCCAATGGCGAGTATCAGGTAATGCTGCTCAATACCCCTGCCGGTAGCCCCCCAGTTTTTCGCAATACCAATTTGCAGATGGCCAGACTGACCGACGAAGAAGCAACAGCCAAAGAAAAAGCCTATCTCAAAATTGAAAATGGCCAAGCCGCCATGCACATTCCCGAAGATTTTAAAATCGAGTATGTACGCAGTGTTTCCCAAGAACAAACTAATCCTCAAACTGGCCAAAGAGAAACCGTTGTGCGCCGCGAGGGCGGCGGCTTCTGGGCACCATTTGCCGGATCTGTAGCCGGATCATTGGCTGGTCAGGCGATCGGAAACGCCATTTTCCGTCCTCAACACTATGTACCACCTGCTTATCAGCCGGGAGGTGGCCTCATGAGAGGTTACGGTGGCTATGGTGGCACCTACGATCAAGCAGTGGGCAATTATCGCCAACGTTATAACCAAGAGCCAGCAGCAGTCAGAAATCGCACGACTCTGCGCAGCACTGGTCGCCTTAACAACGGCGGTAGTTTTGGCAGTGGTCAAACAGCTCGACCACAGGTACGCGCAGATAGCAACCGCTCTAGTGGTTCCGGCTTTGGCACCAGCCGCTTGGGTCAATCTGACAACTATCGCTCTAGATTAAACAATAGCTCGCCCCGTAGCTTTGGTAGTTCTGGTAGTTCCAGAAGTACTAGTGGATTTGGCAGTCGCCGCCGCTAAGCATATCAACAAATCCAACATTGCCTTTACTCGATAGCCTTGAGGTCAATCGGGTGAGGGCAATGGTTTGTGATAGGATGTATCGGGCTAATCCATCTACCAATACGTCATGTCCAACATCCAGAGAACCTCTTGGAGATTGCTAACCATATTTGGCATAGGATCGATCGCTTCACTTGCACCGATACCTTTCCAGTCAGCAGTTTCAGCAGCAACTCCAACAGAAAAATTGCCAGCGGCTCCATCTATCCCAGTAGCCCAATCTATCAAAGAAATCAACTTAGCCAATATCTTGAATGGCACTGCGGTACCAACCTCTATTCGCTTACGTGAAATCCCCGCAGATTGGCGAGCCTTTGGGATCAATGGGCCGGTAGAAATTGGCAATTTACAAACTGTGATCAACTCTTCTGCTGGCGGAAGTTTTGGAGCTAGCTATTATACTAAGGGTCAAAACATCACGATCGGCACCGAAACCTATGTGGTTGCCTACAGTCTGCTGAACATAATCGAGACTATCACCCCCGATACGCCACTTGGTCTTTCGCTACTAAACCTCAGAACCATTGGTAGTCTCAGTAATATTCGTGCTTTTGAAATAGCCAAAGAAACTAAAATTTTAGCTAAGCAGTTAGCAATCTTAAAATTTGCCAATATCTTTGATCCTACTGCTGAACCAAAAGCCCCACCACCAGAGATTGCTCCACCTGAGAAAAAACCAGTCAAGAAAAGACCCAATTCTCGCAGAAGACGTTAAGCCACTAACTTTATGGATATTATTCAACTCACTGGCATTCGCTGTTATGGATACACTGGCTACTTGGCAGAGGAGAGGTTTCTCGGCCAGTGGTTTGAAGTAGATCTGCGTCTACACGTAGATTTAGCTCCTGCCGGTAAAAGCGATCGCATCGAAGATACGCTAGACTACCGCAGTGTGATCAGCGAAGTCAAAGAGACTGTCAGCACCCAGAAATTCGCGCTGGTAGAAAAACTGGCAGAAACTTTGGTACAAGCTGCTCTCAGTCACCAACTGGTGCAAAAAGTTGAGTTAAAACTCCATAAAGTAGCCGCCCCCATTCCCGACTTCGGCGGTCGTATCACGATCGAATTGCAGCGATCTAAGTGAATTAAGTAATGAAAGAAAACACCTCTGGCAAACTGATCGTTTTTGAAGGCGTAGAAGGTTCTGGTAAGACCACCCATATTGCCAGCACATACCAATGGCTGCGCAGTAGCCCTTGGAGCAAGCAGTGGCCAGTTATGGCTACTCGTCAGCCCGGAGGCACAGCCCTGGGCGTGGCGATTCGCCAATTATTGTTAGAGGAAGAAGAAGACTATCCCTTACACGATCGAGCAGAGCTACTGTTATATGCAGCTGATCGGGCACAGCATTTAGAAGAAATCGTCAAACCCCAGCTAGAAGTAGGGGGCATTGTGCTGTGCGATCGCTACACCGATTCCACCATTACCTATCAAGGTTACGGACGCGGCTTAGACCGGGGATTCATCGAGAATGTCAACTTCTTGGCCACCGGTGGACTAGAGAGCGACCTGACTATTTGGCTAGATGTAGATGTGACTATTGGTCTAGAACGCGCTAGACAACGCGGAAAAATTGATCGCATGGAAAAAACCGAACTGGCCTTTCATCGCCGTGTTCAGCAAGGCTACAAAGAGTTAGCTGCGGCTCACCCAGACAAAATCAAACGAGTAGCAGCGAGCGGTAGCACTGAACAAATTCAACAAGAAATCCAGGCCATCTTAACGACTTATCTTGAAGGTATGGTGTCTTAAAGGATTATCCAGAAGTCAGTTCGGCCAGATATTCCCGATCGCCAAAAGTAGTGCAGAAATCTCGCGGAACTTATTTTAGCTAATCTCCATCTTACGTATACATAGGGAAACAAATAGAGCAATAAACAATGGCTTTTTTGATTACTGAACCCAATCAAAATACCCTTTGTTAATCCTTAAATAATCATCTAATAGACTTACTAAGATCATTTTTGATCAGTAGTTTGTCACCTTTAGATTAAGCTCTTTCTTAATGTCTTGTTCCTGAACAAACAATTGCATTAATACCAAATAATTAAATTCTCCACCTCATTTTCAGGACAATATTTCTATGAAGTTCGTAAAATCTTTGCTTATCTTAGCAACCTTAGCCAGCGCTCCAATAACTCCAGCTTTTGCTGGCGGCAGAGTAGAAATCTTGGGTGCTAACTACGCCGGTAGCGGTTGTCCAATGAATTCGGCCAGTGTTAGCGTTAGCCCTGATGGTCAAGAATTAAGCGTGTTGTTCGATAAATTTGCAGCGATCGGCAACAGCCCTTTAGAAAGTCGCAAAAGCTGCAATCTAAGCATTCCAATTAAGATTCCTCAAGGATTTCAGGTTTCTTTATATGATGCCGATTACCGGGGTTATGTTGCTCCAGCAACCCAAGCAACACTGCGATCAGAATACTTTTTTGCCGGTAGCAAAGGCCCGGTATTTCAACGCACTTTTAACGGTGAAACTAACTACGATGCCCGCGATAGCTTAGCTACAATAGCGGATGTTTGGTCAGGGTGTGGCGACAGTGTAAATATGCGGGTCAATGCTTCCATGAGCGCACGGGGCATGGGCATGGCTACTGTGGATTCCTTTGATTTGGCTCATCGCGGCCTAGTTTATCACATTAAATATCGCGCTTGCGGCCAATAGATTCTGATCAGATATATCATCACTAAATGCACTGTATCAAGAGGGATTGTTTCACTTGAAGCGCCCTCTTTCTATTGTTAAAATATTATTTACTTCAAACAATCAACATAAATATTTATAGTTATAAAAATGGGAACTTCTGAAAAGCAAATCGCATCTTATAACAAATAAGGAAAAAGTAAAAGCTTTTACGATTACTGAACCTAATCGTAAAAGCCGTAGGTTAAGCCCGAAGGCTTACATCCTCATTTTCATTCGACGGCAGCTTGTTGTAAGCAAGATTCACCGTCAATTGAGTAAGGTAAATAGAAAGTTTCTCTCTCTATTTATCACACTCGATCCTTAGCACTGTAACACAAACCATCTTCATTTTCTGGACAATACTATGAAACTCATCAAAGCATTACTCATTTTCGCTACCTTTGTTAGCGCTCCAATTACCCCAGCTTTTGCCAGCAATAATAAGGTAGAAATCTTGGGTGCTAGCTATGGTGGCAGTGGTTGCCCCGCTCAATCTGCCAGTGTTAGCGTTAGTCCCGATGGCCAGGAATTAAGTGTTTTATTTGATAAATTTATTGCCTTGGGTAACAATGCCAGCCAAAGCCGAAAAAGCTGCAACATGAGCATTCCTATTCAGGTACCCCAGGGATACCAAATTTCTTTGTATGATGCCGATTATCGCGGCTATGTAGCTCCATATACTAAGGCTGCACTACGCGCTGAATATTTCTTTGCTGGCAACAAAGGCCCAGTTTTTCAAAGAAACTTCAATGGCGAAGCAAACTACAGTGTCCGAGATAAATTAGCCACAGTAGCAAATGTTTGGTCAGCCTGTGGCGACAGCGTAAACATGCGGGTCAATGCCTCCATGAGCGCACGCGGTCAGGGCATGGCCACCGTAGATTCCTTCGATCTATCTCATCGCGGTTTGGTATATCACATTAAATACCGTGCTTGCCGCTAATCATATTTAATTTGGGTTGTTCGATGCTGGGAGCTAGATAGAATCTAGCTCCCGGTTATTTATTATGGAAGATCACACCGAAGAAAACCCAGATGGAGAGTAGCATTTTGGCCTAACAATCAATCTACTGACTTTGCTTAAAGCCCATAATTTGCTAGACTGATACAGCAGTTCTGACTACTTCTCATGACTTTCACCACCCCCCAACTGCTGATTATCGACGGTCACTCCCTGGCTTTTCGCGCCTTCCATGCCCACGCCAAAAAAGACGGTGGGTTAAAGACGGCTACCGGTATTCCCACCAGCATCTGTTTTGGGTTTCTCAAATCTTTACTAGAAGTCATCACCAGCCAAAAACCTCAACATTTGGCAGTAGCATTTGACTTAGCTGCACCAACCTTTCGCCACGAAGCCGATGTCAATTACAAAGCCGATCGAGTAGAAACTCCCGAAGACTTCATTATCGATATTAAAAACCTCTATCGACTGCTAGCTGCCCTGAAAATTCCTATGATCACAGCACCGGGCTATGAAGCTGACGATGTACTGGGAACTCTGGCAACTCAAGCAAGCTCAGCCGGTTATCAGGTCAAAATTCTCTCTGGCGATCGAGATTTATTTCAACTAGTTAATGACAATGGAAAAGTCAGCGTCCTCTATCTCTCCAGCAACCCCTATCAACGCAGCAGCGGCAGCTTCCGTGATTTTGACGAAGCCGCAGTCTTAGAAAAAATGTCCGTGCGCCCCGACCAAATTATCGACTATAAAGCTCTTTGCGGCGATAAATCAGACTGTATTCCAGGAGTGAAAGGCATTGGTGACAAAACAGCGATCGACCTTTTAAAGCAATTTGATACTTTAGCAGGAGTCTATGAATCCATTGAAAAAGTCCCCGGCTCTAAAAAAATCAAACTGCAAGAGGGCCAAGCAGATGCCATCCACTCCCAGTTTTTAGCCAAAATTATCACTGATATTCCTCTGGGAATAGAGATCGCCAGCACTGCCATGCGGGGCTTCGATATCAACGAAGTAACCCCGGTTTTGCGGGAATTAGAGCTGCAAAAATTCCTCAAAACGATCGACAGCATCCATCAAACCTTGGGTGGCGAACCCGAAATAGATATTGACAGCGATATGTGGTTTTTCGATGAGGGCCCACCTGTCTCCAATGTTCAATCCCTGGTGCTATCAGTTCGCATCATCCAAACAGTAGAGGAACTACAAGAACTAGTCAAAATTTTAGAGCAACAGCAAAATATCCCGGTAGCTTGGGACACTGAAACCACAGCTTTGATTGCCAGAGATGCTCAATTAGTTGGCATCGGCTGCTGCTGGGGCAATGACATCGCCGATGTAGCCTATATTCCTCTCCTGCATACTGACGGTGAGACCTTAGATTTAACTGTGGTTTGGCAACATCTGCGACCAATATTGGAAAGTCCAGCTCACCCTAAAGTATTGCAAAATGCCAAGTTTGATCGATTAATACTCAGGCATCAAGGCATTGAGTTAGCAGGAGTAGTCGCCGATACCATGCTGATGAGCTATGCCCTAGATCCCGACCAAACCCACAATCTCACCGATCTAGCTAGACGATATCTGAGCATTGAATCTACTAGCTACACCGATCTAGTATCCAAAGGCCAAACCATCAGCGATGTAGCCATTCCTGCTGTTGCTCAATACTGCGGCATGGATGCGTATGCGACCAGAGGAGTATATTTAGAACTCCTGGCCGAGCTAACTGCTGAACCAACCCTATTAAATTTATGGCGGTCGATCGAGCAACCTCTAGAAACTGTCCTTGCCGACATGGAAGATATAGGAATTCGCATTGATGTAGATTATTTAGCTGATCTATCAGCACAGTTACAAGGCACCTTAGCCACCACTGAAAAAGATGCTTACCAAGCAGCCAACAGCACTTTTAACTTGGCTTCTCCAAAGCAAATGGCTGAGTTATTGTTTGATCAACTCGCCCTACCTACTAAAGGCATCCGCAAAACTAAAACCGGTTACTCTACCGATGTAAACACCCTAGAAAAACTCCAAGGTCAACATCCAGTAGTAGATCTGATTTTGCAGCATCGCACTCTTTCTAAACTTAAATCGACTTACACCGATGCTCTACCTAAACTTGTTCAATCCCAAACTGGCAGAGTACACACCGATTTCAACCAAGCCGTTACCAGCACCGGGCGACTGTCCTCCTCTGACCCCAATCTCCAAAATATTCCCATCCGCACCGATTTCAGCCGCCAACTCCGCAAAGCATTCATTCCTCAAGAAGGCTGGATTTTAGTCACCGCCGATTACTCTCAAATCGAACTGCGAATCTTAGCGCATCTTAGTCAGGAACCAGTGCTATTAGAGGCTTATCAAACTAAACAAGATATTCATACAATTACAGCCAAACTATTATTTGAAAAAGAAGAAATTGATAGTGAAGAACGACGGCTGGGCAAAATCATTAACTTTGGCGTAATCTACGGTATGGGTGCTGGCAAATTCTCCAGAGAAGCTAGCTTGCCCGTGACAATAGGCAAAGATTTTATCGAAAAATACTATCAACGATATTCCGGTATTTTCCGCTATTTAGAACTGGTAAAGAAGCAGGCAATTTCTCAAGGTTTCGTGGAAACTATTTGTGGACGGCGGCGTAATTTTCAGTTTGAAAGTGGAAGATTAAGAAAATTAAAAGGTGTGCCGATCAAAGAAATCCATTTAGATACATTAGGCAACCTAGGTCTCAATGATTCTAGCGCCCTCCGCCAAGCGGCAAATGCCCCTATTCAAGGTTCTAGCGCCGACATCATTAAACTTGCAATGATCGAATTGCACAAGATCTTGCCTCAATACCAAGCAAAAATGCTTTTACAAGTACACGACGAATTAATCTTTGAAATGCCAGAATCTGAGTACCCCATTATGCAACCTTTGATTGCCCAAGCTATGGAAAATGCCATAGAATTAGCAGTTCCATTGGTAGTAGAAATGGGTAAGGGATCAAACTGGATGGCAGCAAAGTAGTCCAATAATCCACAATTCGGTAATGCTCCATAATATAAAGCCCTCAGATATAATCTGAGGGCTTCTCTCTTTTCAATATTAAGCCTGGCAGTGAGCTATCTTCACAGGGGGCTACCCCCCAACTATTGTCGCCGCTGTAGCGTTTCACTTCTGAGTTCGGGATGGGTCAGAGTGGTTCCACTACGCCATTACCACCAAGCATTTCTCTTAGGGCTTTTGCCGTCTCCGACACCCTCAAGGCTGCATATCCATCAAAAGAAGTTTTTCTAATCTTTCTCATCCTTAAAGAAAACTGAGGACAAGCCCTCGGTCTGTTAGTAATGCTCGACTGCATCCATTACTGGACTTCCATCTACATCCTATTAACACGTGTTCTTCGTGTGACCTTACTGGCCTATGCCATGAGAGTACTCATCTTGAGGTGGGCTTCCCACTTAGATGCTTTCAGCGGTTATCCTCTCCGCACTTAGCTACCCAGCGTTTACCGTTGGCACGATAACTGGTACACCAGCGGTGCGTTCTTCCCGGTCCTCTCGTACTAAGGAAGACTCCTCTCAATACTCTTGCGCCTGCACCGGATATGGACCGAACTGTCTCACGACGTTCTGAACCCAGCTCACGTACCGCTTTAATGGGCGAACAGCCCAACCCTTGGGACGTACTACCGCCCCAGGTTGCGATGAGCCGACATCGAGGTGCCAAACC
>JANYHM010000046.1 GCA_025359065.1 Synechococcales cyanobacterium GL140_1_metabinner_5_sub | reverse complement strand
GAAATGACCCACTGATGCCAGTGCGTCGGTTAAAATATCTTGAAGGCTATCCATTGAACAGTCTCTTTTTTTTGTTTGACTGTATTTTACTCGCTGGATAGCTTTTCTCGCCACTCCTCATAAAACTGTCCGGAGTGTTGCTTTAACAGACAGGCTCTTAATCACTGCCCTTACCAATATCTTGAGCTGCATAACGTTCCGGTTGAGCAGCTACTGATCGACACCATGATAATCTTAAGCAACTATGCTAGTCAGCTCCAACCGGTTTGTTAGGCTGCTTTCTATGGGCGATCGGCAGCAAAGATCGCAAGGCTTCGTTTACAGATGTAGCAGTTGGAAATGCTTCTGCAATGTCAGGTTCTAGCAGTACTAAGTTAGTTCCTGCTCGGTATCTTTCCACGTACTTACCCCTCACCCCTCCCGCCATTTGGGAGAAGTCATATTCAGGGCGAAGTTCGTCCAGTTCATCAGTTGTCTTCTTCATAAAACCTCCTTTCTTGGCGAGTAGCTCTTCGAGCACTAATGATTCTAATGCAGTTTTCTCGGTCTGTGTGGGAAACAACCAACAACAATCCTGACCCCGACATTCCAATGATGACGTAACGGCTTTCCCCAATGGAATGGTCGGAGTCAGGAAATGTTACGGACAAAGAGTCATCGAAGACTGTCGCAGCCTCTGAAAAGGAGACATTGTGCTTGTCGATGTTGGCAGCGGCTTTGTTTAGATTCCACTCAAATTCCATGTAGCAGTAATGATTACCAATGATATCCACAGTCTACCAAATCCTTGATAGAGTTGGGTAGCTATGGCTACTTAAAGCAGCCTAACGGTGCCCATCACCCGCATCAGATCACCTCTATATCATAATGAACAACTTTCAGCGGTCGGCGTGCATGGGCGTTGTTAGACCGCTGTTTTGTTGCTCATCTTCTTTCCTGATGTGAACCATTTAATTTGCCTCGTTAAAAAAATCAATTATTGTTGCTGATGTTTTCAGCAACAGATCAAGTCCATCTGCCTCACCAAACAAACCAATATGCTTACTAAATACAGGATTGAGAATTAACGGTAAATCCATGAAGTTAAAGTGGCTAGCTGAGTGTACTAAATGCTCACGTACATTGGCATGACATACAAATTGATCGATCCGTATTTTGTCTTTTGACATAACTACATCAAAGCTATTTCGTGACCTGTTTCCTTGATACGCATATTTGTATTTGTCTCGATTGGACAACATTAGTAAGAATTCTTTTCCTGTCGCAGCAATGTCAATCTGATCCATGTAAAGAAAGCCGTCAAGATTAACACTTTTGGCAATTCGTGAATCTGTCCCACAAGCCCAAAAACTAGCAGAACCGCCAGTTGAATGCCCAGCAGTAAATATTTTAGTTAGATCAATTTTTTGATACAACCACGAATCAGTAGTGGTATGTAGATGAATTATTTCATCTACAATGGCAGATAGATTATTTGCTTTTTGTGGAATAGTTTTAGCAATTAGCGTTTCCAGACGATCGACATCATTGAAGTCGACTTGGTTAAATGGGACTTGCGATCCATCAACTAGCAAAGTCCCAGAACTCTGCCCTGGATGATTGACACCAATGACAATAAAACCATGGCTGGCAAATTCTAATGCGTAAAAGGTATGCAAAAAGTTAACACTACCAAAACCTGGTGAAAGGAGAATTACTGGGAAGCTATCTTGGCTCTGAGCTAACGTTGCATTAATCTCGGACGGAGCCTGAATTCGACCAAGATAAAGCTTTAGAATGAACTTGAATAGAGGATTTAGTCCTGTGGTCATTGCCGACAATGTTCGATCGAGATTGTCGATGTAAGGACTATGACTATGTTGTTTAGTACTGCTTGGATACCAAATTTTGGCAATGATACCAGAGTGACTGGGTAAATTCCAAATAAAGTTAGATGTACCTACTTGCCACTGTCCTGATGGTGTAGGCAATGGATTTGCTGAAATCAACCAATAAGGTATAAGGAAAATCCCAATAATGAAGCAAGCAAGCAGTAGAAATATCATATCGTTGAATTAGGATTTTATTTTGTAACAGATTTGAGATAAATAGCCAGATCGAAGCGGTTGGCTTGGTCATTAACCGCATTGCTCACCAGTCCGATCGAATTAATCGCCTGCAAAATTGTCTGGGTATCTTCCGGGAATTTTTGCAGGGGCAAATTGCCGCTGGTAACCATTTTATTCACATCCACATAGACCTGAGCATCGATAGCTTTACTTGCGCCGAAGGCGGGCGAGATCCCCTCAGAGATTACTTTGCGGAAATCCGAGTGGTTTTCCAGAGATTTATCTGGATTTGGCAAAAACTGCTCAGCGATCGGTACCCCCAAAGTCAAAAATGCCACCTTATTGGGCAGCCAGCCATGAGTAGCCTGAGTGCCGCCCAGAGCGGCAGACCAACGCACTACCGATAGATTTTTCAGATTAGCTTTATCTACTTTGAATTTATAGCGATCGGCCATGATTTTATCTAAGCTGCTCATAGTTTGATCAGTGGCTGCTGGATCGGTCGATCGAGAGAGCAACAGCAAAGCGCCACCTACCGATCCACTCTCAATCTGAGTTTGGGCTGCTGGAGTTTGGGGGACGATCGCCACCGCAAATTCGCCACTGCCCCAAGATAAAATATTGGTGTTTAAATCCAATCCAGTACTAGATTTCAGACTATCTTGCAGTGCCTGGGGCTGAATCGGAGCCGCTGGATTATTGGCTGCCAAGGGTAAATATTCTGCCCACAGTTTTCCTAAACTACTGCCAGATAGCAGCAACATCGTGCTGGCCGGTACTTGAGTAGTAAATCCGGGGCTGTTTTTACTAGGAATTAATTTTTTATTGCTCCATACCACCCCTTTCGCAGCTAGCACCTGATCTTTGGTGAAGATATTCATGAGCATGGCTTGGGAGGTCAGCTTCGCTGTGCTTTTGCTCCCCAGTGCCTCCGGCAGATTAACGTAAACTTGACAAATCGAGTCACCACCAGTAATCACCTGATTCATCTGGGCATAAACAGGGGAAGTGGCTAAGTTTTGACCTTTTTGAGCCACAATAGCCTGCTCGATCGCCACCTTACTACCGATCGCTAAAAATTTTTCATCTTTGCTCGCAATCACCGCTCTGGATTCTTTGGCTGTTTCCCAAACCGTGACTCCCTGATATTGCCTTTGGCTACCCGGTTGGGCGGGCAGATTATTCCGAATCGACAACAAAGCCAAATTATCACCAGTCGATAACCGTGCCCAGTAAATTTCTTTGCCCAACCAGGGAGGAATGCTTTTAAGTAAATCGGTGCTTCCTAGAGCTTTTTCAGACCACTTGGCTAACTCTCGATCTAAGATCGCTCTACTAGCTAGAGTTCCGAGGTCTTTGACGCGTAACCAGTCTGATCGATCGATCGATATTTGGGCAACCATGGTTGTATTGGCTGGTAATAAATTCATGCCGCCCAGCTTACTAACCCCAGGAGTCATAGAAATATAACCGCCAGTAACTGCGGCCACAGGAACGATCGGGGCAATAAATAGCCACCAGGGACGGCGGCGTTGATGTTTGGGAGGATGAAACGGGGTTAAATCCCCAGGAATTGGCTCTTGCATAGCCACCATCCTACTAGAAGTCTTGACTGTTTTAATCGCCCAATTTGATTGAGTCGATATGCTGTTTAACCAAAACTATCACCTACGCCGATACCAAGTTGACCCAGCTACCAAAAAAGCTATCAAAGTCGAGGCAATAGTCAAATGCCACAAGTCTCCCCGTCGTAAATCAGTCAGACCATCACCCATCAAAATAAATGGCAGCAATCCCGGCGTAGTACCAATCACTGTCCCCAACAAATAATCCTTGAATTTTACTCCACTTACCCCTGCCCCAAAATTCACCAAACCATAGGGTAATAGCGGCAATAAGCGCACTGCAATTATATAAAACAGACCACCTTCAGCAATTTCTCGATCGAGCTGTTGCCAACGACTACTAAAACGCCGTTGGATAAAACCGCGCCCCAAGGTGCGGCTAAACCAAAAACAGAGTATCGCAGCCAAAATAGCCCCGATCGTCGTCCACAGCGTACCCCAATACACTCCAAATACAGCTCCGCCCACCAAATTCAAGGGAGTAGAAGGCAGCAAAAAAAACGTGGCTACCATATAGACCAAAACATACAACAAAGGTGTCCACAAACCATGTTGAGTTAGCCAATGGGCAAGAATCTGTCGATCGATGCCACCTAGCCCATAGGCAGCCGCAACCGTTAGTCCCAAGCAGACCAACGTTAACCCCAAAACTAGCGCCCTAGTCTTCAGCACAACTATTTATTGGGATTGCTAGGAGGAATAGTATTACTGGGTACTAGAGGGGTGGGCGCTGCCACTGGACTAATGGTCGCTGCCGGATTAGGACTGATGGCACCAGATGAGGGCGGCGCTGCATTTAGAATTAGGTTATAAGCACCAGCAGGAATACCATCTGGCAGTGTTACTTTCACGGTGTAATCGCCAGCTACTAAAAGAGTGCCATTCCAATCAACAACGTCAGTGGCACGAAAATCTACTGGTTGACCGTTGGGAGCCACAATGCTCATTTTCACTCCACCATTGACATTAGCAGTCAAGGTTTGATTTTGCTGCAAGCCAGCTAACCGATAGACCATCACCTGATTAGCTTGGAGCGTGCCCTGGCGAGTGAGTAGCTGTCCAGGAGTGATTGTGACCTGCTCGGCAGCAAGAACTTGAGGTGCCGCAGAAATGGGTGCATTGGTTTGTCCAGGAGAAACAGCCGGTTTGTCTGGTGCCGGAGTTTTTCCACTGGCGATCGGTGGGTTAGGAGGCTTCGGAGGAATTGAGGGGGCATCGCTGAACATCATCTTGAGCAAAACAAAAGGAATCAAGGCCACTAAACCACCAGCCCCAGCCAAAATCCAAGGACTATTTAAAATAGGGCTACGCTGTCGCCGCTTGGGACTATAGGTAGTATAGCGATTTGGTGCTGAACCACCGCTGCCAGTAGTACCACTGCCCGGAGAATCCGAGGCATCTAGCGCCGCAATCAGTTCAGGACTGTCGCCACCGGATACTAATTCAGCCACCGATCGGAGTGCCTGTGCAACCTCTTTGGCCGATTGATAGCGGGCAGCGGGCCGATAACTCATCATCCGCATCAGCACTTTGGCAAACCAGGGGCTGATCGTAGGCAGCCACTGCTGCCATTTCCAACTCATGCTGGACTTGTCGATCAGGCTTTCGGGCTTACGACCGGTCATCATGACCACTGTGGTCACAGCTAAGGCATATAAGTCGCTGTTGGCATAAGCTTCACCAGTTTGCAACTGCTCGTTGGGGGCATAACCCGCTTTGCCGACAGTGGTACCTTGTTCCCCCACTTCACCTTCAGCTTCTAGGTTTGTCACCCCGGCTTTTACCACGCCAAAGTCAATGAGTACGGGTAATTGATCACTTTCCCGACAAATAATATTGTCGGGAGAAATATCCCGATGAATAATACCCTGGGCATGGATATTTTCCAATACTGGCAGCATATTCTGCAAGAAAGTAATAGCTTCTTGTTCAGTAAAAGTGCGTGATTCCCTAATTCTTTCACCCAAAATTTTGGCGTAGGTCTTCCCTTCGGCATATTCTTGAATCAAAAAAAGCCGTTTTGCTTCTTCAAAATTGGCGCGGAAGCGGGGAATTTGGGGATGATTAATTGCATATAAAGCTTCGGCTTCCCGCTTAAAAAGTTCTCGGGCTTTCCGCAGAGAATCGCGCCCCCGTTCGTTGGGAGTAAACTCTTTCAAGACACAGAGTTCATCGAAACAAGCTGTATCCTGTGCCAGGTAGGTACGACCAAATCCGCCTTGACCGAGGATTTTGGTCACTCGGTAACGCTTCTGGAGCATCGTTCCTAGAGGAATGGGTGGTTGCATAGCTGAATCGATCGCCCTCAATAAGGGAAAAACATAACTTGGAGATATACTAAGAATCTCAGACTAGTCGCATAGACTGTTCCAGTGGTAGGATACCAAGAAATGGTTGGGGTATCCAACATTGGCAGAAAGCGCTTTTCTATTTTAGCGGTTGCAGCCAGAGATCTCTCTCCAGTATCATACCCATAGATTCCACCTTAATTATTAACTGCCCAAATCATCAGTATTTTGAACTAGCATCAAATTCGCAATTCCAGAGACTTTTATGCCCATCTTGCCTATGCGCATTTTGTTGGTAGATGATGAGCAAGAGCTAACCAATCCTCTCAGCCATCTGCTGCACCAAGAAGGCTACCAAATTGATGTAGCTGCGGATGGTCATCGGGGTGCATCGTTGGCGATCGAGCATGTTTATGATCTGTATATTTTAGATTGGGTGCTTCCAGGTAAAAATGGCATCGAGATTTGCAGAAGCCTGCGATCGACCGGCAACACCAAACCAGTGTTGTTCTTAACGGCTCAAGATACCCTAGATGACCGAGTAAGGGGTCTAGATGCCGGTGCCGATGATTATTTAGTGAAACCCTTTGAACTTCGAGAACTATTGGCCAGAATCCGCGCTTTGCTGAGGCGGGGACAAGGCAGTGAGCTAATTAACAACAAACTTACCGCCGCCGATATTTCCTTAGATCCCGATAGCCAATTGGTCTATCGCTCGGGCAAGACAATCGAGCTATCCGAAAAAGAAACGCAGCTATTGGCTTATTTAATTACCAACTCTGGTCGCCTAGTCACTCATCAACAAATTCATGATCAGCTCTGGGGCGATAGCGGTGAACCACCCAGCAGCAATGTCTTAGCGGCACTGATGCGGCTGCTACGGCGGAAGCTATCGATCGAAGGAATGCCCGAATTAATTTATACGGTTTATGGCAAAGGCTACCAATTTGGCAGCCCCTAATCATTTGCTAATACCGATCGGTTCGACTCCATTTAATAACTGGAGCCAATATAACCGGCTGGTGAGCAAAGCCGAACCAGCGCTTTATCCAATAGCTCGATCAATTACCCATTGCTGGATACCATTGGCTAAAACCTTAGCTAATCGCTGCTGAGTTGCTGGCTGTGCCAAATCAAAGACTTCTTCAGGGGAGGTCATAAAGCCCACTTCTAGCAGTACTGCTGGTGCAAACGTGGGGCGAGCCACAGCAAAGCTTTTTTCAATTACGCCGGAGTTCAAAATTGGGCGCTTGCCTTCGCGGGCAAAATAGTTCAAGACGCTAGTAGCTAGGCTTTGAGACTGATGATGATACCAATAGATCGAAGTGCCTTTAGCTTCTCGATCGGAGGCGTTGTGGTGAATGGAAATTGACAGAGCGGGCGCTGTTTGGTTGATTATTACCTGCCGATCTTCTAAAGATGGATTCAGATCAGTACTGCGGGTCATGGTAACGATCGCGCCGCGTTTTTGTAGTTCTTGTTGTAGTTCAGTAGATAACTGTAGATTTAAGACTTTTTCCATGTACGTAACGCCTTTGGCAGTACCCAATGCCCCAGAATCTTCCTTGCCATGACCAGGATCTACCACAATTTTGATGCCTTTAAGGGGTTGAGAAATATTGGAGGTGATCTTGGGCGGCTGGCGCAGGGCTAAAACCAAGGTATTGCCCTCATAGCGCAATCTATAACCCCATTGTTGTTTGGGTTTGAGCAGGAAGTTGAAACGAATGGCATCAGTGCCGACTTTTTGCCAAGTGGCGCGATCGACCACGGGGTTGGTGAATTTGACAGTATTGCCCCACTTTTGAACTCTGTTGTTTTCGGTGAGAGTTTGAATGGTGCTGCTGGTGTTGTGGAGAGTAAGGCTAAATGATCGATCGGCCTGGGCTACTTGAATGGGTACGGCGCTACTGAGGGGGAAAACGATTTCGGTAGCTTCGGCTAAGGCTCTGGTACTGACGTTGGTGAGTTGGGCGTTAACTAAGGCCGGAGTGTTAGCCAAGATTAATTCCGAAGATTCGATCCAGGCTCCGTAGTCTAGCTGCGACCATGGCACGAGCTGGCGCGATTTATTAGGGCCTTCGGCAGTGATAATCACTCGGGCTTTGGTGCCTTTGGGCAGAGGAGTGAGCCGCGCACAGTCGTCGTCAGGGCCAAGTCTGGCCACACCGGCATCTTTGATTACTTGATATATAGGGAAGCTAGATTTGTTGGTGATGGCTGGTTGCACCAATTGGATGGCGCATACGGGAGTATTGGTTTCTGCCGGTGGAGCCTGAGCAACTGTTGTCGAAGACCATAAACCCACTGCACAAGCAGCAATAAATAGTCCAATGAGCATTGTCCAAGGTTTACGGCTGCCAAAGATTGATCGATGCATGTAAGAATCTTGTTTTAGACGAGTAGTGATACATTACAGCCAGCGGACGCTATTAAGCAATTAAAGGTTCCAGATCTAAAAATTCACAAGCTCTGAGGTGGTTTTATTTCCTACCATTAAAAATGCCAGCAAGCTTTAGCGATTGACCATACCTGTTTTTGAATAATGCCATCTTTAAGTCAACAAAGAACTTTTCACTGTCTAGCTAAATTGAGTATCGATCTAACTTAATTTCAGATCGTCCCAAGATACAGGATCTTCTGCGGGTTCTAAATGTGTTGTAACATCTGCGCCTGGTAATGCGAGGGCAATCGCATGTTCGATTTCTTCACAGAGATCGTGACCACGCTGAACCGTCCATGCGCCTGGAACTAACACATGAAATGATACAAAGCGATGTGTACCTGCAACGCGAGTTCGCATCGCGTGAAACTGGATGCCCTGAGCTTGATATGTATTCAAGATCGGCTCAATCAGCTTTTTTTCCTCATCAGGAATCGCCGCATCGAGCAACCCAGATCCAGTTTCTCGGAGCAGTTTAACTCCAGTCCAAACAATGTTAGCTGCGACAAGTAGGGCAACAATGGGATCGAGGATGTACCAGCCCGTAGTGCTCACTAGCCCAATTCCTAGCACCACTCCTGCCGATGTCCACACATCTGTGAGCAAGTGATGGGCATCTGCTCTGAGGGTGATGGAGCGCAACCGTCGGCTAGCTCGGAGTAGAATCCAGGCAACTCCACCATTAATCGCCGTTGCCACCAGTGCTAATATTAATCCCAATCCAGCTTGCTCGATCGGCTGAGGAGCTAGTAGACGCTGCCCTGCGGCAACAGCGATGCTGCCAGCCGCGATTAGAATTAAAAATCCTTCCAAGGCACTAGAAAAGTACTCTGCCTTAGAATGTCCGAAAGTGTGCTCCGCGTCGGGCGGTTTGGCTGCATACGACAAAGCCCAAAAAGCAGCGATTGCCGCCACCAAGTTGACAATTGACTCAAAGGCATCGGATAGTAACCCTACCGAACCTGTCAGCTTATAGGCTCCAAACTTCAGGGCAATGGTAGTTATGGCTGCACCAATGGATAAAACCGCGTAGGAACGAGCAGAAGGCGATGTATTCATACTTTTTGTAATGTTATAGACACGATTTTCTGCCCTAACGTTAATAGCTTCCGAAGTAAATTGAATGTTATCAATTGTACTAAAATAGATGATAACATTGTTTTTCTAGCATATTTTCAATTTGATTAAATATGAGAATAAAATGAAATCAAAATAAATGAAATATGGTTTTTGTAATTAAAAGTTTTCTACATTATTATTGTATGGGATATTTTAATTAGCTTGACAGCTCGGGCAAAAATAAACTCGTCGTCCACCGAGAGTATCTTTGAGAATAGCGTTGTGGCAGAGATGACAGAGGCAATCTTGGCGACCAAAGACCCAGTGGCGATATTGGCGGCGGGTTTGGCCGCGTTGTTTGAGCTGTTGAACGATCGCCAAGCTATTGGTAATGCCTTTGGTAGCGTAGGATTGGCGCGGCAGTTCTAAAAGGGCGGCAGCTAGTTTCTGAAGCTGATTGATCGAGCAATCTACCGGCCTCAGGGCAGGATGAATTCTAGCTACAAACAAAACTTCGCTGCGTAAATAGTTACCTAAGCCACCTAAAAAATGCTGATTTAGCAGCAGTGTAGGAAATCCCTTTCGATGAAAGGTTTTGCTTTGAAGCCGATCGAGTACCATTTCTACTGTCGTAGTCTCTTCTAAAACATCAGGGCCGAGTTTTTGCAGAAATGGATGAGCGGCAATTTGGTCATCGTCTAACACCGCAATATCTGAGGCGCTGTAGAGTAAGGCCGATCGCTTTTCGGTATGAATGGCCAGCCTAAGCTGTCGATTGGTGGCTGGATAATCGTAGGAGCGTCGACTGTACCAAACGCCATAGAGCTGATTGTGACTATAAATGCTGAGCTGGTTGTTGAAGCGAGTCAGCAGGGCTTTGCCTTTAGGAGTGACAGAGACAATCCGGGCGGCGGTGAGCGCGGGTTCAAAAGATTTGAGGTGGTCAAAGGCAAAGGAGACTTCGGTAAGGGGGCGATCGACAATATCTTTAGCGATTTTATCGGCGGCTAATTTAATTTCTGGACCTTCAGGCATGGGATTTTTGCGCCATGGTTGGCAAAGATTTGGTTGGCAAAGATTTTTAAATTTATATCGAGCATCAAACTCGCTAATTTAGCCTAGCTGTTTTTGGGTCACATTGAAATCAATCCATAGTTTCGTCATTTGGTAATGTGGGGCTGTATAAATCATGGTTTTGATGGGAATAATGGGCGTAGACAATAACTTTCAAAATCATGCTGTTGGCTATAAAGCGATCGAAGTTCTGGCTACTCCCAATTTTGTTACTGGTGGCCGGATTAATTATCTGGATGAAGTCGCGGCCTGCCCAAACTTTAGCGAAGCTGTCACCTTTACCCCAGCATCCTCAAATGCAGGCATTTTTCAATCAGAATCCGGTTAACAGTTACCTGGAGCCATATAGAGGTATTCAAAGACCTGGTGATGACTTGGAGTCGATTATTATTGCTGAGATCGATCGGGCACAGCAGTCGATCAACATCGCCGTGCAAGAATTTAAGCTGCCTCGGATTGCTTTGGCTCTAGCAAAACGGCAGCAGGCTGGAATCCAGGTGCGAGTAATTTTAGAGAACACTTATAGTACAAGCTGGAGTACTTTAACAGCGGCAGATGTGGCGAAGCTTTCTGATCGAGAGCGGAGTCGCTATCAGGAATTTATTAAGTTAGTAGATGCTGATGGAGACGGTAAACTTAGTGTCGAAGAGATCGATCGACGAGATGCTCTGAAGATCTTAGCAAATGCCAACATTCCAATCATTGATGATACTGCTGATGGTTCTAGTGGCAGTGGTTTGATGCACCATAAGTTTATGGTGGTGGATGGCAAGCAAACCATCGTTACTTCGGCGAATTGGACGCTTAGTGATGTCCATGGGGATCTGAGTCGGCGAGAAACGCGGGGAAATCCGAATAATTTGCTGGTGATCAATAGCGTTCCGGTAGCCCAAACTTTCGCTCAAGAGTTCAGTTTAATGTGGGGTGATGGCCCTAGTGGTTTGCCAGATAGTCATTTTAAGGCTGGTAAGCCCGATCGGTCAGCGGTAACTATTCCAGTGGGTGATAGTCAGGTAACTATCCATTTTTCCCCATCTGCCAAAAGTCAAGATTGGGCGACGACTACTAATGGTTTGATTGGTCAGGTTTTGGGTCGATCGAAGTCTCAGATTGATCTGGCGCTGTTTGTTTTTTCGGAACCGCAGCTTGGTGAAGTGTTAGAAGCTAGTTCTGCTCGCCAGGTTTCGGTGAGATTGTTGATCGATCGAGAGTTTGCATATCGTCCTTACAGCCAAATGTTGGCGATGTTGGGAGTAACACCCTGTCAGTCGAGCAAGCGTCGTATTTGGGCGAAACCAATTACTACGGGTGGAGTCCCGGAGTTGCCAGTGGGTGATTTGTTACATCATAAGTTTGCCGTGATCGACAAATCTACGGTGATTACTGGCTCTCATAATTGGTCGGCAGCCGCCAATTATAAAAATGATGAGACTTTGCTGGTAATAGAGAGTCCGATCTTAGCCGCACATTTTCAGCGAGAGTTTGATGGGTTGTATCGATCGGCTAAGTTCACCCTACCAGCAAAAATCCAGAATTGTAGTGGTTCAAGCAGAGAACAAGAAGATTGATATTCTCTTAGTACATCTCAGAATGAGGGCAGCTAGGCAGAGGCGATCACCGGCTGACAAGGTACCAACAATGTCTTGATAGATTTCTTTAATATTCTGCTGGACAGTGCGAAGTTCTTTGTGGAGAAAAAAGAATATTCCTACGCCTAAATGGCTGAAATACTAAAAACATCAGCCTGTTTAATTAACGATTCGCTCACAAGCTGAATTCCGGTATTGTGATGAATGGATAATTTAGTATAGTCCCAAACCGTTCGCAGTAAACCGACTATTCTGGTAATGATTCCAACACCAAAGTATAGCGATAGAGAGCAACTGGACGTTGC
>JANYHM010000045.1 GCA_025359065.1 Synechococcales cyanobacterium GL140_1_metabinner_5_sub | reverse complement strand
GAAATGACCCACTGATGCCAGTGCGTCGGTTAAAATATCTTGAAGGCTATCCATTGAACAGTCTCTTTTTTTTGTTTGACTGTATTTTACTCGCTGGATAGCTTTTCTCGCCACTCCTCATAAAACTGTCCGGAGTGTTGTTCCTCTGAATGAGCCTCATCATTAAAAATAACTGCCAGTGGGTTGACGAAGACAGTCTCAGCCTCTTTGAAACTGACACCGTGCTTTCTCAGGTTGCCCGCTGCTTTTGATTCATCCCACTCAAAATTCATACGCACATCCTAGCAGTTTTGTAGCCGCGTAGCGCGAAGAAACTTGAAATGCACTCACCCGTGAGGCAATTTTCGGCTAGCAAATTGTTAGTCTAACGTTCCCGTTCACACGCTGCTAGATGCTTCTTGGGATTATCGGCTCAATTCAGTCGGTGTGCAACGGGTTTGTTAGACTGTGTTGGCAATTTCTCGATCCACATCAACTGAGTGGTAAGGGATCGGGTTAAAATAGAACCAATCTGAAGAGGACAAGTCTCTATGGTCAGTGATGAACTTGGAATGCAACTGCATGATCGCGAGACGATTGGTGAACAGCTAACCGCACAGGAAAAAGCACAACTTGAGGCTTGGTATGCCCAAAAAGATGCAGCAGAAAAGTCAATGCTCGAAGCGGTTCAGTTACCTCTACCGAATTTAGTCGTGCTGCAAGATCAGATCGATATTGCGATCAAGCAACTTACTACCGAAGTTCAAAGGCTTCAGCAAATTACCCAAGAAAATAAATCATTGCGCGAAGAGATCGCCGAAATCAAACAACAGTTTAGTGTTCCCCAATCTGCATGAGCCTAACTGCATCAAAGAACAGCGAAAATGGCTACAAATGCTATTGAGCCGTTTTAATCAATGATTTATGAGTACATTGGGCATGGTGATTTCACGAGGCAGAGTATTGAATTCAGATTTCGCGTAGCGTTGCGCTAGCAAATCGCCACAATCTTGCCATGATTTTCTTCTTCGACCTGCGATCGAACCTGAGCCTCATAGAGTGCATCACCTCGTCGGGCAAATTCTTCTTTGCTATAGCGGGGCTGATGCTGATGGCGGTCAAAGTGCTGCTGTACTATCATTGGCTTGACCTTTCTGCGATTGAACTATTTCATTTTAGCTCAGGGCAAAATTCCTATTGTCAAAGAATTTTCATTCTGCATTGCTCAATAAAATCCTAATGTAGTGCTAAGAGGATGTCTGAAAAGTCAAAACTTGTGACTGAAGAGCTGATTGCCTCATATAAATAACCCATACCAACATGGCGTGGGTTATTTAATATTGACAGAATCAAAAACGAAGGGTTTCCTCAGATCACAGGGTGGTGATCTCTGGTTTCAAAGTGGAACATAGTATTGACCCATATGAGTGTCGATCTTTCGCTAAGCCTCTATTGCCAGATAGATTTTATGCCGGTCTAAAGTTGTCCATCACTCGCTGTAGATAGCTCATTTGTTAGAACCAATCAATTCTCTACGGTTGGCATGTGTGGGCATTGTTAAATATGCTTCCTGATCTATTCTAAGTTGGATCTGGGCCACCAAAACCTTCTTGCCAATGATCTTTGTTTATCTCATATTTATCGATTGAAAAGCCTTTTGGATAATCACAGAACCCTGGCTGCTTAATTACTCTCGTAACTGCCGCCTCTGCTAATTCTTTAGAGGCGTATACTCCTATAAATTTAGAATCATCGTGACCAGCACTCATCTCATATTCATGAAATACAACAAATACACTGTCCATAAAATCAAATTTCCTACTTGCCGCCTATTACTGTCGATCGACCTAATATCGAGCTTTACGCTTATGGAGCACCACAGCCAAAAGATGAGAAGGTGGGGGTATTTCACTTGGCAGAGATGGTTTAAAGCTCCAGCCTATCTAACCAAGCAACCAAATCAGCCAAGGTTTGCCACTGGAAGATTTTCGTAGTGATCGCGTCTAACTGCTCACTAGTCAGCACAGCCATTTGTTCAATTACAGCTTCCACTTCCGGTTGTTCGCCAAACCGCGATCGTACAAGTAAACTCACCGTCTGAAACTTACCCAGCTTCAACCCACGCTGTTCCGCAGCAGGAATTTCCACGTCAAACAGGGTATCTATTTGTTCTAGAGTTCTCATGATGGTTTTCTCCTCCGTAGTGAGTTCTTGGGGATCCCGTTCCTTTAAGTAGGCTGCGTACTGGGCACATACTCTGAGTATATCGTTTCTTTCCCGGCGACTACCAGAGAGTTGCTCGATCGCACTAAACGCCTGCTGGCAGCTTCGGCCAGAGCTGAGCATTTTCAGCCACAGGGTCTCGGAACCAGCGGGCAGTTCTTCCAAAACCACGATGCCCATCATGGTGGCTGGGGGCAAGCGGTAAACCCCTTCGCCTAGGTCGGGATCTGGTTGGGCTGCCCAACTCCTCAGGGTGTTCTGGCTACAATTGACTGCGAGAACCCATGTGAAGGGTTTTTCGCGTTTGAGGGCTTCTTTGTACGCAGAGCCGCTTTTCAGGGTCTTCTTCAACTCGTTTGATCGCTCCTGCCAATAAAGGTTTCGGCGAGTTTGGCAACGGTCAAGATGGTCAAGGCTCAGGTAGCCGCTGTAATGCTCCACAATGATTGTAGAATGTACGGCCATGAGTTTATCGAACCAGCCGAGGTCTTCGGTTTGCCATGCAAGGCTCTGGACATCGGCGACAAAAAGCAGGTCGATGGCTAGGTCTTCGTCACGGCGGACGGGGATGTTCTCTCGGACGTTGCCTTTGGTTTTGTAGAGTGCTTTGACATAGAGTTTGGCAAAGCGATCATGTCTGTATTGACTCACAGGAGTTAGTCTGTTGCTGCTCACCTACTCTATCAGGACTTGGGGATAGTCTATCTACCGCAGGCATGAACACGCTAACTTGATCTCTTCCATTTTAGATTCAGTTCAGCTATTAAATCGGGAGCCAGTGAAAGCCAACCATTGAAGCCAATGTCAACGTTGACGTATTCTACCGGAGGTAATCGCTTCCTGGATATGAACTTTGCTATCAGAACCACAGATTGAAAGTGGGATAACTGGCTCAAAGTCCATGTTGACAATTCCAGAGATCATACGGCTCTCTTCGTGCGTCCGCCGAATCGACGGACATGACGAGAACCAATGCGAACCATCCAAATTTGAGCTTCAGGGTGACTGGCTTCGAGTTGATCGCAAGCAGCAATTTCGCTTTTATCTATCTCAAAATCTCCGGTTTCAAGGTCGATCGCCACAATCTTGCCATGATTTCCTTCTTCGACTTGAGAACGTATCTGAGCTTCATAGAGTGCATCACCTCGTTTGGCAAACTCTTCTTTGCTATAGCGGGGCTGTCGAACTGTCATCGGCTTAACCTTTTCGCGATTTAACAATACTATCTTAGCTCAGAGAGATGATCTGTCGCTTCACAGGATCTTCACGTCGTAAGACCTGGCACTGGATTAATCAGAGAGTTGTTCTGCCACACAAGAAAGCAACAACTCTAACGTTTCGGTTGATCAGCTAGCGATCGATTTTGCAGCAACAACGATCAACTTCGACAGTCCGATCCAACCGGATTGTTATGCTGTGTATCAACAATCATTTTCTTGCCTCTTGAGTTGGATTCAGCTTTGCCCAACTGTATTCATTTGTTGTTGAAGTTGTTGGACTTCCTCGATCGATAAACCTGTCGAGGATGCAATGAGATTTATGTCTACGCCGCCTCGCAAAAGATTGAGCGCGATCGATTGAGCCTTTTCTACTTGAGCCTCTCTCTGGATTGAACGATAGACAGTAGATTCTTGCATGATATCTCTCCGCAGTAAGCGATAAATTACCTCATCTTCTAATCTTAACCCAGCTAGAATGCCCGATGCTGCCATTAAGTTCGCTTTTATCTCAGGGTCTGAAACCTGATCGATCTTCTGGGCAACTTGACCTAATGTTGTCTCTACATCCACTGTATCACTTAGAGCCGCAAAGGGAATGAGTCCGGGATATTGGAGAAAAAGCGATGGTGGCTGCTCCCACAAACGAATTACTTCAAATTCATGTTGAGTTCGTTCCATCACAAAAATATTCTGGCTGACTAGATCGGAGCCTGTCTGTTGTAGGTAAATCACAAACTGCCTCATGATCTTGTTTGGATATTTTCGATAGCCGCGAACTCGATAATCCAACATCCGAAATGGGATATTCTGCTTGGGGAGGGTTTGAAACTCTAGGTGCAGAATAGAATCATTTGATTCCATTAGGATTAGGGCATCAGCACGAATTGGATCGAGGGAAAGCTCCGAAGGCTTGATTTCTGTCAGGGTGATAGATTCACCGATCAGCCAACTAGCGAAGTCGGCGGAGAAGTGTTCAGCAAGAAATCGACAAGTGTCATCATACATACAAAAATCTCACGGATTACAACTCCTCGTACCGTAATTGAAGCCGTTAGACAGCATTATGAAAAGCCTACGCTTTTTTGGCATCAATAGATTCAAAATTAACCTACGGACTTGTAACGGATTCTGGCGAACATAGAACTATAAGAGATGTTAAACCTCGCAGCGTCTCTTTTACTCGATCAAGAGATGATTCCCTAATATTTTGTAACAATCTTTTCTAACGTTCCGGTTAAGTAGCTACTAGAGAACCTTACACCGACTAATTCTCCCTCAGTTTGGTAAAAGGTGCCGTATTTATTACTTACTTTTCTCTTCGATCGCCTCTTTATTCATTACCTGCCTTTGGATGGCCAACCTCAAAGCTTCTGGATTTCTCTTGGTCGATCGCTACAATCTTGCCATGATTTCCTTCTTCGACTTGCGATCGTATCTGAGCTTCATAAATCGTGTCGCCTCGTTGGGCAAATTCCTCCTTGCTATAGCGGGGCTGTCGAACTGTCATCAGCTTAACCTTTTCGCGACTTAACCATACTATCTTAGCTCAGAGAGATGATCTGTCGCTTCATAGGATCTTCACTTCGTAAGACCTAGCACTGGATTAATGAGAGAGTTGTTCTGCCACACACAGGAAAGCAACAACTTTAACGACGAAGTTCTGCACACACAGAAAATAACTTCTACGGCAATAATTTTTACTTGCACAATTAAAATTTAGACTCACAATATTTTACGAGATCGAATAAGATGCTCTCGGAGATAATATCCTCTTGAGGAAGCAGTTTCGACAATTGCATTGAGCAGAATCAAACATGACTCATGCAAATTTCTTGATAAATGTCCCACTTGATCGATCTGTAGAAAATATTGAATGGCTATTTCTAAATAGAACGCAGAATTTCTCCCTGAAAATAGATGAGTTCCGCCTTGTTCTCTCTGATGTCTAGAGAGAATGTGTATTCCTGGCTCAAAGAAGATTAAGCGAAAGTGGTACATAAGTGAGGCTAATGCTTCAAACACATCCGGGTTATTTCCAGTATTTGTGGCGAATTCAAGTAGCAATTCTTTCCCAAGTACAATATCTTGATTTTCATAATCTGTTTTCTGCCAGAAAGCATCAGCACGTAACATGCTGCGAATTAACTTTTGTCTACTATCTTGTTGTGTAGATCTGGATTTACTGTCAGGAAGTCTTATCGCTAATTCTTGTAACTTTTGCGACAACTCTTTCCATAGTTGCCAGTAGACTTCCTTCTTATTTGCTCTTTCAGTAATTATACCCACTTGCAAAGCTAAAGAATGAATGAATTCAGGTGCCATATCGCAACCTTTTATAAGGTATTCAAGGTAGGGTTGAAAATTTAAATCATGTAGGCAGAATACATGCTTTGCAAAACGTTCTATGAAAGCAGATAGAATTTCATAATGGATCTCCAAGTCCTTATTTCTTTCAGAAATGTGAGTGTATTTGTGCTGCTCAGATTCAAAGAAGAGAATCAGTATGTTAGATAGCAATTGGATATGACTAGATTCTCTTGAGCCATCTGGTATCATCAAACATGGGCTTAAAAGATACCAATAGCTATAGACTTGTAGGGTTATTTTTTCAAGTTCACCAGAAATCTCACTGGTTACAAAGCGTTCACGAAATTCATCTTTCCTTTCTTGTAGCTTGGTAATCTCAGCCTCTTTATCAGCACCCTCTAGGCTATATATTTGTCTCTTTACTAATCGGTCTTGTTCAAAACGGGCATAGTCAAGTGCCCCAATAATACATTTTTGGGCAAACTCAGAATCTCTTTGCCAAAGATGATTTCTGACACCCTCTGCTGCTTTATGCCGAACATTTTCATTAACGTGTGTTAAGGCAATAGCAATTATTTTTTTAACGAGAAACTTCTCCTGCCCCTCAGAGGCAAAATCCAGCAGAATTGGAAGAACAGATGCCGCAGCAGATGTACCATCGCGATCTGTCGCATCTACAATATCTGCATTCACCGTAACTGCTTGGATGATTAATTGAGCACACCACAAAAAATCTTCTTTATTTAGTTCACTTGAATAGTCTCGTACAAAAACCGCTGCCACTGTAACAATACTACTAAAGTACATTGCTGCTAGATTACTTACTGCACCAGCCTTAAGTTCTTCAAAAAGCTCTTTTGTCTCAGCAAGAGCTTCATGCCACGTTGCGTAGTATTCAGTCTCTAGCGGCTCGTTTTCAAATGTTTTTCTTGACCACAAATAAAGTGCATTGAATCGATTTGGGATCTGCATCATTTCTATAGTTTGCTGCTGAATATCCTTTAAATCAGGTTCTATGCTTTCAGGCTCGAAAATAATTCTGTTATTCTCTTGGTCTTCAATAGGCTTCCAGCCACGACTGTCAATCCTATGCAAGAGGAATCGCATTGTTTCATCCTGAGGTTCAGATGCACGTAACAGATCAATTGCAGCAAGCGCCTCATCTCTCCATTCTGAAAACTGAAGGCGTACAACAAGCATTTCTAAATCCTCTTTTCGCCACGAACGCAGAGCGGCAGTACGCCTCTCTTCTGAATAAAGTTCAGAGAGTGCATCAAAACTAGAACGATGCCAATCAATTTCATTACCGCCACATTCATGAATAGTTCGATCTCGATCCATATGATAAAGCTCAGCAGTACGTAGAAGTGGTAGTGCAGATTTCCCAACTTTTGCAGGAAAACCTGTTGCTACAGAAGCCAAAACTGCTGTAGGCATGACGGAATTACTATTCCGCAAAATGTAGTCAAATAGCCACTCTAGCTGATCTGATTCAGGATGTTCTGCGTATGCAATCAGCCAGTTTTCAAGCGCCATGAGAGCAGACTGCAACAAATAAGGAGTTACAGAATGCCCACGATATGCAACCCAAAGGCGGCCAGAGTAATGCTGCTGGATTTTAGTTCCATCGTTTAACTGTATAGTCAACGGCTCAAAGACTGGCTTTGAAGAATCGCGTTGTGTCGATGAGTAGCGATCTGGTGCGTCTAAGTCTGAACAAGCATATTCTTCTGCCGCAATATTAAGTAGCTTCAAGATAAAGTCTAAGCCTTTTCTTGGGTGGAAACGCAAAAGATATTGAAATGGACCTTTAGCTCCACTCGCAGGAGAAAACTTATATCGATATTCGTGGAGACGAAAGTAATGATTTACTCCTACGGCACTGCTGTAACGGTAACTATGCCCTTTCTTGGATTTCTTAAATAACCACTCAAAGTGTGCCAACTTGATTAGAGTATCTGGGTCATAATTACAAAAGAAAGCGGCTTCAACGCCCTGAAACGCCATTTCGCAAAATTCTTCAACATAATGTGGTCGGCGCGATTGCCTGAAATCGTCATCAAAATCATCAACAAAAATAGGTTGCGAAAGCTTTTCTAAGCTAGTTCCCATAGCTTGCAAACGTTCTTCTAGTTCTTTGTTCTTATCGACATCACTAGGTAGAACTTCTTCCTGATCTGCAAAAACATCAGTGTTTAAAAGACTTAAGAAATCTTCCTGTATCACCGGAATAGTTTTTATGATAATGCTAAGCAGTTTTTTCCTGTCGCCATCATCTCTATATGATTCCTTAAGAGGAGCTAAGAGGTGAAGAGCTAGTAACCCTGCTTCAAGAGCTGGTAATGGTAGGTCTTCATTTAAATTTAATAGAGAAGACCAATTATTTAGGACTGCTGTTACATGTGGTATTAAACCCTCAAATAAAGAAGCTCTGTTTTCAAATAGAAAACCAATCATGGCTTTCCAGCCTTGACCATAGGGTTTAAGAAGTAAGGTATCAACGAAAGATCTATCATCACTTTGTTTAACTTTGGAAGTGAATATTTGACCTGGTGTTTGGCAAGCTATTCGGAGAATGAAGCAAAAACGTTTCAGAAGTTTTCCATCATCTAAAAAAAGCTGATCTTTTAAAGAAATGAGGAATTCATCTGGATTATCGCCTTGAAGTATCGCAGCAATAGTTTCATCCTGCCAATAGCTCTGGATGTCTTGACTAGTAAGAACAAAGCGCACAAAATCATCAACATTCTCGCCACACCTTAACTTTTGATGAAGCCACAATCGAAATGCACGGCTTATTGCGGGTTCATGACCGATTGCATCAAGGAAATCTTGTTTTTTAGCTGAATGATAAGCATCCTCAATATATTGGTCAAGCGCCCAGTCCTCTAGAACATCATGCGATAGACTAACAAGATTATTCGTGAAATCGCGACGAACTAAGTTATCTTCTTCGAGCTTTAATATAGTATCAACATCGAACTCAGCTTCAGGAACTCCATAGACCATTTTCTTGGCTCGACTGACTGCAACGTTGATGAAGGCTTGCTTTCGTTTAAGCGGCATTCCATTTGCTCGCGCTTGTTCTTTTGCAATTACATTTCGCCAGACTGCAATGCGGAACTCCTTTTCACCATCTTGAGACGTAAATTCCGTTCCGGTTTGAAGAACCCTACATGCTAAATCCGCAAAAAACGGAGATTTTAGCAACGATTTCAAATTCGGATTGTCAGAAATTTTTTGCAAGGGTTCAAGTTGTTCACATAGATTCTGAACTTGATCATTACTAAAACCGTTTAATGTAAGTGCTTTAAAGTTAACTCCAAAAGGCTGAAGATAGTTAAATGTTATTTGTTGATATGCATAGTCACGACAAGTAGCAATCACAGTCCAACCTTGATGCTTGCTCAGTAAATGAAGCAAGTCTGTAAACGCTGTTGTTTTCTCTAACTCAAGGAGCTTTTCAAGCGACTCGATGATCAAGTACTTTTTGGGCATTAAAGCGAAACCCGCTTCTAAATCAAGAAGTGAACTTCTTAAGCCCATTGCTGAAAAAACATTGTCAAGATGGGACTGTTCTAAATCCTCAGTGCGTAGACAGAATACAGGAGCGCGTTTACTAATGTAGTCCGAAAATGCTCGTGCCAAGCTAGATTTTCCAGAACCACGCTCTCCGGAAACAAGAATGAAGCTAGAGGTTTCAGTCAAACCGAGCAGTTCAGAGAATACATCCGGCTGCTCGATATGAACTCCACCAATAGTAGTCCTCATACCACCCAAAATATAGTTGCCATGTTCCTCAAGTTTGGTGACATCTGATGACCAACTAGAGGAAATCATAGTGCTAAATGAAGTGCGGATGTCTGCTGGCAAAGTCCCTAATGTGACAGTTCCTGCATTTTGGTTGGCAACTTGAATAGCATCAACAACTCTCGTCCATAAATAGGGTGCAGCTTCATTTGAGTATTGGGCAATCAGAGAATGAAGTAAGGATAATGTGCTACCTGATTCTGTATCTAAATCATAACCAATAAGATGAAAGGCTTTTAAGAATTCCCAGAACTGCCCGCCAGAAACATCCATTTCACCATTAGCTGTCTTCAAATGCGTCTTGAACGCTTCCAACTTTTTCCTTTTTGCATTACTACTAAAGTTAGCAGTATTAATTTTGGTGAAAAATTCTTCTTCGTTTTCAGCGCATCTCGCCCACTCCAGAATAGGTCGCACGTCGTTTATGTCAGTTGCACTCAGAGGACCTGTGATTAGGGCAAGAGCATCAGTGCTGGGATTGAAGCTTTCGTCCTTGAAATCATTCCAGGTACTTTGAATGACTTCGGCGAATGTTGTATCTCCTGCTGTGATGCTAATATCGTGCTTGATTTGAGCTAGTAACCTTGCTTCTCCCTTTGTTTCTGGCTGCTTAGCAAACACGATAAAATCATCAGTATTAAAACCCGCATAGCGCCCTTGAAGTTTTATTTTTGTAATTGGAAATGGTGGTAGGCAGGGCGCAAGCCGACCCGACAGCATAAGAACAGTAAAGGCTGCTTGAACCCGTGTTTCAAAATTTACTCCGCCGCCTCCCGCAGAAAATGGATTGCTTTGCTGTTTCGCTGGTTCTGGCATTGATCTTCAGTATTTCGTCTTCTTGGGCTTAACCCTCTTATCTTAGCTTTTCACCTCATGGATCGCTCTGAAAAAGTACATTCCAGAGATTCCTGCTCAGCCTAACAAGTAATCTTCAACCACGAGTGCCTCTATGCGGAGCAAGATAATGATTAAGTTGAACCGCACTAGATTGACCAGCACCCTGTTAACTTCGGTGTCAGAAAAACAATTGGATATACTGACAGGTTCAGCATATCCCCCTAAAATCAGGTGTATTATATGCCGACGTTCGTCCACATAACACCTAAATTGGGTGTTTAGACTGAAGTGATTTCAGTGTAAATGCTCTTACTCGATCGATAGACGATTTCCTAATATTTTGTAACAATCTCTCTACTCCCCAAGATTATTAGACCAAGTTTGACCAGCCATTCATATTAAAGAACCCACACCAACATGGCATGGATTCTTTAATATTGACAGAATCAAAGACTACTCAGCTTTAGGAGCTTCAGCAGCAGGTTCCTCTAAACCATACTTACTGCGGAAACGCTCTACCCGACCTTCAGTATCAATAATCTTTTGATTACCAGTATAGAAAGGGTGATTGCCCGACCACACATCAACGTGCAGTTCTGGCTGAGTCGCGCCCACGGTCATAACTTCTTTTCCGTTACAGAAAACCTTGGCATCGGGGTACCAAGTAGGATGGATATCTGGTTTAGCCATGATGTTAAAAAAAATTGGTGAATGAAATTAACGCTTGGAGTACTGAGGAGCCTTCCGGGCTTTGTGCAAACCGTACTTTTTCCGCTCTTTACAGCGGGGGTCACGAGTCAAATAGCCCTCAACCTTTAAAGGCTTGCGGTTCTCAGGGTTGAGTTCGCACAGAGCACGCGCAACACCAAGTTTCACCGCATCAGACTGACCAGTCAAACCACCACCATGGGCGTTGACCAAAATATCGTAAGAGCCTTCTAAGCCCAATGTTTCTAAAGGAGCTTTAGCTGCCGAAAGGTAAGAAGTATTGAACTGAAAGTACAAAGCACCTTCTTTACCATTAACTACTAACTTACCTTCACCCGGTACCAACCGGACTCTGGCTACCGCAGCCTTCCGCCGACCAGTGCCCCAGTAAATAGCCTTGCCGCTTTTATCGGTGGTTTGCATTATTTGTTACCTCCAGGGATAGTGTTAACAGTCATAACTTCAGGCTTCTGAGCAGCATGAGGGTGTTCAGTTCCGGCGTACACCTTCATTTTGGTGAACAGGTGTCTGCCCATAGAGTTCTTAGGCAACATGCCCTTAACTGCTTGTTCAATGATTCTTTCGGGGATGCGCACTTGCAGCTTGGCAAAAGTCTCGGTCTTCATTCCACCGGGACGACCAGAGTGACGACGGTAAAGCTTTTGAGTGCTTTTCTTACCAGTTACCTGAATCTTTTCGGCATTAATAACCACCACAAAATCCCCAGTATCAATGTGGGGAGTAAAAGTAGGCTTGTTCTTACCGCGTAGCACCATCGCAATAGCAGTAGCTAAGCGACCAAGGCGTTGGTCAGCGGCATCGACGATATACCATTTGGCATCGATCGTCTCTGGGGTGGGCAAGATAGTTTTTTCCATAATTAACTCTAAAAATTAGAAGTGTGATCGGCTGGTTGAAGTAACCAATGCGGCTGAGTATCGAACCAAACTTTCTCGGGGAAAGGTGTGTAGGGGTAGCCAACTCGTAGTAGGCATAAACCCTTGGCGGGGGCAGAGTGTTTCACCGCTGGGCGGTTTTCCTGCTGCCAGATATGAGTGAATGACTCAGGATCTAATTCGCCAGCACCGACTTTAACCACTAGTCCGACCAGTAAGCGCACCATTCCATACAAAAAGCCATTGGCTTGGATTTCGATTTGGATTAGTGACCCAGAACGCCGACAGCTCACCGCTTGCACATCTACCCACGAATGGGGACGGCTCGAATTCGATCGATGAAAAGCACTGAGGTGATGACGACCGAGCAGGGGCTGAAGCGTTTTTGCCATTAAACCCTCGTCCAAAGGAGCGTGGTAGTAATGCCAACTATAGGGAGCCAAGAACAAATTGGGCAAGGCATCGGTATAGATGGTGTAGCGATAGCGCCGCCACTGGGCAGAAAAGCGGGCGTGCCAGTCATCAGGCACAGGGGCAGAGCCGCGAATCATGATGTCGTCTGGTAAACGAGTGTTTAAAATCGCCTTCCAGTTTTCGGTGGGCACCGGGCTACATACATCAAAGTGGGCAATCTGGGCGGCGGCATGAACTCCGCTGTCAGTACGGCCAGCTCCGTGAACACGAATTTGTTGATTCGGCACGACGCTATTTAAAATGCCCTCAATTTCAGTTTGGACGGTGCGTTGGTTGGGCTGACGTTGCCAGCCGTGCAAATGGGTACCGATGTATTGAATAGCCAAAGCCACTCGTTGTCGCTCACCCTTAGGCAATACCAACCGTTCTTTCAAACTACTGGGCAAACCCTCAGGCAAACTACATCAGCTCCAAAATAGCCATTTCGGAGTTGTCACCACGCCGTCGCATGGTAGTCGTAACTTTGGTATAGCCGCCCTTGCGATCGGCGTAACGAGTAGGCGCTTCGGTGAATAGGTTAGCAACAACCCCTTCATCATAAACATAACCCATTGCTCTGCGGCGATCGGCCAAAGTGCCAGACTTAGCCAAAGTGATCATGCGATCAACTTCGCTGCGGACAGCTTTAGCTCTAATTTTGGTGGTAGTAATCCGACCGTGGCGCAATACTTCAGTAGTAAGGCTGCGCAGTAGCGCTTTGCGTTGATCGGCTGGTTTGCCCAGCTTGGGCACGCGGCAAGCGTGACGCATATTGTTCTCCTGTTAGTTAGTTTGTTAGGATTTTAGTCAAGAAGCCAGAAATCCGGTTGGGTGAGCGGCTTGCACTGAGCGAAGCCGATGTGAGCCGAACCCCATCCAACGGCAAAGGTCTACTTACTTAGGGTTTTTGTCGTGGGGAAGCATGATGCCCAAACGGCGCTGTAGAGCCTCAATGACTTCTTCTGCCGATTTCTGGCCAAAGTTCTTGATTTCTAACAGGTCTTCTTGGGAATAGCCCATCAAATCGGAAACCGAATTGATCTGCGCCCGCTTCAGACAGTTGTAAGCACGTACCGACAGGTTGAGTTCTTCGATCGGCACTTGGCTGGCAGGATCTTCTTCGGAAGTAAACTCCGGCTCGAAGGGTTCCAGGCTAATATCTTTGAGCGGATTCAACAAATCCACCAAGATCTTCGCCGATTCGCTCAGGGCTTCTTGAGGGGTGATGCTGCCATTAGTCCAGACTTCTAAGATCAGGCGGTCTCTTTCAGGACAACCATCAACTCGCACATCTTCAACTAGGTAGTTCACCTTATTGACCGGCATAAACACTGCATCAATTTGCAGTAAATCCATCGCCAAGCCTTGCTCCCGGAATTTATCCACCGATCGATAGCCCTTGCCACGTTCAATGCGGAATTCCATCTCTAGCTTGCCACCTTCAGCAACCGTGGCCACGTACTGGTTTTGATCTACTACTTCCACTTCGGAAGGCAGCTCAAACATCCCAGCAGTAACGCGGGCTGGACCAGTCACATTTAAGCGACCGATCTGGGGCTGAGCAGTATAGCTTTTCAGTACCACATCTTTCATATTCAGCAGCAGCTCAAGCACGTCTTGCCGCACGCCTACCAGAGTTGCAAACTCATGGTTAACAGTGGTAAAACGGGTTTCGCCCTTTTCACCGCGAATATTTTCTGACCGTACCAAACCAGCAATGCGGACTGCTGTAATTGCTGTGCCTTCTAGGTTAGACAACAATACTCGCCGTAGAGCATTACCAATAGTGGTGCCCTGACCCCGATCTAATGGCTCAAGTACAAACTTGCTGTACTGAGTTTGATTCGGTTCACTCTTTGATTCAATACATTCAATTTGGAACTGCACTACCAGTGACCTCCGTATAAGTAGTCTGTTTGAGTTTGCAACTTATACCCGCCGACGTTTTGGCGACCGACAACCATTGTGGGGCACCGGCGTAACATCGCGGATCAACGTAATTTCTAAGCCGGCTCCTTGGAGGGCACGGATGGCAGTTTCCCGGCCAGAACCGGGGCCGCTGACCATTACTTCTACCTGACGCATACCCTGATCCATTGCCCGCTTGGCTGCACTTTCGGCAGCCGTCTGAGCGGCAAAGGGGGTGCCTTTCTTCGCGCCTTTAAAGCCACTAGCACCGCTAGATGACCAAGAAATTACGTCGCCATTGTTATCGGCGATCGTTACGATGGTGTTGTTGAAGGTAGAGCTAATAAAAGCGATGCCGCTAGGCACATTGCGTTTCGCCTTTTTACTACCTGATTTTTTCGCTGGTTGTCGAGCCATATTGTTGGTACTAAATATTGTTTAGTTAGGTGATCGATTTTGAATTTCAACTGATGAAAAACATTTTCTAGACTTGAATCTAGAGTGAAAGAGCCTAGCCCTGAAATATCCCCGTTCACAGCCAAAGGTCAATAGTCTCACAGGAGCACTATCGACCAACAGCGCGGGGCGCTACTTATTTCTTGCCTGGAGCTTTCTTCTTGCCCGCTACCGTTGCGCGACGACCGCGTCTGGTACGAGCATTGGTGCGAGTCCGCTGACCGCGTACAGGCAGACCCATACGGTGACGACGACCGCGATAGCTACCGATGTCCACCAAACGTTTGATGTTCATCTGCTCCCAACGGCGCAAGTCACCTTCGATTTGATAATCTTTCTCGACGGTTTCCCTCAGAGAAGCAATATCAGCATCGCTCAGATCTTTAACGCGGGTATCGGGGTTAACACCTGTTTTGGCCAAGACCTGTTTAGATCTGGTCAAACCAATACCATAAATATACGTGAGACCAATCTCAACTCGCTTGTCGCGAGGGATGTCTACACCTGCTATCCGTGCCACACTTCAATTCTCCTATCGGTTAACTTTAAATGTCTTGGGCAGACCGCAGAAGGATCGCTTCAGAAGATTTCTACATCATCTTCAACAAAAAAACTGGAGATCAGTCAGCCTAAGATAATACCATTATTAAACGAGTAACTCGGTTTAACCCTGGCGTTGTTTATGTTTGGGGTTGGTACAGATGACCATTACCCGACCACGACGTTTGATGACGCGGCACTTTTCACAGATCTTTTTAACAGACGCTCGAACTTTCATGCCAAATGGGGGGCAATACTGCAAGTTTTACATTATAGCCAAAGGGGAGACTGCTGTAAAGATTTGGAACTTTTCAGCATTAACCGATTTGACGCTTACCAGCAAAAACAGCCCCTTCTGCATTAACAGAAGAGGCTGTCTGGGCAATGGGCAATACAAGATTCGAACTTGTGACCTCTTGCTTGTAAGGCAAGCACTCTAACCGCTGAGTTAATCGCCCGCTGATTGATTACCGAACATTAACAATAAGAGGTTTGTGCCAAACTGTCAAGCCCTATACTCATGTTTTTGTAAATTGGAATATTTTTAGATAGTTGACGAAAAGGAGCGATCGCCCAATTATGGGTAATACAGTCTGCATTTCACCACTATTTTGGATTCTCATCTTCGCCCCGACCTAAATCATCGTAACCCCAAAACGATCGAATACCTGATGCCGATTTGGGGCTGGCTATATCAATATTACTTTCGGGTCACTAGTGATGGCTGGCAACATATTCCTGAAGATCGGCCTTTTTTGGCTGTGGCAAGCCACAACGGCGGATTGGCAGCTCCAGATATGTACATGCTGATGTATGAATGGTTTCACCGCTATGGCACTGATCGACCAGTCTATGGACTGATGCACCCAGAGGTTTGGAATATCTCTGAGCCGATCGCCAAAATGGCCATGGAATGTGGGGCACTAGCAGCCAATCCTCAATCTGCTATGAGGGTCTTACGCCAAGGTGCGCCGGTTTTAGTATATCCCGGCGGCATCGAGGATGTTTTTCGCCCTCATCGCTGGCGTTACCGAATCAACTTTGCTGGCCGCACAGGATTTATCAAACTAGCTTTGCGTGAAAATATCCCGATCATCCCCACTGTATCGGTCGGTGCCCACGATAGCCTATTGATATTGGGCAATGTGTATCCGGCAGTAAGTGAAATAGTCAACAGATGGGGATTGCCTTGGCTGGGAGGATTAGATCCATTGACCCTCCCAATATATTTGGGATTTCCCTGGGGAATTGCCTGTGGACCTTTACCCAATATCCCCGCCCCGGTGCAGGTGCACAACCGCATTTGTGCACCGATTGTGTTTGACCGCGCTGGTCGAGATGCCGCCAACGATAAAGACTACGTGTGGCGCTGCTATCGTTGGGTCAAACGGATCATGCAGCAAGAACTAATTACGCTCGCTAAAGAACGCCGCCCCAGAAACTGATAGAGATTTTCAAAATACCCATTTGGCTGATATCATTAGCTCCTAACATGGATAGAGAGAACAGCGTTCCATAGGTATTTGATTGTGACCAACGTAGCAGCAGAACTAGCAGCAGGATGGCAACAGCGGCTGAGTGTAGAATGTGCTCAGCACAATTCTGCTACCCACAATGGGGTCGTGCAGTGGCTGATAGGGGTTAACCAAGATAGATACACCGAAATGGTTCCCGAACAGTTAGCGATCGCCACTCAAGCGATGGACTATCGCTATCGGATCCTACTCCAGCGCTATTTGGGTGTGCCTTCCGAGAAAGCTTATAAAAATTTGATGCAGCGCCTGGGCAGTTTGGCGATTGTCCGGGAAAAAATTCGCTCTTGGCTCTCGGTGAGCCGCGATCGGCAGCGCACCGTAGTAGATGTACTACAAGAGGTGGTGCAAGAAATGCTCCAGGGCGATAAGTATATTCGCCAGCAGGTAGAGTGGATTGCCCAATGCACCAAAAATCCTCGCCTCCGCGATGCCCTAATGTTGGCGACTTTAGAGGAGTATTGCTTGCGACCAATTCGCAATCAGCCATTGCTGGCCTATCGGTTTGTCAACTACCTGCGTCGCAGCCAGCGCGGCGGTGTTACCAACGTCCCCCGCGATGATCTGATCAAAGTAGTATCTGATTCTGTCACCGATGAATCTGGCGAGTCTTCTTTTAACTTCTTGGATCAGCAGGTCTTAGAGGCACACCAAGAACAGCAAGAATGGGAAGAAACTCAGCTTCTGCGCACCAGAGTCAAGGATGAAATGCTGGCTTATTTAGAGGAAAATTTGGGCGTAGATGCCAAAGAATGGCTGCGCTTGTATTTAATTGGTAAAACCCCCGAAGAGATTGCTAAGCAGCTCGATATGGATATTAAACAAGTCTATCGCCTGCGTGAAAAAATTTCTTATCATGCTGTCAAGGTTTTTGCGGTCAAAAGCCAGCCCGAAATGGTGGCAGAGTGGTTGAAAACCTCCTTGCAAGATAACAGCATGGGTCTGACGATCAGCCAGTGGCAAGATTTTAATGCTGGGTTAGAGCCGAAACAGCAGCGGATTATGGCGGGCATGAAAGAAGGAGAATCAGTAGAATCGATCGCTAAAGACCTAGGACTCAAAACCAATCAAGTAGTCAGCGAATGGAGCCAGATATACCTAGCTGCTCAAGAAATCCGGAGCAGTTAACCAAATAAAGTCAGTGCCATGAAACGCAGTAATTATCCACGCTGTCACGGGTAAACTATTGAGGTTGACACTCTCAGGGCTAAAGCCACAGAGATTCTGAATAACTCCAGCTTGATAGCCATCAACGCTATTAAAGGCGACTGTCAAGGGTGCCTCTAGACGCTCAAAACAACTACCCATACGAGAGGTATTGCAATTGCGCTTACTTTTATCTTTTAATTGCTTCAAAGGTTCAACGCTAGCCAGTTTGGTACGCTCCCCACCCTGCCATTGCTTACCCTTTTTGTGTTGGCTCTCTATAGCCGTACTAAGTTGGCGGGGATTGCACCCTTACTAGGAATGGTTCGACACGTAGTTGAATTTGCTATCTGCAACTTTAGTTAATATAGCAAAAATGGTGCAACTTTAGTTTTTCTTTTTGCCTATCGGCAGAAAGGGACTAAAGTCCCCCGAGTCGCTTCCCTCTCAGGGCTGAAGCCACTGAGTTTCCCACATCCCGCACTTTTTCTATGAAAGCTAACAAAATAAGGTCTAAACAAGCATAGGCCAATGCAAGATAAATGAAACTCGTATTATTTATGAGTCGCAATAATAATTTTAATTTCCTGCGACTGTTGCTCGCCTTGCTGGTACTACTATCGCACTCGCCAGAATTGATTGATGGCGATCGGCATAGAGAAATTTTGACTAACATTTTTCACCGAATTTCATTTGGGGAACTTGCTGTTAATGGATTTTTCTTATTGAGTGGTTATTTAATTGTTCAAAGTTGGCAGCGCACGCCAAAACTTTATAGCTTTCTGCGAAAAAGAATTCTACGCATTTATCCTGGTTTTTCTGTTGCAACACTTATTTGTATTTTTGTTGTAATCCCTCTAGCTGTAGCTCCCATTAATTTCTTTACCCCCATCAATTTTATTGTTCATTTGCAAGAGATTTTTCTATTAAGTCCACCAAGTTCACCAGCAATTTTTCAGGGAAAACCTTATCCATTGCTCAATGGTGCAATGTGGACAATAGCTTATGAATTTCGCTGTTATCTATTGGTTGCAATATTAGGAACGATTGGAGCACTGAAAAACCAGCGATATGGCTATCATTATCTATATTAGTTCTTTTCATCTATACCTTTCCTGGTTTCAATTCTATTATACGTTTTCCCAAACCATCTTATTGGTTTGGGAACTTCAGTGATTTTGTAAGATTTCTGACTTTTTTTTGTGTTGGAGGATGCTTTTATATTTTTCACGCTCAAATCAGGTATAGCAGAATGCGTATGATATTGGCAGCACTGATACTCATTATTAGTTTGTCTATCAACAATACTTTGAATTTCTCTTTGCCAACTGTAGGAGCGTATTTGCTTTTTCAGATGTTCCTCTGCTCAAAAGGTTTCAAGCAATGCCTGATTTTTCTTATGGTATTTATCTATACGGATGGCCTGTTCAAAAACTGTTGATTTGGTATTTACCGTTAATTTCACCTTGGCTATTATTTCTCTTATCAGCAGGAATTAGCTCGGGATGTGGTCTTCTAAGTTGGTATATCATAGAAAAACCTTGTTTACTGTTACGTGATTAATTTCAGCCCATATGGTCATATTACCGGCAAAATTGGGCAAAATAGTTGAATATATCTTAATCTAAGAAAAGTTATTTGAGATGGGTTATTTAACAAGTCAACAAATCCTGAATATGGATTTTGCTGGTATAGGCGACAACGTACTCCTTTCTGACAAAGCTTCATATTATAACTGTCAAAAAATCCGATTTGGTAATAATGTCAGAGTTGACGATTTTTGTGTGCTGTCGGCAGGAAATGGCGGTATTCTAATTGGTAATTATGTACACATCGCAGTGTACTCTTCGATCATCGGTTCTGGGCATATTTCGCTTGATGATTTCTCCAATATTTCCTCCCGGGTTTCTATCTATTCTAGTTCTGATGACTATAGCGGACTTAGTATGACGAACCCCATGGTACCAAATGAGTTTACTAATGTTCAACATGCCGATGTCAAAATTGGTCGTCATGTAATCATCGGCGCTGGCTCTATTATTTTACCCGGCGTAACCTTAGCAGATGGAGTAGCTGTTGGTGCACTTAGTTTGGTTAAAAATGACTGTCAGCCCTTTGGCACATACGCTGGCATACCAGCAAAAAGAATCGGCGATCGGCAGCGCAATTTGTTAGAAATAGAAACAAGGCTAACCAATGCTCCTAATATTTCATAATGAGATTTTTTGCCCCACCAGATGTGGTGAATCCACTGTGCACTGTCTAGCCAATGGTCTGATTAGCCAGCAAGATCTTAATAGTTTTTCTTACGCTTGACAGAATATTTGAGTAATCTTCAACCGACCGATCGAAAGTAGTCTATCATAAGCAATAAGTACATAAATACTTTGCCCTAGATACTCTGTATGATTCCTCTCCAGCTCACCCTCAAGAACTTCCTCAGCTACCGCGAAGCCAGCGTAGATTTCTCGGGACTCCACACCGCCTGTATTTGTGGAGCCAACGGAGCCGGAAAATCTTCCTTACTCGAAGCGATCACCTGGTCAATTTGGGGTAAAAGTCGTGCGGCTAGTGAAGAAGATGCGATCAGCAACGGGGCGATCGATATGCGGGTAGATTTCACCTTTCAGCTTCATGGAGATATCTATCGAGTGATTCGCAGTCGGCAGCGCAGCGGCCCTGGAACGTTGGAATTGCAGGTGATGGCCGATCGAGACTTTAAATCACTCACCCAAAAAGGCATTAAAGACACTCAAAAACTGATTGACCAATACCTGAAAATTGACTACGACACCTTTACCAACTCCGCTTATCTACGCCAGGGCAAGGCCGATGAGTTCATGATAAAAAAGCCCAGCGAGCGCAAACAAATCCTCGCTGATCTGCTGAAGCTTGACCAATACGAAGTGCTTTCAGAACAAGCCAAAAAAGTTGCTGCTGCCTATAAAGCCCAGGCTACCGCAATCGAACAGCAGTGTGAACGAGATCTAGAAAGAATTATTGCTATCCCTACCCTCACCGCAGATGTGGCCACTGCCCAAGGGCAAATTAACCTGCTGCAAGCCGCTGAACAGACCGATCGGCAGTTACTAGAAACTCTCAAAACCACTGCTCAACAGCGTGCCACTTACCAACAACAAATCCATTGGTCAGAACAGCGTCAGCAAGAATTAATGACAGACCTAGAGCAAATTCGCCAAGATGTTGCCCGCAGCCAGATTGCCGCCGATGCCTTAGTTAAATTAATTGATCGAGGCACCGAAATCCAGGCCGCCTATAGTCAATATCAAGCTCTGGCCACCGCCGCTAGTAGCTGGGAAGAAAAAGCCCATCAGCATCAGCAGCTCCAGAGCCAACTCCAAGCCCAAGAAATTTACATTGAGCGCTCCGATCGCCAGACTCAAATTTCCCTAGCTAAATTAGAAAATGAGCTAACTACCATTCAGCAGCGTCAACAAGAACTGCAAGAACAGTTAGCTACCGCTCCGGAGGTTGATCGCAGCTTGGCCTTACTCCAAGAACATCGTCAGCATTTGCGCCAGCTTGATGACCTGTATCAGCAAAGCAGCGGCTTGAGCAAACGTCGGCAAGAAATTCAGAGCCATATTGACAAAATGACGGCTCAGGAGCAAGCCAGACTGGAGCAGACCAATAATAGTATGCAGCAAATTGAGCAGCAGTTGGCCGCGCGGGAGCAGTTGGCGATACAGCTACAGTCGATCGAAGACAAAATAATTTTGCTCGATAACCGCCGCAATTATCAAGAACGAGTGCAAGATAAAGGCCAAGAAGCTAAAAGTCGCTTAGCTGGGCTACAGGCTCAACGACAAGGCTATGTATTTCGTCAACAAGAGTTGGTTAAGAAACTAGAGACTTTGAGTGCTGATGAAGACTGTCCCCTTTGTCAGCATCCCCTCAGCGGTGAGCATTGGGATCATTTTTTAGCCAGTAATACCGCTGACCAGGCGACTCTCAAAGAACAGATTGATGACTGTCAAGCGGCAGAAATTGCTGCTAACCGGGAATTAGAAAAACTGCGCCAAGAATTTAAAGATATCAAGGCAGAGTTAGTGGGCTATGAGCAGCTCCGAGAAGAGAAAGGGCGGATTAGCTCTACTTTGGCGGCGCTGGTGAATGCAGCCGATCGATTAGCGCAATTGCAAACTGAGCAAGCCAATTTGTTGGAATCGATCGAGCATCGTCACTATGCTGCCGATTTTATCAGTGAACTCCAGGAGCTAGATGAGATGCTGGCGGAGTTGGGCTATGACGATAAAAATCGCGCTTTGGCACAGAGTGAAGTCGATCGATACCGCTGGGCGGAGATCAAACATAGTGATTTGCAAAAAGCTGAGGTGAAGCTTCAACATCTGTTGCAACAGCAAACCCAAATTGCAAATCAACTGCAAGCTGATCGGCAGGCTGCTGTCATTTCTACTAAACAACTACAACAAGCTCTACAGCAAATCCAAGCTCAGCTTATTGCAGTGGGTTACGATCCTGAGCAGCAGCGGTTAGTTCAGGCATCTTTGCGATCGACTGAAGACTGTCGGCTACAATATCAACAGTGGCAACAAGCAATTACCGAGCATCCCCAGATAGTTGCCAGACTCCAGGAACTACAGACCACTCAGCAGCAAAAACTTCTAAGTCAACGGCAGGTCATCACCGATTGCGCAGGAATTCGCGATCAACTAGTGGCTTTACCGGATGGATCGCAAAAGATTCAGGACTTAGAACAACAGGTGGCAGAACGTCGCCAGCAGATCGATCGGCAGCTATCTGATCTAGGACAGATTACCGAGAAATTACAGCAGCTTCAGCAAATTCAGGCCAATTTAAGCGATGAGCAAGAAAAATTAGCTGCTGCTAAGCAGCAGCAATTAGTCTATGACGAACTTACCAAAGCCTTTGGTAAAAATGGCATTCAGGCATTAATCGTAGAAAATGTGTTGCCTCAAGTGGAGGTAGAAGCCAATTATATTCTCTCGCGCTTGAGTAACAACCAGTTTCATATTCAATTTATTACTCAAAAATACACTAAAAAAGCGACAAAATCCAAGAAAGAATCTTTGAAAAATGCCAAGCTGATTGACACCTTAGAGATCTCGATCGGTGATGCCAATGGCACTAGACCCTATGAAAACTATTCTGGTGGTGAGGCGTTTCGGATTAATTTCTCAATTCGGTTGGCGTTGGCAAAGCTTTTATCTCAACGAGCCGGGACACCTTTGCAGATGCTGGTAATTGATGAAGGATTTGGTACCCAAGATCGGGAGGGATGCGATCGACTGATTGCGGCGATCAACGCGATTTCTAATGATTTTGCCTGTGTTTTAGCCGTAACTCACATGCCTCAGTTTAAAGAAGCTTTCCAAACTCGGATCGAAGTCAGTAAGACTAATTCTGGCTCTCAGATTCAAATTGTTTCTTAATAGTCGCGCAATGATTAATCACAGCTAATTCTGATTAGCCTTAATCACAATTTGGGCACAGGCGTGGGCATCGGAGAGTGCTTGGTGATGCTCTAGCTCAATATCTAGGTATCCGCAAACATTTGGTAGATTAGTTGGCCTGATGCCCCAAGTTCGCCGCGCCAGTTGCACGGTGCAGGTAAATGTCTGAGGTGGAGAGGGCACTTGGTAGAGTTCGCAGCAGGCTTGCAAAACTTTGCGATCGAAGGAAGCATTGTGAGCGGCAAAGAAATCGGCTCCGGCTAAGATTTCACTAATTTCTGGCCACAGTTGAGCAAAATTTGGCTCAGCGGCCACGTCTTCCCAAGTAATGCCGTGGACATATGTGAAAATGAATTCGCTGGACGGTGGGCAGATCAGGAAGTGCTTTTGCTGCAATATGGTGCCGTTTTCGACGGTGACTAGTCCGATCGCACAGGCACTGGTGGGGCTGTAATTAGCTGTTTCAAAATCGATCGCGACAAATTTCATATATCAGATCATCTTCCGGCCTTGAGAACCTGCGTAGCAGTAAGTTTTAACTGCGGAAAAGCCTCAGAAATAATTAGACCGCTGCCGCTAAATTCTGTCTTTTGATAAAAATTACCTTGTAAGATCAAAACCCAAACCAATGCTCTGTCTGGATCTACAATCCAAACCTCTGGAATCTCTCTGGCAGCATACTCCAGCGGCTTTTCTAGGTAGTCTCGTTGATAATTACGACTTTCTTCGTCGCCCGGTGAGACAATTTCCACCAGCAACAAAGGCAGAGGATGATGATATTCGAGCAGCGATTCTTTCTTTTCGCTGACCGCTGCATAAGAAGCCTCGGAATGCACCAATAAATCTGGTTCACGCACGCCAACTTGATTCGAGCTGACTGAAACTCGGTGCTTGGAGCCAATTAGGTATCCTGGAACTCCTAGATTTGCAAATGCCATCCCCAATACAAAAGCGATCGACAGATTTAAGGCGCTCTCAGTGCCCACCTCAACTAATACCCCATCCACAATTTCATAGTGCTGTCCTGTCCCGTCTTCATAATTGAGATATTGATCCAGAGTAAGTTGTTGTTCACAAAGTGTCTGTGGAACAGAATCGATTGCAACTGCCATGAAGTTCACCAAATTAGATAAGCCGTTAAAGCAAATTGGTTAAGTTCAACGCTCAATTACCCAATTTGCCTAACTTGTTTCAACTGTTAGGTTCTGCTGCGTTCACCTACCATTTGAGCAAGTTGAATTTTTCCATATCTACCGTGTCCCGGTTCCGGTAGATGGCTAGGACGATCGCCAGACCCACCGCCGCTTCGGCAGCGGCGATCGAAATTACAAACACGGCAAACACTTGACCCTTAATACCCACAGGATCTAAATAATTAGAAAAACCCATCAGGTTGAGGTTCACGGCGTTAAGCATTAACTCGATCGACATCAACACTCGCACAGCATTACGGCTAGAAACTAAGCCATAGATGCCAATGCAGAACAAGGCCGCAGCCAAAATCAAAAAATAAGGAAGTTGTAGTTGCATCATGTTATTAAAATCTCAAAACTATTTACCAGCCAGCTCTCTAGGTCTTTCTGGTAGAGTGAGAGCCGATTTTTCGGTCATTTCAACGGTGTCGGGGATAAACTCCCGACGGGCTAAGACGATCGCACCGATCATGGCCATCAAGAGCAGGACTGAAGCTAATTCAAAAGGTAACAAGAAGTCGGTGAAAAAATGCTTGGCCAAAGGCACTAGGGATCCTTCGCCGGTGGCTACTTCGGTAGGTGGTTGCCAAGGAGTAACCACGGCCACCGCTGACAATAAGGCGAATAGACCAGCACAGACTCCTCCAGTTAATACTTTACCAATCCAAGCATTTTTGGTGGGAACAAAGTCTTCTCGTTTGTTCACCAACATGATGGCGAATAGGATCAGCACGTTCACCGCGCCCACATAAATCAACACCTGGGCTGCCGAAACAAAATCAGCATTCAGCAGAATATAAATTCCGGCCATGCTGATAAATACGCCTCCTAACAAGAAGGCCGAATAGACGATATTTCCTAATAACACTACTCCTAAAGCAGAACCCAGCATCAGAGCTGACAAAATTATAAAGGAAACAAACTGGACACCTTGAGCAATATTCATGTTTTTCTATTTCTCAGCATTAATTTCGGCAGGGGTTTTACCGGCGCGTTGCACGTCAGCGGGCAAATCGTGAGGATCCATTACGCCTTTGGGCAGGTAAGCCAAGCCCCGTAACGGAGTAACCATCGGATCGTTGGTGACTTTGTAAGGCAGACGACCTAAGGCCACGCTGTCGTAGTTTAGTTCATGTCGATCGAAGGTCGCTAGCTCATACTCTTCGGTCATAGATAGGCAGTTGGTGGGGCAATATTCTACGCAGTTGCCGCAGAAAATGCAGACTCCAAAGTCGATGCTGTAACTGTCTAATTTCTTTTTCTTGCTGGCCTTGTCAAACTGGTAATCGACGACTGGCAAGTTGATAGGGCAAACTCTTACGCAAACTTCACAGGCAATACATTTATCGAACTCAAAGTGAATCCTGCCCCGGAAACGCTCAGAGGGAATCAGTTTTTCGTAAGGGTATTGGACGGTAATCGGGCGACGCTGCATGTGGTCGAAGGTGACGGCCATGCCTTGACCGATATATTTAGCGGACTGTACGGCTTCTTTACCGTAGTCTACGACCTGCTTCAAAAAATTCAGCATCTGGGGCAACTCTCCAAGATATTCCTAGATATACTAACACTTCTAGCGATTTTAGTCGTAAGAAATCCCGATCGACAGAGGCTGCCGCCGGGATGGCTTAAATAAGGGATTGCTTTGAAAAAGATAAACTTAGTAAGCTAAGCCCATACTGCGCGTGGTTTCAGCACCCAGATATACCCGAATGCTCAAAAAATCGGTGGGGCAAGCAGTTTCGCAACGCTTACAGCCAACGCAATCTTCGATGCGAGGGGAGGAGGCTATTTGAGCAGCTTTACAGCCATCCCAAGGAACCATTTCTAGAACATCAAGCGGGCAAGCCCGCACGCACTGGGTGCATCCGATACAAGTATCGTAAATTTTTACTGCATGAGACATATGATATTAAACTCCCAATATGTGAGTCTAGGCACCTAGAAACTCATAATCAAAGCTAAGTTTACCTCAGAGGCAGTCGGGTATTGGCTAAATGGGCAGATAAGTTAAAGGTTCGTAACTTAATCGGAGTATGGCTCTCAAAGATTACGATGTGTTAAGAATATTTGCCATTTATCGCTGAGCTTATATTTGTAGGCGTTACCAGCATTACTGTGCTGATTTCTTCGATCGACCCCATAATTTCTCGCCTTCAATCCAGACCAGCATTAGTAGACTAAACCCAATGCAGATGCCCATTTCTAGCCAGTCTAGAGGGTGGGTGTTAAAGAAGCTTTGGAATGGTGGGAAGTAGATCAAAGAAATTTGCAGCAGGGTGGTGATGGTTACAGCCCAGAGTAAGTAGGGGTTGGTGAAAGGATTCAGTTCAATGAGCAGTTGACTATTCGATCGAATTGCCAAGGCATGTCCCATCTGTGCCAAGCAAAGCATCGTAAACACCATAGTCTTCCAAGTGTCTGGAGACCTGCCCGCTGGATAACCGCTACTATGGGTATAGTCATAGGCAATCTTCATCATAATAATGCTGAGAATCGCAAAGACTATCCCAATTCTGACCATGTAAGCGCCTAGTCCTCGGGCAAAAATGCTTTCTTTGGGGTCAAAAGGTGCCCGTTGCATTACGTTGGGTTCTGGTGGTTCTACCGCTAATGCCAAAGCCGGCAGACCATCGGTTACTAGGTTCATCCACAAAATTTGCAGAGGCGAGAGGGGCACACCACCTAATCCTAGCAGTGGGGCGGCGGCGATCGTCAGAATTTCGCCAATGTTGCTGCCCAAAATGTACTTAATGAAGCGACGAATGTTGGTGTACACCACTCGTCCTTCTTCGGTAGCGGCGACGATCGAGGCAAAGTTGTCGTCGAGCAAAATCATGTCGCTGGCCTCTTTACTGACATCGGTACCGGTGATACCCATGGCGATGCCGATATCGGCTTGCTTGAGTGCTGGGGCATCGTTCACTCCATCGCCGGTCATAGCTACTAAGTGACCGCGCTGGCGCAGGGCTTGTACAATCCGCAGCTTGTGTTCGGGGCTAACCCGCGCATAGACACTGGTGCTTTCTACCACTTCTAATAGATCTAGCTCACTCATGGCTTCTAGCTCCCGGCCAGAGATGGCTTTGCTGCCGATCGGAGCCATCCCCAAATCTTCGGCAATTGCCTGAGCGGTTAATTGATGATCGCCAGTAATCATCACTGTCCGAATGCCAGCAGTCTGACATTTTTTCACGGCATCTCGTACTTCAGGCCGAGGAGCATCCAACATCCCTACTAGTCCCAACCACAACAAATCGGTTTCGGCGGCATCTTCGCTGGAGGGGATTTCAGCCCCTTCCCGATAGGCCAGACTCAATACTCGTAATCCTCTACTAGCCAAATCATTGTTTTGTTGAATAATTTGGTCGCGTTGACTGCTGGTCATTGCTTGGGGTTCAGGGCCAAACACCGCGCCAACACAGCGTTCTAAAATTGACTCAGGGGAGCCTTTGACAAAAGTGACGTAGCCGTTTTTTTGGGCACAAACTACGCTCATGCGCTTGCGATCGCTGTCAAAAGGAAATTCGGCAACGCGGGGTAAAGTGGTGACGCTAGATGCTCGATCGACTCCGCCTTTTTCGGCTAAAACTACCATGGCTCCTTCAGTGGGGTCGCCGACAATCTGCCATTGGCTGTCGCGCCATTCTAGGATGGCATCGTTACAGAGGGTGCAACCCCATAGTAGTCGGGTCAGATCGGGGTACAGCGATCGATCGATCTCTTTGCCGTCTACTTGGAATTTACCGTTGGGTTCGTAGCCTTCGCCAGTAACTGTTAAATTTTGTTGGAGGGTAGCTACTCGCTGTACTACCATTTTGTTTTGGGTCAGGGTGCCGGTTTTATCAGAGCAAATTGTAGTTACACTGCCTAACGTTTCTACTGCTGGGAGTTTACGAATCAGGGCGTTGCGCTTGACCATCCGCTGGGTGCCCAGAGCGAGGGTAATAGTAATTACGGCGGGCATACTCTCAGGGACTACTGCTACCGCCATGCTTAGAGAGACTTCTACCAATTCACGAAATAGCTTGATGTCAAATTTTTGGGTAATTAAGCTAGGGATCATGCCACCGATAACTACAATAGCTACTAGTGCCAATGAGCCTTTGACTAATACATCGCCCAGTTGGCTAATGCGTTTTTGCAGAGGAGTAGCTTCGTTGACTACCGATTGAATTTGGGCGGCAATGTGGCCTAGCTCGGTATCCATGCCGGTTTTGGTGACTACGGCTTCACCGCGCCCCATTAGTACTTCGGTGCCTTGATAAAGGCTGTTTACTCGATCGCCCAAGTCAATATCTGGAGCTAAAGTCAATCGGGGATTTTTGTTGGAAGCAGTGGCTTCGCCAGTGAGGGCGGCTTCTCTTACTTGGAGGTTGGAGGCAGATAGCAGCCGGGCATCAGCGGCTAGTTTTACGCCTGCTTCGACTAAAATAATATCGCCAGGGACTAGTTCTTTGCCGTCTACTTCTAAGATGCGCCCATCGCGGCGCACTTTGACTTGGGGCGAGGCCATTTGTTTGAGGGCGGCTAGGGCTTCTTCGGCTTTGCTTTCTTGAAAGTAGCCCATGATGCCGTTAAGAATTACCACCGACAAAATGGCGATCGTGTCTTTGAAAGGGAAACCTTTAAATTCACCCAAAGACATGCTCCAAACATCCATTACCCCCGAAACAAAAGCCACAAAGATCAGCATTAACAGCATGATGTTGGTGAACTGATCTAGCAAGATTTGCCAGCGACTGCGTCCGGCGGTGGCGACTAGCTCGTTTTTGCCGTACTGAATCAGCCGACTTTGGACGGCACTAGCACTTAGCCCTTGGTCGATGTTGCTTTCTAGCTGGGCGATCGCTTGATCCACATCTAAGGCGTGCCAAGCGGTGGAGTTAACGGGTGGTTTCGAGAGACTAGTCATAGTATGTCTGGTGCAAGGTCAGCGGTTGGTCAATTGATGCCGATTGTGAGGTTATCTCTAGTAACTTTGGCCTGATCCAAAGGATCTGATCACAAAAATCCTAATTTTCATAGATAAAACTCTATTGAATATCAGATAACATATCGTCATTATGTATGATAATGTCTCTCAATACATCTTTGCGCGGTGCGATATTCAGAAAAGACTGGTAATACAATTTGCTATAATTTTTTATCTCTTTTCTAACTTACTAGTTGGTAAATCTAGAGCTAAGCGAATCAATCAAAAATGAACTTCTTAAGGAAGTCGCACTTCTGGGCACATACAACAAACCCCAAGGTTCTCACCCTGAGGCTCTGTAAAAATGGGTCGTCTGGGATTCGAACCCAGAACTAATCAGTTAAAAGCCGAGTACTCTACCGTTGAGTTAACGACCCACATGTTTTTTGCACAGATGAACTTTATAGCATGTCTGAGCCGATCGATGCAACAAAAAGCTTAAAATTCTTTTCCTTTCTTCTATTTATCCCCCGCAGCAAAAAGCCTAAACAAGCGCTATGGTGGAAAAGATACATTTCTTCACATCATGACCCTGCCGCTAATTTTGGGCGTAACCGGAGCCTCCGGGCTAATTTATGCCGTTCGATCAATCCATCATCTCCTGAAAGCTGACTACCATATAGAACTAGTGGCCTCCAAATCTGCCCACCTAGTCTGGCAAGAAGAAGACGACATTAAAATGCCGATCGAACCCGATCTCCAAGCCGAGTTTTGGCGAGAACAGGCTGGAGTGCTGAGCGGGGGTAAACTGCGCTGTCATCGATCGGGCGATGTAGGAGCCAACATTGCCAGTGGCTCTTTCCGTACCTCTGGCATGGTAATTATTCCTTGCAGTATGAGCACCGTGGGCAAAATTGCCAATGGTTTGAGCGGCGATTTACTGGAGCGTGCCGCTGACGTGCAGCTTAAAGAAGGCCGCAAACTAGTAATCGTGCCTCGGGAGACTCCCTTTAGTTTGATTCACCTTAAAAACCTCACCACCCTGGCAGAAGCGGGAGCGCGGATTGTGCCAGCGATTCCGGCTTGGTATCACAAACCCCAATCGATCGAAGACCTGGTAGATTTTGTGGTAGCTCGCACCCTCGATCAAGTGGGTATCGACTGTGTACCGTTGAAGCGCTGGAAAGAGACTCCCCGCGACTTATAATCTATAGGCGCTCCATCGCCCCTTGAATCTGATGATCATCTCTCTTGTGCGACTGATGGCGATCATTCTTTTAGCGATCGCCTTGGTTTTTACAGCATTCTCTAATCCGTTGCCCGCATTGCGTCTAGTATTTCTGGGTTGGCAGACCGTGCCGATTCCTCTAGGATTTTTGGGCTTGGCCGCAGTGGGTAGTGGTTTATTTGCTGGTCTGGGTTTACGGATTGCTCTCTGGAGTTATGTGGCCAGTAGAGCGCGCAGTATTGCCAAAAAAGCAAAAATCGCCAGAAAGCTAGAAAATCAAGATCTCGAAGAGCCATTAGAACAATTAGAGCCACCAGACCATAATTATCAGCCATCCCAACAGTTTGACAAAGAAGATCAAGAAACAGATTCGTCCTCCAGTTCACCAATTGATAAGATCCGCGATCGATTTGATAACTACTCTCGCCCCAAAGAAAAGCCAGAGCAAGATATAGTGCGCGATGCCAACTATCGCGTGATCACGCCACCGCAAGACGCTCCGAAACCAGCCGCCCGTCCTCAAGTAGAAAGTACCCTCAAACCCGACAATCAGGACTGGGGATTTGACTTTGATGACGAGGAATAACTTATGACTAAACAATCACACACTGGACTGCAAAACCTGAATATTTATCTCATTGGCATGATGGGCTGCGGCAAATCGACTATTGGTCAAGTGTTGGCCAAGCAGATTGGCTATGGTTTTTTAGATACCGATACCTCGATCGAACGCCTCACTAAAAAATCGATCAGTGAAATCTTTGCAGCAGTGGGAGAAGATAAATTTAGATTGATCGAATCTCAAGTCCTCTCCGAAGTCTCAGCCTATACCAAGCTAGTAGTTTCTACCGGTGGGGGAATAGTGATCAAGCAAGAAAACTGGGGATCTCTGCGCCAGGGCATGGTGGTGTGGCTAGACGTAGCCGAAAATGTACTGTGGCAGCGACTAGTAGGCGATACTACTCGGCCATTACTGTTAGACCCTAACCCCCAAGCTAAACTGCACGAAATTTTAGAGAGTCGTCGATCGCGCTACGGCGAAGCTGATCTAAAAATTTCGATCGAGCAAGAAAGATCACCGGCAGATGTAGCCGCTGAGATCTTACAAATGATCCCAACAATATTAAAATCTACTCAGCCTCCTGGCTAGCATCCCTTTATCCTCCAGCCAACTTTCATGACCAACGAATCTACTGTGGCCAACGCCCTGCTCAGCTCTACTCTCAGCGTCCACGATCGGGTGCAGGTACTCAGCGAAGCCCTGCCCTACATGCAGCGTTTTGCCGGTCGCACGGTAGTTGTCAAGTATGGTGGCGCAGCCATGAAAGACAGCAAGCTGAAAGATCGGGTAATTCGAGACATTATTTTTATGGCCTGCATTGGCATTCGGCCAATTATTGTCCATGGCGGTGGCCCAGAAATCAATAGTTGGCTGGATAAGTTAAATATCGAGCCTCAGTTTAAAGACGGTCTGCGAGTTACCGATGCCGCCACCATGGAAGTAGTAGAAATGGTCTTGGTGGGCAAAGTTAACAAAGAAATAGTTTCGCTGATCAATCAATCTGGTGGATCGGCGATCGGGATGTGCGGCAAAGATGCCAACTTAGTTATGGCCAGACCCGAAGGCCGCACTGATATTGGTTTTGTGGGTGAAGTCAGTGGTGTAAACGTCAAGGTCTTAGAGTTATTGGCTGGCGGTGGCTATATCCCAGTAATCTCCAGCGTTGCTGCTGACAGTAGCGGCCAGTCTTACAACATCAATGCCGACACTGTTGCTGGAGAAATTGCTGCTGCCCTGGGTGCCGAAAAGCTGATATTGCTAACCGACACCCCCGGCCTAATGCGTGACTTTAAAGATCCTACCAGTCTGATTCGGCAATTAGATATCAATCAATCTCGCCAGTTAGTTAATGATGGTGTGGTTAGTGGAGGCATGATTCCGAAGCTAAACTGTTGCATTCGGAGTTTGGCTCAAGGAGTCAAAGCCGCCCATATTATCGATGGTCGGGTGGCTCATTCTCTGCTGCTAGAAATTTTCACCGATAATGGAATCGGCACCATGATTGTTCCTTCCGAACATCATCGGTCATAGCACTTTAATTTTTTCTTCGATCGATGACCACTCCTGAATCTGCTGCTCCTGAACCAAATCTTGCTAACTACCTAGCTGGCCAAACTGTGTTGGCGATCGGTGGATTATATTGGGTCGCCCAATACAATCAACTCTAGAACCCAGATACCCAACCGAAGACAATGGGGCTTATAATAGCTCGAAGGGCAATCGCCCAACGATCCTCTCCCACAAACAGAATCCATGACTAAGCTAGAAACTAGAGTCGAGCCAATGGTGCTCAACATGGGTCCGCACCACCCCTCGATGCACGGGGTATTGCGGCTCATCGTCACCTTGGATGGTGAAGACGTAGTAGATTGTGAGCCGGTGATCGGCTATCTCCATCGCGGCATGGAAAAAATTGCCGAGAGCCGCACCAACATTATGTATGTGCCCTATGTCAGTCGCTGGGACTACGCGGCAGGGATGTTCAACGAGGCCATTACCGTCAACGCCCCCGAAAAACTCGCTGGTATTCCGGTGCCCAAGCGCGCCAGCTATATCCGGGTGATCATGCTAGAGCTGAACCGGATTGCCAACCACTTGCTGTGGCTTGGCCCGTTTATGGCCGATGTGGGTGCTCAGACTCCCTTCTTTTATATTTTTCGGGAACGGGAGATGATTTATGACCTATGGGAAGCTGCTACTGGCTACCGAATGGTCAACAACAATTATTTCCGGATTGGTGGTGTGGCTGTGGATCTGCCCTACGGCTGGATCGATAAGTGCATTGATTTTTGCGATTATTTTGATCCCAAAATTGATGAGTACGAAAAACTAATTACCAACAACCCGATCTTCCGTAAACGGGTAGAAGGCATTGGCACGATCGGGCGCGAAGAAGCCATTAACTGGGGTCTGTCTGGACCAATGCTGCGGGCTTCGGGAGTAAATTGGGATCTGCGTAAGGTAGACAGCTACGAGTGCTACGACGATTTTGATTGGGATGTAGCTTGGGATACTGGAGGTGACTGCTTTGCCCGCTATGTGGTGCGGATGAAGGAAATGCGTGAATCGGTGAAAATTTTGCGGCAGGCGATCGCTGGTTTACCCGGTGGCCCTTACGAGAACTTGGAAGCGAAGCGTTTAGCTGCTGGCCCAAAATCAGAATGGGATGGCCCAGACTATCAGTACGTCAGCAAAAAAATCGCTCCTACTTTCAAAATCCCTAAAGGCGAACACTATGTGCGGATGGAAAGCGGCAAGGGCGAAGTGGGAATCTTTATTGTGGGTGAAGATAATGTCTTCCCTTGGCGCTGGAAGATTCGGGCGGCAGATTTCAATAATCTGCAAATTTTGCCCCACTTACTAACCGGCGTAAAAATCGCTGACTTAGTAACAATTTTAGGCAGCATCGATATCATTATGGGTTCAGTCGATCGATAAATAACTATGACTCCTACGCTCTTTGGTCGTTGGCAAATGCGCTTGTTTTTGCTGCCTACAGTGGGGCTACTCGTCTCATTGCCTTTTGCTTTGGGACTGTTTTCGCCCAAGAGTTTTTCTTATTTGGTGCTGCTAATTTATATGGGAGTCTGCGGCATTATCTCTGATGTAGTTACCCAACAAATTCAAAAGCTGCGTTGGGATAGCGATTGGCCAGGTTTGCTCCAGCTAGCTGGAGCTATGGTGGAAGGAGGGATTTTGGCACTGCTGCTCAAGGTTAATCAACTCCCAGGAATCAATACCAACTCTTTGCCTATTCAGTGGCTGCTGTTGCAATATGCGATCGCCAGCCTCATGATGTTTCTTGCTGCCCACAGCCTACTAAGGGTAATGTTTCCTCACAGTCGCTATCGCGGTGGACAGTGGTTATAAATTCAATCTTAAGCTAAACCATCAGAAAAATTATTTTTATCTGATGGTTTAAAAATTTAGAGCCGATCGAAGGCCGCCATAATAATCTCGGTAGTCTGATCCCAATTGATACACTTATCAGTTACCGAAACCCCATATTTCAGCTCACTCAAATCAGCCGGGATCGATTGACTGCCCTCAAACAAATGAGACTCTAGCATGAGACCAACGATCGAGTGATTGCCGCTCACAATTTGCTGCACCACATTTTCTAGCACGATCGGCTGTAAACGGTAATCCTTGTTGGAATTGCCGTGACTGCAATCGATTACAATTCGGGGTTGCTGACCAGCCTTCTTCAAAGCTGCTTCCACTTCCGCCACACTGCCCGAATCATAGTTAGGCTGACTTTCGCCACCGCGTAAAATCACGTGGCCATAAGCATTACCGATAGTCTGGAACACGCTTACTTGTCCCTCCTGATTGATACCCAGGAAATTGTGAGGCTGCATCGCCGACTGTAAGGCATTTAGCGCTACTTTAATGCTGCCGTCAGTACCATTCTTGAAACCTACTGGCATCGAAAGACCACTGGCCATTTCTCGGTGAGTCTGAGACTCGGTCGTGCGCGCGCCGATCGCGGCCCAAGAGATCAAATCACCAATATATTGAGGGACGATCGGATCCAATGCTTCTGTGGCAGTGGGCAAGCCTAGTTTCGTAATATCGAGTAAGAGCTGACGACCAATGTGCAATCCTTTTTCTACGTCAAAAGAATCATCCAGGTCTGGGTCGTTGATCAAACCTTTCCAGCCAACGGTGGTGCGGGGTTTTTCAAAGTAGACCCGCATGATGAGTAAAAGCTTGTCGGAAACTCTGTCTGATAATTCTTTGAGCCTATGAGCGTACTCCATAGCCGCAGAGACATCATGAATTGAGCAAGGGCCGAGGACAACAAACTTGCGGCTGTCGCGGAAATCCAGAATGTTTTTGATGTCTGACCGATGCTTAAGAACCTGTTGCTCTAATTCTGGAGTTAGGGGTAACTCAGCCTTAAGGGCAGTGGGAGGCATAAGCACTTGGGACTTGTCGATGCAAGCGTCAGAAATTTTATCTTCCATGATTATTTAATTGATAGTGGAGAATTGAAAATTGATAGTTTTTTAGGGGCTAGAAATATTTTTAGGCTTGGTAATATGGTCGCCAACAGTAGCTGGTTTTAAATCGCCACCAGTTTGCTTGCAACTCGCAGCAAGCAGTCGTTTTCGCTAAGTTATTGAAGATTAAATACAGAGAATGATGGGGTTTCATGAATTTTTTCTACTCTGCGAACCGTCGGCGCAGGTATTTGAAGTTTTATCATAGCTTGCTTAAGCTTGTTTTGCAGCGACCCATTCGATGACTTGTTTTCCTAAGGAGATGTTATTAAGCCGATCGATTTCCCTAATTCCGGTAGGGCTGGTGACATTGACTTCGGTGAGGTAGCCGCCGATCACATCGATGCCCACGAAGTATAAGCCATATTGTTTAAGCTTGGGAGCCATGTCTGCACACATTTCTAGCTCCCGATCAGTAATTTTCGCAGCGGCGACTCGGCCACCTACGGCCATGTTACCTCGGAATTCTTTGCCGGTCGGAATGCGATCGATCGCGCCCAAGGGTTGACCATCCAAAACAATGATCCGCTTGTCGCCGTCTTTAGCAGCGGGTAAGAATTTTTGGATCATCATGGGATACTTGCCCCATTGGGTGCTGATTTCTACTAAGGAGTTGATGTTGCGGTCTTCTGGTTGCAGGAACAAGATGCCTTCACCTGCTTTGCCCCCCAGAGGTTTCATGACGGCGGCCTGGTGTTTTTCGACGAATTCTCTGATTACTTTTTTGTCCCGGGTGACGATTGTGTCGGTCATCCATTCTTGGAACTGCATGGCAAACATTTTTTCGTTGGCGGCGCGCAGTCCATTGGGGTTGTTGACTACCAGGGTTTTTTGCGGGTCTACATAGTCCAGGATATAGGTAATGTATAGATATGGCACATCTACCGGCGGATCGGTACGCATGAAGACCGCCTGCATTTCGTCCAGAAAGATCAGTTCTGGTTGACCGACTTGATACCACTGCTCGATCGCAATCCAGCGTTGTTCGACCAGTTTGACTGGTTCGATTTGGATGGTTTGCAGGAAGGCGGCGGCGCGACCGTCGATGACGGCAAGTTGTTCGGCGGTGGTGATATAAACTTGATGCCCAAGGATTCCGGCGGCTTCCATCATGGCCACGCTGCTGTCGTGGGTGGGGTCGAGTTTGGCGATCGGGTCGATGATGAAGGCGAGTTTCATAGCAGCATGGCAGAGGTCAACTTTACGATATTAGCCGATTTGAGTTCGTTGTCTACGTTCTTTTCTATTGAACAAACAATCACATATTCGGCAAGTTACACTGGGCGTTTTGACGCATCAAATGGTCACAGAGTACCAAAGCTACCATGGCTTCCACCATCGGCACTGCGCGGGGCAGCACACAGGGATCATGGCGACCTTTGCCCGCTAAAGTAGTTTCTTCACCAGCCGCACTTACAGTACGCTGCTCCTTGCGGATAGTAGCAGTAGGTTTAAAGGCCACCCGAATAATAATGTGCTCACCGTTACTAATGCCCCCCTGGGTGCCGCCCGATCGGTTGGTTACAGTCCTTAAATTACCCTGCTCGTCCAAACAAAACTCATCATTGTGCTGACTGCCAGTCATCAGTGTTCCAGCAAAACCTGAACCAATCTCAAAGCCTTTGGTGGCAGGCAATGACATGACCCCTTTGGCAATATCGGCTTCTAATCGATCGAACACTGGCTCTCCCAAACCTTTGGGCATTCCTCGTACCACACACTCCACTACTCCGCCGATCGAATCTCCAGCCCGCCCGATCTCTTCAATGCGCGCGATCATCTTCTCTGCCCAAGCTGGATCAGGACAGCGCACAATGTTGCTTTCCACCTGTTCCATAGTCACAGTGGCGGTATTGATCGCTGCTTCCAAATCTTGAATTCGCTTCACATAGCCAATAATTTCTACCCCCGCCGACTGCTTAAGAATTTTCTTGGCGATCGCCCCGGCAGCTACCCGACCAATAGTTTCCCTGGCCGAAGAACGACCTCCTCCTTGCCAGTTGCGAATACCATATTTGGCATCGTAAGTAGCATCAGCATGGGAAGGACGATACTTCCCAGCCATCTCATCATAATCTTGGGAACGTGCGTCTTTATTACGTACTAAGATGCCGATCGGAGTGCCGGTGGTCTTGCCCTCAAAGATACCCGAAAGAATCTCACAGGTGTCGCTCTCCTTGCGAGGGGTGGTGATCTTACTTTGGCCAGGGCGACGGCGATCTAGCTCAAACTGAATTTCCTCAGCGCTGATTTCTAATAGGGGTGGGCAACCGTCGATCGTCACACCCACGCCGCCGCCATGGGATTCACCAAAGGTGGAAATTTTGAATAGTTTGCCGAAACTGTTGCCCATAGGTGATTGCCGAATATTGCCGAGCCTGTATGATACCGCAAACCAAACCGTCCAGAGGTTGATCTCAGTAAATTAAGTCTGCTTCAACAAGTATCAATTCTTTTCTAAAATTAATAATTCAGACTAAGCAGAGTGGCAAGAACTCAAGTGTTTTTTAATACTTTGGCAATCATGAGAAATCGCTAGAATACCTGTCTGACAAAGAGTTTAATTGATTAATTGTTTTTTATGAACAAAAACAATTTGTCGAACGTATTAGAAGCTACAGCAAACGGGGATCAGTGAATGTTACGTTATTAGAGTTGACTCTCGTAGTGGGTGTTGCCTTCCACCCAAATATTTCCCATGTCACAAATACTTGATCCTATCCCCACCGATCGCTCTGATCCGATCTGCTGTTGCTATATCAATGCCAGTAGTAAAGTGCAAATTGCCAGAATTACCAATATAGATAATTGGTATTTTGAGCGAGTCGCTTTTCCTGGACAACATTTGGTTTTTGAAGCTCCAATGAATGCCTATTTGGAAATACATACTGGTTTCATGGCAAGTGCTGTGATTGCCGATCGGATCCCTTGCATCCGTCTAGAAATTGAAGGTCTACCTGAGCCGCCTTTAGGAGCAACAATTAACGTTGTGGAGGATGGGTCAGCCCGAGAATTAGAGTATCAGCATTAAGTGATTAAAGTTTAGCTCAGGATATTGCTTTCATTAAATTCTGGGCTATTTTTTAGGCTTCATCATCTTTTTGGCTACCAGGGTAGTCATCTGACGGGGCAGCAAGCGGGGCACAATTCCAGACAAAAAGAAATTCATCCAGCCTGGAATCACATAGCTTTGCTGGCGTTCTAAAGCCTTTAAGCCCGCTTTGACTACTTCTTCGGGAGTGGAGATTCGATCGGGCACTGGTTGACCGGCTGCTTCATGAAAAGAGGTGGCGGTGGCACCAGGACAAAGAGCCAGCACTCGAATTCCTCGATCGCCATATTCTGCCCAAAGACCTTCACTAAAGGACAGAACAAAGGCTTTGCTAGCAGCATAAACTGTCATGTATGGCACCGGCTGAAAGCCTACTACCGAGGAAAGGTTGATAATGCTGCCAGATTTGCGTTCTAGCATTTGAGGAATAAAAATATGGCAGAGATCTACCAAGGTGGCAATGTTGAGCAATATTTGGTCTCGATCTCGCTGGAGATTGATGGTTTCAAAGTTGCCATAGGTGGCAAATCCCGCATTGTTGATCAACAAGTCTACTTGTAATCCTAAATCGGCTACTTTTGTTGCCAAGATAGATGCTGCTCCAGAAGGAGCTAGGTCTAGGGCGATGACATCATTGCGCTGCTGATATTTGGCAGTCAATTCGCTGGCTAGAGCTTGCAGTTTGTCAGCCGATCGGGCTACCAAAATGGTATTTGCGCCTCTGGCTGCCAGTTCTTGGGCGAAGGTGGCTCCTAAGCCGCCGGAAGCACCGGTAATGAGGGCTGTTTGACCTCGATAAAAAGACATTTTTCAAAATCCTCGCAGTTTGGCTTTCTAACTTTAGGTATTACTAGCTTAAGTTATTTACTCATTGCCGAAGGCGAATCGTCGGCTATGATAATTGTGATATTTTTCGAGTGGTGCATATGCTAGCTTCTACAATTATTGGTCTGGGTCGATCGGGCATTGCTGGTGCCAAAATTTTACAAAAGCAGGGCTATGCCGTCACTATCAGCGATCGAGGGCAAAGCGAGAACCTGCTTAAGCTCAAAGAACAAATCGCTGATCTGAACATTACCGTCAAACTTGGCGACAGCTTTCAGCCCAGCCCCGACACCCAGCTAGTAGTAGTCAGCCCCGGAGTACCTTGGGATCTTTCTGCCTTGGTCAAAGCGCGAGAAATGGGCATCGAGACGATCGGTGAATTGGAGCTGGCTTGGCGAGAGCTAAAAGATATTCCTTGGATAGGCATCACTGGCACCAACGGTAAGACTACCGTTACATCGATCACTGCCGCGATCTTTCAGGCTGCCGGACTCGATGCTCCGGCCTGTGGCAACATTGGTCTGGCCGCCTGCGAAATTGCCTTACGGCCTGAAAAGCCTCAGTGGATTATTGGTGAAATCAGCAGTTATCAAATAGAGTCGATTAGTACCTTAAACCCCCGGATTGGAGTTTTCACGACTTTTACTGCCGACCATTTGGCTCGTCACAAAACCTTAGAAAATTACTATGAGATCAAATCTAAGCTGTTAAAAAACTCTGAAGTCCAAATTCTAAACGGTGATGATCCTTACTTAGTTAGCAGGGTGAAAGATTGGCCACAGGCACATTGGACTAGCGTAGCAGGAGTCGATCGATTACCTGCCAACCCTCAATGGGGCACTTGGATTGCTGATGGCTGGGTGGTGTGGCAAGGGGAGCAAATTATGCCCCTCAAAGACTTGCAGATGCCCGGAGATCACAACCGCCAAAACCTGTTGATGGCAGTGGCTGCTGCCAGATTGGCGGGAGTCGAAGCTGAGGCGATTCAACGAGCGGTAAGCAGTTTTTCGGGAGTAAGCCACCGGCTAGAATATATCTGCACTCATCAGGGTGTGAAATACATTAATGACAGTAAAGCCACCAATTATGATGCGGCAGAAGTGGGCTTAAATGCAGTAGAAGCACCGGCAATTTTGATTGCTGGTGGGGATCCCAAAGAAGGTGATAATCAAGGCTGGATGAAGATCATTAAACAAAAAGCGGCAGCAGTGCTGTTAATTGGGGTGGCGGCGGAGCAGTTTGCTGAACAATTAAAGGCAGTAGGATTTGATCAATTTGAGATTGTGGAAACCATGGCTAGGGCAGTGTCTCGATCAGCTGAGTTAGCGCAGCAACATGGCGCTAAGGTGGTGTTGCTGTCTCCGGCCTGTGCCAGCTTCGATCAATATCGCAGCTTTGAAGAACGGGGTGATGACTTTAGGCAGCTTTGTTTACAACATTTAAAGTGAACCGATATTAAGCACAATAACTATTAAGATCTGAAAATCGCCAAAGGATCTGCCCATGACCACCGACTTCAAAATTTGCTTTGCCCCGATCGAACTTCAAGAAGTCTACGAACTCGCCGATAACGGTGCCAACGGAGCAGTGGTCGTCATGAGCGGCATGGTGCGCAACCAAACCGAGGGGCGGCCAGTAGAGTACCTAGAATATCAAGCCTATGAACCAATGGCTTTGAGGGTCTTTGCACAAATTGCCAACGAAGTTGGCCAAAAATGGCCGATCGTCACCCGCACCGTCATTCATCATCGAGTCGGTAAACTGCGCGTCGGCGAAATCAGCGTTCTTATTGCCGTAGGGGCACCCCACCGAGGCGAAGCCTTTGCCGCTTGCCAATACGCGATCGATACCCTCAAACACCAAGCCCCCATTTGGAAAAAAGAACATTGGAGCGATGGCAGCAGTAGCTGGGTAAGCATCGGAGCCTGTGAAGAACAGCATCAGCCATGAAGCAGCCGGAAAAAAACAGCGTTAAAACTTGGCTAATTTGGATTATCTTGCTCCTAATTGGATTGGGAGTACTTGATCGATCGATCTCCATCCTACAAATTGATCAATGGTGGTTTAGCTCGGTTGGATATCTACAAAACTGGCAGCGTCAGATTCAAGCTAAAACTTGGTTGGCAATTTTGGGCAGCAGTTTGTCTGGTCTCTGGTTGGTAGCTAATTACATCTATAGCAAACGCTGGCAATTAGAAAACCTGACACTTTCCCCGAGAGTTCCACTGACAGCATCACCTTTGGCCGATAAACAGCCACCACCCTCGCGGTTAGTGATCTTACTGATTTTATTGATCGCCACCGGCACTTTAACAGCTACAGCCACTCTTTATCCTCTCTGGGCAACCTGGCCAATCCCCAAAGTTCTCTGGCTAGCTTTGATAATTAGCTGCTCGATCGCCACCATTCTTCGCCCAATACCAGTCATTGCGCCCTTAATTGTAACAACTAGCATGGGTTGGGGCTATTTTTGGGCAAACCATTGGCAGCAGGTTTTACCTGCTTTCGCAGCCACTCCTTTTCAGCGACGGGAACCAGTATTCGATCGAGATATTGGCTTTTATATTTTTCAGCTTCCGCTGCAAGAATTAACCGATCAATTTGCCCTGAGTCTTTCCTTGGCTGCCTTAGCCACCACCGCTCTCATCTATCTTCGTCCCCACATCAGCGATGGTTGGATTGGTAAACTGCCGTTGCATCAACATCGTCACTTAGCTTTTTTGGCTGGTGCTGTGGCTTGGTCGATCGCCCAGCATTTTTCTTTAGCCCGCTATCAACTGCTGTATTCTCAGCGGGGTGTAGTGTATGGAGCGGGCTATGCCGATTTATGGGGATATTTGCCAATTTATAACTTGTTCCTGACGGTCAACTGCATCATTGGCATTAGTTGCTGGCTCTGGGCATTGGGCATCTGGCGATTAACAGCGAAACTAGCCGGTTTTTGGAGAATCCCTCGGCGGTTTTGGCTACCTTTGCTGGGTATTGGATCTTTGGCACTTAGTCTGCCGCTGTTGATTCAGCGGGGGATGGTTTCACCAAACGAACTAGCGATCGAAAAACCATACATTCAGCGCAACATCGCCTTTACTCGTCAAGCCTTTGCCTTGGATCAAATTGATATCCAAACCTTCGATCCTAGCGGCAACCTCACTGCCCAAGATATTGCTAACAACCAAGCCACCATCAAAAATATTCGATTATGGGATGCTCGCCCCTTGCTCCAGAGCAACCGACAGCTCCAGCAAATTCGCCCCTACTATAAATTTGCCAATGCTGACATCGATCGCTATCCCATTAACAAAGACTTACAGCAAGTTATCCTTTCTGCCCGAGAAATCGATAGTCAAAATCTGACTGAAAAAGCCCAAACCTGGATCAACCGCCACTTGGTCTACACTCACGGCTATGGTTTTACCGTCAGCCCTGTCAACCGTGCCGCTCCTGGTGGACTGCCAGATTATTTAGTCAAAGACATTGGCAACAGTAAACTGCCAGTACCTGCACCAGCAATTTCGGTGGCCGAGCCGCGAATTTACTATGGTGAAATTACCGATAACTACACTTTTGCGCCTTCGGCAGTGCCAGAACTAGACTATCCCCGAGGCAGTGATAATACTTACAATTTCTACAGCGGCCAAGGCGGAATCACCATGGATAGCTGGTGGCGACGTTGGATTGGAGCGCGTTACCTTCAAGACTGGGAGGTATTGTTCACCAAAAACTTTACCACCCAAACCCAGCTTTTATTGCATAGATCTATTGTCGATCGAGTACAAAAGCTAACGCCTTGGCTGCTTCTGGACCAAGATCCTTATCTAGCAATTGCCAAATCGCCCCAAGCTGCGGCTAATCGCCTGTATTGGATTCTAGATGGCTACACTTATAGTAGTCGCTATCCATATTCAGATCCGGGCAGGGGACAATTCAACTACATTCGTAATTCAGTAAAAATATCGATCGATGCCTACGATGGCAGCACCCACTTTTACGTTAGTGACCAGCAAGATCCTATTTTACAAACCTGGCGCAAAATTCTTCCAGAAATGTGGCAGCCCCTAAAAAATATGCCCCCCAGTCTGCGTGAACATCTCCGTTATCCTACCGATCTGTTCCAGATTCAGTCCGATCGACTACGTACTTACCACATGCAGGATCCGCAGGTTTTTTATAATCGTGAAGACCTTTGGCAAATACCCCAGGAAATTTACGGAGGTAAATCTCAGGCCGTTCAGCCATACTATGTAATTACCAAGCTGCCCACGGCTTCTGATGAAGAGTTTTTGTTACTTTCACCATTTACTCCCAACCAACGAACTAATTTAATTGCCTGGTTAGCTGCGCGATCAGACGGGGAACAATATGGAAAGCTATTGCTTTACCAATTTCCGAAGCAGCAGCTAGTCTATGGCACCGAACAGATCGAATCGCTAATCGACCAAGATCCAGCGATATCGCAGCAAATTGGGCTATGGAACCGCCAGGGCATGAGCGCTGTTAAAGGCAATCTGCTGGTGATTCCCATTGAAAGTTCGCTGCTATACGTGGAACCTCTATACCTGGAAGCCCAACAAAACTCTCTACCTACCTTAGGACGAGTAATTGTGGTCTACCGCGATCGGATTAGTATGGCCGAGACTCTTAACCAAGCTCTGCAAAATATCTTTCCGGCTGGTTCTAAATCTTAAGGTGCCAAATCTTAAATTGCGTTTCATCTTCACATTCTGCTATTAATTTTTCTGCCAATACCCAGCTCGTATGAACATCATTAATCGGGATATATTCGATCAAATAGTAGCCTATCTAGAGCATCATGATGATTCATTAAAAATCAAAAAGATGCTTTACTGCCTATGTACTGGTCGCTGGGAACGCAACAAGGATTTTTTAGACTCGATTAATTGCTATCATTTTGCTGAGTATGTAGTTAAAGAAATCGATACCCATGAACAGCTTAAAGAAAAGCTGTTTACTCTCTTGAAAAGTGTAAATAAGCCCCAAGAATATGTGGGTATTGCTAAAATTATTTACAGTGCGTTAGGCCAAATTTATCCTGATTTTCATCGGTTGTATTCCAATGATCTAGGTGCTCAACAACTGCGAGCAACCCAACCATCAGAACCTGTGCCTGAAGTGAAATCAACAGCGATCGAATTTGATGCCTTTGAGCTACGTCAAAAAGTAATGAGCTATTCTAACCCCCTGCGGGTCAAGACTATGCTACACATGATTTTACACCCCGAAGAGTTTTTAGATTCTCGCAAAATTAATCAACATTTATTAGATGCTTTGCTAATTGAATTTATTAATAAGTATCCAAAAATTCAGGAAGTAGAAGAGCTCCTCAGTGAAGCAGTGGAGTTATTAGATGATGTAGAAGAATACGGTAAAGCTGCCACTGGTTTAATTCAGTCTTTGATGACGGTTTATAGTGTTTCTACTAAGCCTGTTGGTATGGCATTGGCTTAGGAATATTTCATATACAAAGTAGCATATTAATAAAATCAACCGTTTGTCTATTCCGCGTTTTTTTCGGTGGTGCGATTATTGTGCTGTGTAACCCATTCTTGCACCACCAAAGTCAATAAGCCCAACAAGGCTAACAGCAACGCCGCCGCAAAGGCTGATTGGGTTTGATATTGCTTATAGGCATCTTCTACATACAACGACAAAGTTTGGGTTTTACGAGCAATGTTACCCGAAACCACCGATACCGCTCCAAATTCTCCCAAAGCTCTAGCGTTGGTAAGAATAATGCCATAGAGTAGACCCCAACGCAGATTGGGCAGGGTCACTCGCCAAAATATTTGCCATTCGTTAGCTCCCAAAGTCCGAGCGGCTTCTTCCTGCTCGGTGCCGATTTCTTCTAGGACTGGAATTACTTCTTTGGCGATAAAGGGGAGCGTTGTAAAAGCAGTGGCCAAAATTATTCCAGGCCAAGCAAAGATAATCTGAATACCGATCGCCTGAAAGAATCCCCCCAACCAGCCGCGATTGCCATAGAGCAAGATCATCATCAGTCCCACTACTACTGGTGAAATCGAAAATGGTAGATCTAGTAATGTAATTAAAAATGTCCGCCCCGGAAATCGGTGGCGGGCAATTACCCAGGCCGCTGAAAGGCCAAAAACGATGTTTATGGGTAATACCAATAGGGCGATCGCCAGAGTCAAACCCAGAGCATGTAAAAACTCTTGGTTACTATAGGCTGTGGCTAAGCCCCCCAAACCGCCACTGAGAGCCTGAATTACCACGTTGCTGGCTGGAATCAGAATAATTAGGGCTAAGTAGCCAATGGCGATCCCAATAATCCAGCCTTGATAGCGAGAGTTGCGCTGCATTTAGATATCTAACTCAGACATATCGAGTTTGGAGCCATAGGTTTCGATGAATTCCCGGCGGGGAGCTACTCGATCGCCCATGAGAATAGTAAAGATCCGATCGGCTTCTGCGGCATCTTGAATTTCGATCCGTTTCATCGATCGAGTCTCGGGGTTCATGGTGGTATCCCAAAGCTGTTGGGGCATCATTTCTCCCAATCCTTTAAAACGCTGAATAGTGTAGTTAGCGTTAGCGGGGAATGTAGCAATCTGAGCTTGTAGCTCTCGATCGCTGTAGCAATAGAAGTGGTTTTTACCTCGTTCGAGCTTATACAGCGGTGGACAAGCAATATAGACGAATCCTTGATCGATCAAATCTCTTTGATAGCGATAGAAGAAAGTTAACAGCAAGGTACGAATGTGGGCACCATCTACGTCTGCATCGGTCATCAGGCATACCCGGTGGTACCGCAGGTTGGCAACGTTGAATTCTTCGCCTTTTACTCCGAGTCCTAAAGCAGCAATCAAAGATTGAACTTCGTTGTTTTTGTAGATCCTGGCATCATCGGTTTTTTCGATGTTTAAGATTTTACCCCGCAGTGGCAAAATTGCTTGAGTCCTTCGATCGCGCCCTTGCTTGGCTGAGCCACCCGCAGAATCGCCTTCCACGATGAAGATCTCTGATTCACTGGGGTCTTTGGAACTACAGTCGGCCAACTTACCTGGTAGGGGCGAAGATTCCAAAACCGACTTACGACGGACTAAATCTCGCGCTCTGCGGGCAGCTTCTGCCGCATTGAACGCTTGCAGCGCCTTCTCTAAAATGGCATCAGCAATGTGGGGGCGGAACTCCAAAAACTCCGTGAGAGTTTCGGAAACGATCGTCTCCACAATGCCGCGCACTTCGGAGTTGCCCAGCTTAGTCTTAGTCTGACCTTCAAACTCTGGATTCGGCACCTTCACCGACACGATCGCCGTCAAACCTTCCCGAATATTTTCTCCACCCAAATTGGAATCACCCTCTTTGAGCTTCTTGCGCTTGCGCCCGATCGAATTAATTGTCCGAGTCAATACGGCCTTCAGACCCTCTAAGTGAGTACCGCCCTCCTTAGTCTTAATATTGTTGGCAAAGCCCAGCAAGTTATCGGTATAAGCATCGGAACACCACTGTAGCGCCACTTCTACCTGCACATTGTTTTTAACACCCTGCACATAAATAATTTCTTCGTGTAGAGCCTGCTTGTCTTCATTGATGTGGCTAATATATTCTTTGATGCCACCTTCATATAGATAAATTTCCTCACGAGGCGTAAATCCTTCGCCAGTACGTAGATCGGCAAAAGAAATCTTGATTCCGGCATTCAAATAGGCCAGCTCCCGAAAGCGAATGGCCAAAATATCGTAGTCGAACTCAATACCATGGGTAAAAATGCTGGTATCGGGCATAAAAGTTACCGAAGTACCCGTGCGATCGGCTTTCTCGGTCGGTACCGTTAGCAATCCACCCACGGGGATTCCTTTAGAAAACTTCTGGGTGTACATGTTTTGCTCGCGCCAAACTTTCACCTCTAAATCTGCAGAAAGGGCGTTTACTACCGAAACCCCCACCCCGTGCAAACCACCAGATACTGAGTAGCCACCGTCACCAAACTTACCCCCAGCGTGTAACACAGTCAGAACTGTCTCTAGGGTAGACTTCCCGGTTTGAGGATGAGTCTCGGTGGGAATACCGCGTCCATCGTCTACTACGGTGATGGAACCGTCGGCATTGATCGAAGCTTCAATATTTTTGCAATATCCCGCTAGGGCTTCATCGATCGAGTTGTCCACAACCTCGTATACTAAGTGGTGCAGACCCAATGATGTGGTGTTACCAATGTACATCCCTGGTCGCACACGCACCGCTTCGAGTCCTTCTAGAACCCTAATTTGGCTACTTCCGTATTCGCCACTTTGTACATCAAAATCTTCGGACATGAGACTAACTCTCCAATAATGAACTTTCAGCCGTGCTAAATCAGCAAAAGGTAATATCTCACCAAAATTATATCATAGAAGGGTCACAGACGCATTTAGACTGCTTAGAGAATATTTTCAAATCTATATAGGAATCTAGATTTTGCTTTCCGCTCCTGCTCTGATTGTGATCTGCGGTGCTACCGCGACTGGTAAAACTGGGCTAGCAATTAAGCTGGCACAGCATTTAAACAGTGTGATCTTGAGCGCCGACTCTCGCCAGGTATATCGAGAGATGGATGTGGCCACGGCCAAACCCACGGCAGCCGAGCAGAGTGTAGTACCGCATTACTTTGTTAATACACATGAACCATCTGATATGCTTACTGTAGCAGAGTATCAGACCAATGTGCAAAATTTAATCCGGTCTCTTCATCGAAAAGGTGTTTCCCCCCTGTTGGTGGGTGGAACTGGTTTATACATCAAGTCGATCGTGCGGGGAATGAAGATTCCTCGGGTGGCACCGCAGCCTCTGTTACGTCAGCAGTTAGAGGCGATCGATCAAGCCATTCTCTATGCCATGCTGCGCCAAGTTGATCCAGATACCAAGATTCACGGCAATGATCGCAATCGCACGCTGCGAGCGCTAGAGGTTTTTTATGTGACTGGCCGATCAATCACCAGTCAGCAGGGCGAATCACCACCTAACTATCGAATCATTCAAATTGGTCTAGATTGCCCTAGTTTAGAACAGCGCATTCAGCAGCGAGCCAAACAAATGATTGAGCTGGGCTGGGAGCAAGAAGTGCGAGGTTTAATTGCTAAATATGGTTGGGATTTGCCTAATTTAGATACTTTGGGCTACGCCGAAATGCGCCAATATCTGCAAGGAAAAATTAGTTTAGCAGAGGCAATTGAGCTAACTATTCTTCATACCCGCCAGTTTGCGAAACGTCAGCGCACCTGGTTTCGGGGGATTCCTGAGATTATTTGGCTAAATAGCGAAGCTCCTAATTTGGTGGAGCAGGCGATCGATCTGCTTTGCCGAACAACGGGCTGAGTTATTTGCTGCTAGGCTACCCAAGAAGCCCTTGTTTTCTAAAACCTTCGGCATCGCCCACGTTGGACAACTACAGCTTTTTCAAACTTTTTTGACTATTACAGCTTCGGCAGTCTTATTGGGCGAAAAAATATCGATCGAGACCGTTGGTTTTTCGATCGGGGTAATTTGCTGTGTTGCTTTGGGCAAGCGCACTTCTATCAGATAAAAAGCATCGATATTTAAATCAGGACTGGGCGTAAAGGTCTACAATGGGAACCTGTACTAATTCAAAACCTCACCGTGACAGTCAGAGTTCGCATCGCTCCTAGCCCCACCGGCAACCTCCACATCGGCACCGCTCGCACAGCAGTATTCAACTGGCTCTACGCCCACCGCCACGGTGGTCAGTTTATTCTGCGCATCGAAGATACTGACGTTGAGCGATCGAAAGCCGAATACACCCAAAATATTCTTGATGGACTCAAATGGCTAGGCTTAAACTGGGATGAAGGCCCCTTTGCCCAATCTGATCGGCTAGAACTCTATCGCCAAGGCATTCAAAAGCTGTTAGACAACAAACTGGCCTACCGCTGCTACACCAGCAGCGTCGAACTAGACGAACTGCGCGCCACCCAAGAAGCCCGTGGTGCTGCCCCCCGCTACGATAACCGCCATCGAAACCTAACCCCCGAGCAAGAAGCCGAATTCGTTGCTGCCGGTCGTCAGCCAGTAATCCGCTTCAAGATCGACGACCAGCGCGAAATTAGCTGGATCGATGCCGTGCGCGGTAAAGTTTCCTGGCAAGGCAGCGACCTCGGTGGTGATATGGTAATTGCCCGTGCCGCTCAAGATGGTGCCGGTCAAAACAGTGTTGGCCAACCGTTGTACAACCTAGCAGTGGTCATTGACGACATTGATATGAAAATCACCCAAGTAATTCGCGGTGAAGATCATATTGCTAATACTGCTAAGCAGATCTTGCTCTATGAAGGTTTAGGGGTAACTATTCCGGAATTTTCTCATACGCCGCTGATTTTGAGTCCTGCTGGTAAAAAGCTCTCCAAACGAGATGGCGTGACTTCGATCTGGGATTTTAAAGACATGGGCTATGTGGCTGGGGCTTTGACCAACTACATGACTTTGTTGGGCTGGTCGGCTCCTGATGCTCAAGAGATTTTTAGCTTAGATGAAGCTGCTGCGCAGTTTAGTTTCGATCGAGTGAACAAGGCCGGTGCCAAGTTTGACTGGGACAAGCTGAACTGGGTAAACAGTCAGTATCTACACAAAATGACTCCAGAGGAGCTGTTACCAGAGCTAATTCCTTTCTGGGAAGCTGCCGGTTATAAAGTAGATGCCGATCGATCTTGGTTATTGCGTTTAGCTACCTTAATTGGTCCCAGCTTAGAAACCCTCAAAGGAGGCTTTGAAGAACGGACTGGCTTAACCACCCAAGGCGGCGTAGAAATTAGTCGCACCTTTTTTACTGCCAATCCAACTTTGGGCGAAGAAGCCACTGCTCAATTGGGTCAAGATGGGGTCAAAGATATTTTGACTAGCTTGCAAACAGCGCTAGCAGAGATGTCGGAGATTGATGAAGATGGGGCAAAAGGTTTGCTTGATCGGGTCACTAAAGAACGCGGGGTGAAAAAAGGCGTGGTGATGCGGAGCTTGCGGGCTGCTTTGACCGGTGAAGTTAATGGCCCAGATCTGATTCAGTCGCTGATTTTGTTGCATCAACGTAATTTGGCTCTGCCTCGCTTGCAGGCGGCATTAGCGGTCTAAACCGTGATTATTTATGATTGGGACGGGCTGTGATCTTTTTAGAGAAGTCATAGCTCGTTTATGAATCATCAGAACTATAGTTGTCTCGGTGAATTTCATGACTATTACTCTCAAGGCAGAAGCCAGGGAGTTTATTAAATTAGCAATTCCTTTGGCTGGTGCCCAGTTGGCTCAATCGGGTACGGGTTTTGTGGATACCCTGATGATGGGCTGGTTGGGGCCAACGGTTTTGGCCGGTGGTGGCTTAGCATCATCGCTATTGATGATGGTACTAATTGTTTCTTCGGGTTTGGTTTTAGGTATTACACCATTGTTGGCCGCTGCTCAGGGAGCTGGAGATTTCGACCTCCGTAAGTCGCTTATTCATCAGGGGTGGTGGATAGCGGGGTTGGTGTCGATCGGAGGAACTTTATTGGTTTGGTTTTTACCAAACTTCATGGTTGGCCAGCAGCCTGAAGTAGTAGCAGCAGCCCGTACTTACCTACACATTATGGCTGTGGGATTCTTTCCTGCTTTGACTTTTGCTATGCTCAAAAGTGTGGTGACGATCGTTTCAGCTCCCCAAGTTGTCACAATTGCTATTGTTGTTGGCACGGTCGTTAATTGTTTGGGGAACTACGCTTTGGGCTTTGGCCACTTCGGCCTTCCGGCTCTAAATTTAGCTGGATTAGCGATTTCTAGTGTTATTAGTCAATGGCTGATGCTGATTATTTTAGTTGTTCATTTAATGCAACATTTACCTGGTCAGGGCTTTGTTAGCTGGTGGATGCCTTTGAATTTATCGGTTCTCCGCCGGATTCTGCACCTGGGTTGGCCACTGGCAGTAGGTTTTGCTCTGGAGGTTAGCCTGTTTACGATCGTGACGTATTTGATCGGATCTTTTGGGTCGGCGGCTTTAGCAGCCAACCAAATTGTGTTTCAAACTACGGTAATTACTTTTATGGTGCCGTTAGGGATCTCGATGGCGGCTACGGTGCGGGTGGGACAGTATTTGGGGCGCAAGGATTGGCTGGGGATAAGGCGATCGAGCAAAATATCGCTATGTTTGAGTATTTTATATATGTCGATGACAGCTTTGGTGATGCTGTTTTTTCCTCGATCGGTCATTGGTTTATATTTAGATATGGCTGCGCCCCAAAACCAGGAAACAATTGATTTAGCTATCCAATTTTTGCGGGTAGCTGGGGTGATGCAGATTGGTGATGGTATCCAAGTAACTGTGGTGGGCGCTTTACGGGGTTTGCAGGATGTGCGCGCACCAGTACTGCTGGGGTTTGTCGCTTTTTGGTGTGTGGGGTTAGGGCTGGCTTATTGTTTGGGGTTTTATTGGCAATGGGGGGCTGTGGGTTTATGGATTGGGCAATGTTTGGGGGTACAGGTGGCAGCAATAACTTACTATTGGCGGTTTCGGCAATTAATTAGTAAGTTTAGCTTTTCTTAACGTAAACAATCTGCCTCACCCTTTGGCTGAGCAGCAGATTGATCAGGTCACAGCAAAAAGATTGTTACGCTGGAACGGATTTTGCAATTTTTGCAAGCAACCGTAACGCTTCATTGACAGAAGCAGAATTTAACATTTAGAGCTAGTTGCCAGTACAAAAGAATTGTGCCAGAATGGTGGTCGTCAGCCTACCAGTGGTAGCCATGATTAATGTAGACCTCAAATACTTGCCTTCTAGCTTAGAGTTGCCAGACTCCGACGATAGCCCTGTGGACAATGAAGATCAAAATTTGGTGCCCAATGTTCTGCTGTTCCTATTGAGGTTCCTCTGGGCTGATCATATAGATTGGTTTTTTGGTGTAGACATGGGAATCTACCATAATGTTGACCGTCCTAGCATCCCGGTAGTCCCTGATGGTTTCTTATCTCTGGGCGTAGAGCGGCGCAAAAACAATGAGTCGCGGCGCAGCTATGTGCTCTGGGAAGAGCAGTGGATAATGCCTACCTTGGCTCTAGAGATTGTGTCTTGGACTCCGGGCGGCGAGTATGATGCAAAAACGACTCTCTATGCCCAGATGGGTGTGCTGTACTATGTGGTTTATAACCGCCAGTACTGGCGACGGGATGGCCATGACCCTTTGGAGGTTTACAAGTTAGTAAATGGCAAGTACCAACGTCAAGCTGGAGAACCCCTGTGGATGCCGGAGGTGGGTTTGGGAATTGGTCGCTGTCAAGAGATGTCTGGAGTGGTGGGGCAGGAGGTATTATCTTGGTTTGATGAGCAGGGGGAGCGATATCTGCGATCGGAGGAACAAGTACAGATTATGCAGGAGCAGTTGCAAGCTGTACGTCAGCAAGCACGGCTCGCTCAGGAGCGAGAGCAAGTTGCCCAAGAACAAGTACGAGCTGCTCAAGAGCGGGAAAAGGTTGCTCAGGCACAGTTGCAGCAAGCAAGGATTAGGCAGGAGCAATTAGAGGCCGATCGGGTGGCTTTGTTGGATAGGTTGAGAGCGTTGGGTGAGGATGTTTAAGTTTTCCAAAATTGGAGCTTAGAACCTTATTCTGTCATGGTGAACGATATCCTCTGCACCTTCTGACAAAAGCCTTGAATATTGAGTGTGAGTAACAAAACTACGGAAAGCGACTAAATGAGTATTGCAGGAATACGTTCCAATCGTGGAGATAACTATCAAACTTATGTTGCCTTTGACTGGGCATTGACTGTTCTAACCGATCCTGAATTTCACTGTCTTGAAGTTGACTCATCTACTTATTCAGTAGATGATATTGTGATTGGCAGAATTGATGGTTCTCTCATTTGTTGTCAGTGCAAAAAGAACCAAGCTGATTTCCGTGCATGGTCAATAGCTGATCTTGCTGATGAGTTAGACAAAGCTGTACAGACATTATCAAACCATCAACATGTACAAATTCGCTTCTATTCGCGGAGTGAGTTTGGTAAACTCGCAAAGCTACGTGAATACAGCGTGGCTTATAGCAACAAGGCTGAATATCATGCGAATTTGACTCAGGAGCACATAAAAACCGATACCGAATTGAGTAATATTATCACTGTTCAAGCTCCGAATCTTTCAACTTATGAATTTCTATGCAACATCGTCTTCTCAACAACTGAAGATTTTGACCGTATGGAATCCTTGCTACGTGAACGATTACGCCAAATTACAAGCAATTCAAGTGCAGCCTTCGATGCACTCTGGACTCGTTTGGATAAACTGGGTGGGCGTATGGATAGCGACAACCTATCCACCTTTACCAAGCACCGTTTTACTAAGGATGACCTCAAAAACATTCTCCATCGCGCAGGAGCAATGCTGATTCCACCAATAGATGTTGCACAGGTGCGAACATCATTTGCCAGTACTTCAGCTATTGGTAGATCATGGCAGCGGAATATTGCTGGACATTGCATTCCAATCTTAGTTGTCAACGAACTCTTAGATGCTATCGATGCTGAGAAACGCAGCATCCTACTTACGGGAGGGGCGGGTTCTGGGAAAACCTGTATGATGCTGAGCTTGCAAGAAGCACTGGAACAGCGTATGCAATCCCAAACAGATCTAGTAGCACTTTTTATTCAGTCGCGTGAATTCGCTGACATGGAAACAGCGCAGGAACGTCAAGCGCAAGGTCTGTCAGAGAAGTGGGTAGAGCAGGCTGCTCGATTGGCGGAGGATACACATGTGGTCGTGATCATTGATTCACTAGATGTCTTGTCCATCGCCCGTGAGCACAGTATTTTGAAGTACTTCCTAGCGCAAGTTGACCGGTTGCTAATGATTCCCAAGATTACTGTTGTGACAGCCTGTCGTGACTTCGATCGCAAATATGATCGACAAATTGCTTCTCGAAACTGGGATTGTGAACTCCAATGTCCACAACTAGACTGGGAATCCGAAATCAAACCACTACTTACTAAGCTCGAAATCAATTCCATCACTATTGATACCATCACACGTGAATTGATCCGAACTCCTCGCGAATTAGCCTTGTTTGTCGAATTAGCCCAGCGTGAAGGTAGCTTCAATGTGGTGACTGGCCAAGCACTAGCTCAACGTTATCTCGACACTATTGTGAAGGCTGATCCTACGCTGGGAGACACAGCAATGCTAGCGATTGAAGCTATGGCTAGCGAAATGCTGAAGCTAAGAAGCCTATCCATTCCACATCAGCGCTTTTTCGCTTCACAAGAAATACTAAAAAAGCTTTGCAGTCTCAATGTAGTCCAAGATACCCATGATGGGAAGTTAACATTTGGCCATCAAACCTTGCTGGATGTGCTGGTGATAAGCAGTGCTATACGAAAGGGAGTCTCACTTAATGATTTCATCCAAAACTTGCCACCTGTACCCTTTGTTCGTCCGAGTATTCGCAGCTTCGTTGCACAGCTATCAACAGGAGAGCGTCGTGAATTCAGAAAGCAAATTCGAGCAGTCTTGACAGGCAAAGCCGCCTTTCACATCCGCCGCCTGATTGCCGAATTATTTGCTCAGCAAAGACCTCATAATGATGACTGGCCAATGATAAAAGACTTGCGAGGAAAACATCGTGAGGTATTTGAGGTGATTTATACTCAAGCATCATTGGTTGAGTGGCATTGCTTCTGGCTCACTTATCTAGTGCCCACCCTAAAGGGAATGCAAGATGCTGAAGGGGTGATGATCCATATTCATCGAGTAGAGCAATGGAAAAACGAAGATGCTGCTGGGGTATTGGCATTCTGGATGGAAACCCTAGAAATGGACTGGCTGGATACAGATAAAATTGCTAACCGATTGGCCTGTTTCGTATCTGACTTCAAGACAGAAAACCTACGACTGGTTACGCCCTTACTAGAGAGGCTAATTGGCATGTCAATTCCAGAGCATAATTCCTTGGGATATGCTATTGCAGATTGTGTGACTGCTGGCGTTGTTGATGATGGATTGCTTTGGCACTATGTCGCTGGTGATATTGGTGAAAATGAAGTAATATCTTTTAATTTTGAGGAAAAAATACGTTGTGCAGATCATAAATTCGGAAGTAAGAGGGAGAATTTTCTGAGGGAGCGAATGGTTCAGTCTACAGCCTTACTCGATTTGGCCGTTGAAACGATTGAGCAGTGGAGTCGAATCAAGTCAAGTCACTATAGCTATCATGAGTGGTTCCTGTCTGACACCTCATATAAAGATAAGCATTCTCAGGATGAGTTTAGATTTGTGGATTGCCTGCGAATTCTATTTGATGCGATCGAAGCAGCTATTCTCTACCATGCCAAAGTGAACTCCGATTGGTGGTTAAGGAGCCGAGAAAGTCTGTGCCTTAGTCATGAAAGTGCTTTGTACTACTTTGTCGTCCTTGCTTTCACAAGCTTTCCACAGCCTAATATTGATTTAATTGGTCGTTTGTTGTGCGGCAAAAATCTATTGAGATCCCAATTCCGTCATGAATTGGGCGAATTAATTAATGCTGCATTCATACATTTAGATAGTCATACCCAAGACATCGTAACAGCAGAAATAGAAACCATTAGGAAGGAAGATGCAAGAGATGAGGAGGAAAGGTCTTATTTATTGAGAAGCCAAGTTGAATACATATCCGCTATTCCATGTCATCTGCGCTCAATAGAATTCCAATCAACGCTAGCTTCCTTCGAGGCAATACATGGTAAATTCATTCGAGAGCCATCTATCTATTCCTCTAGTGGCAGAGTCGATGCCCCATTTTCATTTGAAAAATTCCTAAGTATCAGTGATGCTGGCATAATATGTTTACTAGAGCATTACTCTGGATACGACCGAGATCTCAGCAACTCCTTGATTGGAGGAGGACAAGAAGTCGGCCAGCAGCTACGTGAAGCTGCGTCTCGTCATCCATCTCGATTTTTGGGACTTCTGGTTGTACATTGGGTAAGCATTGTAGCTAGTTTTCGTGACAACATCATGGAAGGCATTGCTGAACATTTAGAATGTCGCTATCGCAACAATAGCGTATTGACACCAGTTGAAGAGCCTGATGCTTCTACTTTGTCAAATCAAATCCTTGAGGAATTGGAGAGGCATTCAGTTTATTGGTACCTGAATCGTTCTGCGGCTGAAGCCCTAAGAGCATGTTCGCATGTTATTCGAGATGAGTATAATGCTTCTCGATTAGTGTTTTTGACAATAGGTTTTGGAAATCTCAAAGAAGAAAGCACCATTCGAAGCAACTCAAACGAAATTCTTACTAATGGCATTAATATGACCAGTGGAAAGATTGCTATGGCTCTAATGAACTTGGTTAATAATCTCCAAGAAAATGGTGTGGCATCACCAGAATTATTAGCACCCACGCTACGTCGATTTGCTAGTAATGAATCTCCTGCAATCCGTGCCCTAATTGTGCAACGCTTGCCCTACCTCCAAAGTCGTAATCCAGAGCTGGGCTGGGACTTATTTTACCTTGCCATGAAGGACGCAACAAAGCTTTGGCAGTTCGCTGAAGGTTGTTTGTATTATGCCTATCGTGATCATTTCAAAAGGGTTGCCCCCTTACTTGACCGTATTTATCATACTGGCAGCGAAAAAGACATGGAAATTTGGGGACGCATTTCAGCATTATCTGCCTTGGCTGGGCATATCAACCTTGCTGACTTTCTTGACAAATTGAAAAGGCTAAATACCACTGAAGCATGGCATGGAGCATCGCTTGTCTGGACTAATACTGTTAATATTAGACAGCATCGCGATCAATGCCTTATAGGTATTGAGGCAGGACTAACAGCAGGCCGCTCCCATGCAATTTCTGTCGCTAAAAACACAGTAAATATCTTTCGAGAAAATACACAACCAATCTTCCTTCCAGTAAATCTGCTTCAACTTTGCTTTGATGTATATGAAAGCAATAATGGAGATAACAGTCACCACTTATTTGAATTTGGCAAATGGCTTAATGCTATCTCACAGCAAGATCCAGAGACGGCTCTAACTAAAACCGAAGTTTACCTAGCTTATGTTAGTCGTACCAATCAATACTACCATGACTATCAAGATCAGCTTGCCAAGCTACTGACCCAGCTTTTTGCTGAAGCAGAGGAACGAGAAGAATCTGATCACGGTTTAATGCTTAATCGTGTAGTGTTAGTGCAAGATTTGCTATTGTCGTTGGGGATTGATTCTGTCAATGATTGGCTCAAGTCAGCAGAGAGACAGTAAAGCAACTACGCTCTCACAAAAATAGGTTTAACGCAGACTAATATTAATACCTAAGCACCTCCATGAACCTTCATCTAGAAGCCCGCACATCCTTAGCTAAGCATCTGCCCAACAGCATCGCCATCCTCATCGTTGCCCCGTCACCTCACACCCTCCTTTACAAACCCCAACAGCCCTTAGACCAATGTCCATCAAAATCGTATAACCGTTATCTCCCGCCATTCACCCAGCAACTACGCAGCAGAATCACCAACCATAAAGTTGCGCGATTGTCCACACTAGACTAACAACGTTTCTGCAACTCCGTGAATCTGCTACGCAGATGCTTCATGAACGATTCCAACCACCCTACCTAGAACTGCTTTGCCCCAAACTCACTGCTGTGCTAACCACTGTTCCAAATCACTCAGGCTCTGAAAAGTCAGCAAAGCCTTCGCCAGTGCAGAAAGTTGATCAAGACTGAGGCTCTGGATATGTGATCGAATTTCAGTAGAAAGCTTGTTGTGCAACACATATTCTAACTGTTCCAGCAATATTCCTTGGGAGCCTTCGGCTTTAGCCTCGCGGTAGACACGAGTTTCTTGCAATGTAATATCCAGCATGAATTCTATCTCCTCTCGGCTAAGTTGGGCAAAGCGGTAGACCATAATTTCGGTCACTAAAGACATTATGGCACTTCCATCTGCCTCGCTGCGGTTTTGATTGATCAATTCTTGGGCACTTTGGATGGCTCGATTGTCCTCCTGAAAAATGGTGAGAAGCATGAGTTCCAACCCTACAGGGCGATCAGCAGCATCGCTCAGCTCGTCGAGGTAGATAGGCAAAAAGCGGCCACTGGCAAAGAGTTCTGGCGGAACGTTGGTTTCGTCTTGTTCCGTGGCTCGATTGGGGTAAATGATGATTGCCAATGATCAATTAAATGTAAGACAGATTAACCTAAAGCTCTAGACTAAACTTATCTTGAGTTTAAGTAGGCACGCCTACTTAAACAGTCTGTTATAGGAAAGGAAATCGATAATGAAAAACATTCAAGTGATTGATGGCGCTACTAACTGTGCTTACGATGTTTATGCTACAACCGAAGAAGAATTTCTCAGAATTTTTCCAGAGTCAGGCCAAGACATTCAGTTCATCGAAGATATTAGAGACAACGAAGAGATAAAACAGATTCTCGATCGAATGTGGAAGAATCGACTGAACAAACCAGAAATCAGCGGTATCCATGGAACTCTTTTTTATGAACTAACTGAAAAAAAACAGTTTTACCCTAACAAAAAAGAGAGTGACTTAACTGCGGGGCTTGGTAGAGCACAGGACTAAATTATGGAGAGGAATATCAAATCCTTCTGCACCATGGCTGTTTGATATCATGAATCTATCCAGACTATTGATAAAATAACAGCTACCTTGAGCGCTATGTTTCCCATCATTTATACCGATGATTTTTTGCTCCACCAAACCGGTGCTTTTCATCCCGAAAAGCCCGAGAGACTAACAGCCATTAAGTTAGCATTGCAGCAAGCACCCTGGGCAAACCAGCTAGACTGGCGATCGCCCACCCCAGTTAATGATCGATCGCCCTTGCCTTGGCTAGAAAAAATCCACCCCACCAAATACATTCAGGCAGTCCAGCAAATCAGTCAGTTAGGCGGTGGAGCGATCGATGCCGATACCATTGTTTCTGCCGACACCTATGATGTTGCCCTCCTCGCCGTCAACGCCTGGATTGATGGGGCAGAACTGGCTATGAACGGCCAACCAACTTTCGTTTTGGCCAGACCACCGGGACATCATGCTGAACCCAAAAGAGGGATGGGTTTTTGTATTTTTAGCAATGCAGCGATCGCCGCCATTTATGCCCTAGCCCATGGTGCCCAGCGCGTGGCTATTTTAGACTGGGATGTGCATCATGGTAACGGCACCCAAGCAGTAGTAGAAAGCAATCCTAACTTGGCCTATTGCTCACTCCATGAATTTCCTCACTACCCAGGGACTGGCCGAGCCAGCGAAACGGGCGTTCATCGTAATATTTTGAATTTGCCCATGATGGCAGGGAGTTCGATCGAACAATATCAGCCGCTATTTGCTACCAAAGTCGTGCCATTTTTAAGCAGCTTTCAGCCCGATTTATTGATCATCAGCGCTGGATATGATGCCAATCAAGATGATCCACTCTCTAGTATTTTGCTGCAACCAGCCGACTTTGGGGTCTTTACTGATTATTGTTTGCCCATCACCCGCAAAATTGTTTTTGGTCTAGAAGGCGGCTACGATTTTGCTTCTTTAGGAAAATCGGTAGTGGCAACGATTGACCGCTGCCTTGTTTAAAGCAATCCTAATTCTTGTAGCTTTGCCCTCAGCGCGGCGTTTTCCTGCTCTGCTGCATCAGCTCGATCGCGTTCTTGCTGAGTTTCCATTTTTGCTTGTTGGACAGCTAACTTGGCCTGTTGTGCTTCAAGCTGGGCCTGCTTTTTCTGTTGATTAATTTCCAGCACCGATAAAAACATACCATTGCCGGGGATATGAATTTCTAGCTCATCGCCTAGTTCAAATCTCACTCCTAGTCTGGGGCTAACCCAACCATCAATATTGCCAATTCCTTGTAAAGCGCCACTCTGTCTGAGCCAGCCAGTAAAATCCACCCGATCTGGGTCGTAGATATAGTATTCTTCCACCCCGTAATTATTATAGAAGTCAAACTTAGCCGCCATTTCAGCTAGTCGATTTCCGGGCGACAAAATCTCAAATACCACCTGAGGATCAATATTTTCTTCTTTCCACTGTAGATAAGAGCCGCGATATCCTTTGGGTCGGCCAAAAGCCACCATCGTATCTGGGGCGCGACAAATTTTGTTGTTGCCCTCTACTGGATACCAGAGTAAATCACCAGCCACAAACACATCCGGATTTTCGGCGAACAAAATCTCTAGATTCTCTTTGATTTTGACAATCCAGCTAAACTGCAAAGTATTATCTGACATCGGCTGACCGTCGCTATCGGGGTAGATGACTTGAGGAATTTGGGAAACCATAGATCACAAAAAGATAATGTGTACTAATTATGTTAACGCATACCTTGATTATAGTCTTGGATTGCCTTCACGGTTAGAGGCTCACGCTGCAAAGAGCCGATTGCTGCTGCGGTTGCTTTGGCTCCAGCAATCGTGGTGACAATTGGCACCTTATAAGTCAACGCCGTGCGCCGAATTAACCGCCCATCGGCCTGTGCCTCTTCCCCAGAAGGGGTATTAATAATTAACTGAATCTGCTTATTCTTAATCACATCCACCACGTTGGGTCGCCCCTCATGCAGTTTTAGCACCGACTCAATTTCTAAGCCATGAGATTGCAGCACTTGGTGAGTTCCCGCCGTAGCTACAATCGTAAAACCCAGCTCAATGAAGCTTCTAGCGATTGGCACCACGGCCTGCTTATCTCGATCATTGGTAGAAATAAACACCTTACCCGTAGCAGGCAACTGCTGACTAGCACCTAGCTCGGCCTTGGCATAAGCCCGCCCAAAGTCCACATCAATACCCATCACCTCCCCAGTTGATCGCATCTCTGGCCCCAAAATGGTATCGGTACCTGCAAATTTCTCGAAGGGCAACACCGCTTCCTTCACCGCCATGTGCTTTGGAATTACCTCGGTAGTATAGTTCAACTCCGCCAAAGTTTCCCCAGACATTAATCGCGCTGCATAGCCCGCCAACGGAATTCCGGTAGCTTTCGCTACAAATGGCACCGTCCGGGAAGCCCGAGGATTGGCCTCGATAATATAGACCTGCTCTCCCTGCACCGCAAACTGAATATTCATTAGCCCCAATACTTTTAAGGACTGCGCCAACTGGGTTGTCCAAGTGCGAATTGTAGCTACAGTAGCATCGCTCAAAGAAATATAAGGCAAAGAGCAAGCCGAGTCCCCTGAGTGAATTCCCGCCTGTTCGATGTGTTCCATAATGCCACCAATCACCACCATGCCAGTCCGATCGGCAATCGCATCTACATCTACTTCGATCGCGTTCTCTAAAAACTGATCAATCAAAATTGGGTGATCTGGCTCTACCTGCACAGCGTAAACCATGTAGCGCTCTAGCTCAGCATCAGAATAAACAATTTCCATTGCCCGTCCACCCAACACATAAGAAGGCCGCACCACTACTGGATAACCAATCCGATTAGCAACAATCACCGCCTCTTCAAAGCTCCGGGCAATGCCGTTTTCTGGTTGCTTGATATCTAGCTGCCGCAAGATTTTCTCGAATTTCTCCCGGTCTTCTGCTAGATCGATCGATTCTGGTGTAGTTCCCCAGATCTTAGTAGTTAGAGCCGGATGCTGTTCCAGATAGCTCTGAATTGGCACCGCTAATTTCAATGGCGTTTGACCACCAAACTGCACGATTACGCCCTCAGGCTGCTCAGCTTCTAGGATATTAAGAACATCTTCTTTGGTTAAAGGCTCAAAATACAGCCGATCACTAGTGTCATAATCCGTGGAAACCGTCTCGGGGTTAGAATTCACCATAATTGTCTCAAAGCCCTGCGCCCGCAGAGCATAAGAGGCATGACAACAGCAGTAATCAAACTCAATCCCCTGACCAATCCGGTTCGGGCCACCGCCCAGAATCGCTACTTTCCGTCTAGTAGAAGGAATCACTTCCGATTCTTCTTCATAAGTAGAATAGTAATAGGGTGTTTCTGCTGCAAACTCTGCTGCACAGGTATCTACTAGCTTATAAGCAGGCACTACACCCAAAGATTTTCGATAAGTTCGCACCTCATCTTCAGTAGTCTTGGTGCAGTAAGCAATCTGCCGATCACTGAACCCTTGACGCTTAATATCCCAGAGCCGATCATGATCTAAATCCTGTAAATTTTGTAGTGACTGCTCTGTGATCAACAAATCAGCCAGTTTATCCAAGAACCAAGGATCAATCCCTGTCAGATCATAAATCTCATCAACAGTCAAACCCAACAACATCGCATCCCGCAAGCTAAACACCCGATCGGGGCTAGGCGTGCGCAGCAAAGTCTTGACTTGCTCCAAAGTCGGCAACACGTCTGCCCGATCGGCACCCCAACCAAACCGACCAATTTCTAATGACCGCAAAGCTTTCTGGAAAGACTCCTGAAAAGTCCGCCCGATCGCCATGGCTTCACCCACCGATTTCATTTGAGTAGTTAAAGTAGAACTAGAGCCGGGGAATTTCTCAAAAGCAAAGCGCGGAATTTTAGTAACTACATAGTCGATCGTTGGTTCAAACGAAGCCGGAGTTTGCTTAGTAATATCGTTAGGCAACTCATCTAAGGTATAGCCCACCGCTAACTTAGCGGCCAGCTTAGCGATCGGAAACCCGGTAGCCTTAGAGGCCAAAGCCGAACTCCGACTCACCCGAGGATTCATCTCAATCACAATATATTCACCGTTCACCGGGTTCACCGCAAACTGAATATTGGAGCCACCCGTCTCTACCCCAATCTCCCGAATAATCTTTAACGAAGCATCTCGTAATCTTTGATATTCTTTATCAGTCAAAGTCTGCGCCGGAGCAACTGTAATCGAGTCGCCAGTATGCACACCCATGGGATCAAAGTTCTCGATCGAACAAATAATCACCACGTTGTCGGCCAGATCTCTCATCACTTCTAATTCGTATTCCTTCCAGCCCAGCAGCGATTTCTCAATCAAAATTTGATCCATCGGCGAAGCATCAATGCCCACCTGTGCCAAGATCTCAAACTCTTCTTGGTTGTAGGCAATTCCGCCACCTGTACCACCCATGGTAAAAGCTGGCCGGGTAATTAATGGATAACTGCCAATTTCGGCAGCTACCACCTGGGCTTCTGCTAAAGTACTAGCAATGCCCGAAGGACACACTGGCACTCCAATCCGCGCCATCGCTTCCTTAAATAACAGTCGATCTTCAGCCATCTCGATCGCCGGTAACTTCGCGCCGATCAGCTCTACATTATATTTTTCTAGTACCCCGCTTTTAGCCAGTGCCACCGCCAAATTTAACGCTGTCTGGCCACCCATAGTCGGCAGCAGAGCATCGGGACGCTCCTGAGCAATCACTTTTTCCACAATCTCAGGAATTAGCGGCTCAATATAGGTGCGATCAGCAGTCTCCGGGTCGGTCATAATCGTGGCCGGGTTGGAATTCACCAACACCACCTCATACCCTTCTTCCCGCAGCGCTTTACAGGCTTGGGTGCCAGAGTAGTCAAATTCACAGCCCTGGCCGATCACGATCGGGCCAGAGCCAAGTATCAAAATCTTCTGTAAGTCGGTACGACGGGGCATGAGTAAAGCTCGATGAATTTGGGTTATGACTCTACCAAATCTACCAGCATCGGGACAATCTGTGCCTAGCAATCTGAACTTATTGATCAGATTGCGATTGGCGACGAGTGCGACGAGGAGATGATTCGCCGCCGCCTTCCGATTGACGAGCACGACGCGGAGACGATTCGCCACCGCCTTCTGACTGGCGCACACGACGAGGAGACGATTCGCCGCCGCCTTCTGACTGGCGCACACGACGTGGAGACGATTCGCCGCCGCCTTCCGATTGACGAGCACGACGTGGCGCTTCATCATTGACGCTAGATTCCCGGCGGGCACGGCGGCGGGGTTCTGGAGCAGCTTCAGGCTCCGGTTGACGACTACGACGAGGTTCTTCGGGTTCCGATCGACGAGATGAACGGCTTGGACGGTCATCAGAATTCGATCTGCCGCCGCCCCCGTCTTTTCCTTCCTTTTCTTCATCCTTCGGAACTGCCAAAGTTTTCATAACGCCGGGACGAACTGGATCCAGCTTAATTTCAGCCTTCTGCTTAGCATAGTTGGGTACTGGAAACTGCTGCACCGGCATATCTTTGACTACTTGGGACATGAACTGCCCCCAGGCATAAGCAGCAGTAGTACTGGCATTGCCAGTAGGAGCATTGTTGTCGTTACCTAACCAAACTGCCGTAACAGCCTGGGGAATATAGCCAATAAACCATAAATCTCTTTCTTTATCGGTAGTACCTGTCTTACCAGCTACTGGACGACCGGGCAGTTGAGCGTTCTGTCCAGTACCTTCGTTGACGACCCCGCGCATCAGTGAAACAGCGATCGCCACGTTATTAGTTTCCAAAATCCGCTGGGGATTGAGCTTGTTTTCGTACAGCACATTGCCTTTGCGATCGATAATGCGTTGAATGCTATGAACTTTGTCGTGCATTCCGCCAGTAGCAAAGGTGCTATAGGCATTAGCCATCTCTAGCATATTCACTTCCAAGCCACCCAAAGCCAGAGAGTAATAAGGTTTGAGTTCAGACTCAATTCCCATTTTGTGCGCCAAATCCATCACCGGCTGGAAACCAGTATCGATTAAGATTTTGATCGCCACAATGTTGATGGAGTTGGTCAGCGCTCCCCGCATACTAATGCTGCCCTTATGACCTTTACCAGCGTTCTTTGGCTTGTAGTTATCTACCTGAAAAGGAGCATCTACATAAATCTTGTCGGGGCTAATGCCACCAGCGATCGCCGTAGTATACAAAATTGGCTTAAAGGTCGAACCGGGCTGCCGTTTGGCTTGTACCACCCGGTTAAACTGATTCTTCTCAAAGTCTTTTCCGCCGACCATTGCTCGAATCGCACCACTGCGGGGATCGAGGGAAACCAGTGCGGCCTGACTAAAGGAGCGAGAGTTGTTGCGTACTGTGGACTGCACGACTTCTTCGGCCATTTCTTGCCATTTAGGAACCAGAGTGGTTTCAATGGTCAAACCGCCCTGCTGCAATTCTTTCTTAGAAAGATACTTGCCGCTTTCTAGTTCTTGTTCTACATACTTGGTGAAGTAGCGACCCTGCTGGAATTTTTGCTTGTGTTCTTTGCGACTTAATGTTAGTGGAGCAGCCTGGGCATCCTTCATTTCTGCCATGGTAATGAAATCGGCTTCCTGCATCCGACTAAGCACTAAATTCCGCCGGTCTCTAGCAAACTTGGGACTCTTGAATGGTGAATACTTGTTTGGAGCAGGAGGAAGAGCGGCGATCGTGGCAGTTTCTTGTAGATTAAGCTGATCAACGGTTTTGCCAAAATATACCCAGGCTGCATCAGCTACCCCATAGGTGCCTTCGCCCAAATACACTAAGTTCAAATAGCGTTCTAGAATTTGGTCTTTGCCAATTTCTTTTTCAATCTTTTGCGCCAAGCGCACTTCTTTTAGTTTACGGGTAAAGTTTTTATCATTGTCCAGATAGACCATTCTGGCTACCTGCTGAGTAATACTACTTGCACCTTCAGCTAATCCCCGAGTACTAATATTCGTCCAAACTGCCCGCACTACGCCCTTGTAATCTACGCCATCATGCTCGTAAAAACGGCGGTCTTCGATCGCAATAAAAGCTTTTTTCACCCGATCAGGTATCTGCCAAAGCTTGAGAGTTTCGCTGGTATCTGAGCCAAGCTGCAACAGGTTGGTACCATCGGCACCCTTGATAGTTAAAGTGCCTTCCCTCGCAAAACTGAGGGGATCAGTCGGTGAATACTTTGCAACACTTTGATCGACCATTACCCATAAAACACCCAGACCGATCGCTGCCATCCCAGTGGTTAATCCGGCCCAAAACAGTGGACGCTTCTGTAACGGCTTTGCACCCCGAAAAGGACTGACCACCGCTCGACCAAAACCGGTAACAGTAGCTCCTGTGGCCATTGCTGCACCAACCACTTTATTCCTTTTTTTCTTCTGCAACACCGGTTCGGGGCTAACTGTTTCACTCGGCTCTGGAACTCCAGTGCTAGCTGTAGGATCGGGGGGCAGCCCACCGGCACTGGTAATATCGGGGTCAAAATCAAAAGGAGAATCTGGTGGTAATGGCGCTTTGGAGCCAGAATTCTTGCCAGATTTAGAGGATTTAAATGAAAGCTGTTTTAATCTGGTGAATATGTTCAAAACATTGGCTCCTAGCTGAAGTCAAACTCATGGGATATAGCTTAGATTGGGAATCAGTGCAAATAATATAAAAATTTACACAAAAGGGACTGGTGATCGTCAATCTACCAATCAGAAAGCCCTAAAATAACTTTTCGGTTGCAATTGTACATCAAGAACGGTACTTGTTGACTTGACTACGGCTTGATTACACTAATATGTAGATGACCCGTATCACGCTGGCTTTCTTGCAAACTTGGAGCAATATTTTCGATGCTTACTTTCCTATATATTGGTTTAACAGTTGTTTATCTGGGCGGTGCCTGGACTTTTTGGAAAGGCTTTAACCGCACACATTTTAGTCGGAGCATTGGTACCAGAATTGGCTTTGCTGTTCTTTGGCCAGTATTATTTGTAGCCAACAAAAACTTCCGGAAGAACTTTAGCAAAACTCTTCGAGGCGATTAGAGATGACTTACGGCATTGATTCGATTATTTATTCGGGATGATTTTCCGCCGTCGTCTTACCGGCCGTTCAGCGTCTGGAGCTAGTTTGTTTTTCTTTTTAACCACTGATGATGTACCAGGCTTCTTGGCCGCGATTAGCCCGGGGGTGGGAACTTGTACCAACGGGAAGGGCAGTGCGGCATTGACATCACCATTCACCACTGGTCGAGGGATAGTGCCCGGAAACGGCGAAAAAGTCAGCCCCTGAAAAAAAGAATAGCTCGGGGAATTAGCTGCTGGCGGTGCAGCCGGCGGCAATGGTTTTGGTTGAGCGACGACCTCCAGTGCCGTTGCGCTGGTCAGCAGGCTAGCCATCAGACCACCAGATAGCCTGTGAAGTAACTTAGAAGACTTATTCATATAAGGTTATCGGCCATTTAGCCGCATCAGTTCAGATCTAACACCAGATCCATATCATACGTCCATGCCGTGTCTGTGAATATTTAGATGAGCATGTTAATTGAGGAATTTCCCGATTTTCATCGATCTGGGCTTACAATTGATTTCAGAACCGATGAGTTCAAAACCTAGTCGATCGACTGGAACCTAAAATATTATGTCTACTGCTGAGAAACCTAAAATTTCTGTCCGCGCTCTGCAGCGTCGTGATCTGCCAGAGCTAAAGCTGGCCATGGAAAACTCTAGCACAGCCATCTGCTTGCAGCAGTTTGAGCAGTCAATCCGGCAGGCCGAACAGTGGCCCGGAACTAATGGGCTGTTCGGTCAACTGGCCGGAAATCATCAGCAGCATTGCCTGTTAGTGTTAGAAAGCGAGAAACAAATTCTGGGTGCCATTCAGGTCAAGCCTTTCAATCGATCGCACACCACTTGGCAGGTAGTATGGGCTTTGCTCTATCCCCAAGCTTCTTCTGCTTTAGACTGCGGTTCTCAACTGCTGCGCCACTGCTTCGAGAAAATCGTGGAAGCCAGCAACTGGGTATCAGAAATCGAAATCGAAGATAAAGTAGCCTTGGCCATGTATCGACAAAACGGTTTTCAGCCATTGGCACAGCTCACATACTGGGAAATTTCTACCGAAATTTTGCGGGAGCTGAGTGAAAGATCACCAGATTTACCAAATCTGCTGCCCGTAAGAAATAATGATGCCCAGCTCTTATACCAACTAGACACAGTATCGATGCCGCCTTTGCTAAGACAGGTGTTCGATCGGCAAGTGCATGATTTTAGAACTGGATTGTTTCAGAAGACCCTAGAAAGATTGGCGGCTCAGATGAACCCGGCTCAATATGAGAGTCATTACGTGTTTGAGAGTCAGCGCAAGGCGGCGATCGGCTTTTACCGCCTAGAATCTGCCAGCAGCCACCAGTGTGATCTAACGGTGCATCCAGCCTACACCTGGCTATATCCAGAGCTATTGGCACAGATAGCCGGCTCTTGCCAACGCCGGAATTCTCATTTACCCCTACAAATGGTCTCGGCAGATTACCAGCCAGAGCGGGAAGAATACCTGCAACGCATTGGTGCCCAACGCACTAAGCACAGCTTATTAATGTCTCGATCGGTGTGGCACAAGGTACGGGAAGCCAAACATATTTCTCTCGAAGGCTTACAGCTCTCGGATGTGCTATCGGGTCTCCAGCCTTCTCGCAGTCCGATTCCTAGCCGTTGGGAGTCCAATGATCCGCCGGTAAATGACGATCGTCAAGACCGACCTTTCAAATAATCTTGCTGTAAGATATTTTCTTAGCCACCTGCCATAATGGGTGGCTTTTTGATACAGTAAAGAAATGTAAACACATTCTGAGTAGTTGCAGCAGTTTTCTCATATTGGAGATCTGGGCACAGCTTTAATCTTTTTTAAAAATCCCCTGAAATGACCATACGTCGCCTATTTTCCTCGGTAATCGCAGTTGTTTTTAGCCTGCTACTATTTGTTGCTCCGGCTTACGCCTACGATAACCCTGACCTGTTGCCCAAAGAACAAACGCCGATTATTGACTTGGCTAAGGCTTTGACACCGTTTCAAGAAGAGCGTTTGGCCAAAGATATCGCTGCTTTTGAGGCGGAAACTGGCTGGAAATTGCGGGTGTTGACTCAGTTCGATCGCACTCCCGGTCGAGCTGTGAAAAAGTATTGGGGCTTGGATGACAAGAGCGTTTTGTTGGTTTCCGATTCGCGTGGTGGCAATATTTTGAATTTCAATGTGGGAGACGAAGCCTACCACATGATGCCTCGGACTTTTTGGATTGAGTTGCAGACTCGTTTTGGCAATCTTTACTATGTGCGTGAACATGGCGAAGACGGCGCTATTTTAGATTCTTTGGATACTGTTAAATCTTGTTTACTCAAGGGTGGCTGTACAGTGGTGCCTGGTTTACCACAAGAACAGTGGCTACTGACTTTGATCAGTTCCATTTTAGGTGGAGTAATTTGTGGAGTAGCTGCTCAGCCCCGCAAAGAGGGTCAAACTTTTGCTTGGCAGTGGGCACTGATTTTTTCACCGCTCTGGGGCATTTTGTTTATTGCCTTCGGCATAGCTCCCGTGATCACTCGCACCCAAGAATGGTTGCCACTGGTCAGAAATGTTGCTGGTTTTGGCATTGGTCTATTGGTTGCCTATCTCTCCCCGAGTTTTGCTAACTCTCAGCCCTCCGAAAACGAAGGTTAAACTGAGCTTCTAATATTGCTCTTAGCAATAGTGGGAATTCATAACATATACTAAAAAATATGTCGTGGATTTTGTTCATGAATTTTCCTGACAAAAACGTCGAGTAATACTTCGGAAGGTGGCAATGCTGCTCTTAACTAGTTGGAATTTAGCTGTATCAGATGTCGATCGCTTCGCTTGCTCCGAAGGAGATCGGGAGCTATAGCCGGTCAGCGCTAAACCTTTGCTCTGTCTAAATATATCCAAACCATCCTAGTTAAAATATTCGCACCATGGCTGAATCATATCTCATCGACAAACTTAACTCTGTCGAACAAACTTTCAATGAGCTGACCCGCAAACTCGCCGACCCTGACATATCAAAGGATCCGCCAGAATTACAGCGGGTAGCCAAAGCCCGGTCGGATTTAGAAACCGTCGTCAACACCTACGAAAACTGGAAAAAAGCCAGCGAAGACTACACCGAAGCCCGCCAAATCGTCAAAGATTCTGGTGCCGACTTAGAAATGCAGGAACTAGCGGCGATGGAGGCCACCGAGCTAGAAGAACGCATTGCCGACTTAGAACGTCAGTTAAAAGTCTTACTGCTGCCCAAAGACCCCAATGATGAAAAGAACATCATGTTAGAAATTCGGGCAGGCACCGGCGGCGACGAAGCCAGCATCTGGGCGGGAGATCTGCTGCGGATGTATTCGCGTTATGCCGAAACCAAGCGCTGGAAAGTGGCTTTAGTCAGTGAATCCCTGGCAGAAATGGGCGGCTTCAAAGAAGTTGTCTTAGAAATTCAGGGTGAGATGGTTTATAGCGAACTGAAGTTCGAGGCTGGTGTCCATCGGGTACAACGAGTGCCCGCAACAGAATCGGGCGGACGAGTCCACACTTCCACGGCCACTGTGGCGATTATGCCTGAAGTAGACGAAGTAGAAATCTACATCGACCCCAAAGACATCGAAATGAGTACGGCTCGATCGGGTGGTGCTGGTGGTCAAAACGTGAACAAGGTAGAAACCGCTGCTGATCTGTTCCACAAACCCACCGGCATTCGGATCTTCTGTACCGAAGAGCGATCGCAGCGGCAAAACAAAGAGCGCGCCATGCAAATTTTGCGGGCAAAGCTCTATGACATCAAGCTGCAAGAGCAACAGGCCGAGGTGACTACAATGCGCCGCAGTCAGGTGGGTACAGGTTCTCGATCAGAGAAGATCCGCACCTACAATTACAAAGACAGCCGTGCCACCGATCACCGCTTGGGTCGCAACTTTAACCTCAGCAGCGTCCTAGAAGGCGAAATGGATGAAGTAATTCAAAGCTGTATCTCTCAAGATCAGCAGGAGCGATTGGCTGAGCTGGCCGCATCCACTGGGGAAAGCTAATCTGGGGAAGTAGGGTGGGGGCTACTTCAGACCAATCAATCGCAGCGAGCAGAGATTCTGATATGCTTTTATGTTGATGTTAACTTTGTTAAACCGTGACCTTGAGCGTCCATACCGAGCTATCTACCGAGAAGATCTCTGAATCAATCTCTGAACAAGTGAGTGCTGTTACCTCCAACGCCCCTCCTATTAAAACGACCTTCAACGTGCAAGAGATCGCGGAACTCTTGCCCCACCGCTACCCCTTTGCCCTAGTAGACCGCATTATCGACTTCGTACCCTGCCAGAAAGCAGTTGGCATCAAGAATGTCAGCTATAACGAAGAATTTTTCCAAGGTCATTTTCCTGGCTATCCTTTAATGCCGGGAGTACTCATTGTTGAGGCCATGGCACAAGTTGGTGGCATCGTTTGTGTACAGCTTCCCGAATATACTAGCGGCTTATTTGTCTTTACTGGCATCGATGGGGTACGTTTTCGCCGCCAAGTGGTTCCGGGTGATCAATTGGTCATGACCGTCGAATTACTGTCTTTCAAACGCGGACGCTTTGCTAAAATGAAGGCACGAGCGGAAGTAGACGGTCAGCTTGCCGTCGATGGTGAATTAATGTTTACCTTGGTGGATGTCTGAAGCCGATACCCAGTGAACAAAACATTTACTGAACGAAACACTCGGTGAACAATACTTATAGAAACTGGGTCATCTGGTAAAAGTTGTTCATTCGCCCTAGACAAAAGCAGCCGTGTTAGTCAAAGTAAGCTATCAAAGTTGGGTCAAAAGTAATGCAAATGGTTGGAGCGGCGAATTTGACGAGGCTAATTCACCCCACGGCGGTCATCGATCCGGGAGCCGAGCTAGACCCTAGTGTCAAGATAGGTCCCTTTGCCGTAATTGGCGATCGGGTAAAAATCGGTGCTGGTACCTCTGTAGGTGCCCACGTTGTGATTGAAGGCCCTACCGAAATTGGGATCGGCAATCAAATTTTTCCGGGGGCAGCGATCGGTTTAGAAACTCAAGATTTAAAATATGCAGGCGGCGAAACCGGCCTAAAAATTGGCAATTACAATCGCATCCGGGAGTATGTCACCATCAACCGGGCTACTGGCGATGGTGGATTTACCGTGATTGGCGATAACAATTTGCTGATGGCGTATGTGCATATCGCTCACGACTGTTTTATCGAAGATGATGTAAAAATTGCCAATGCCACCTCCCTGGCTGGTGATGTGTACATTGAGTCTGGGGCGGTAATCAGTGGGGTGCTGGGCATTCATCAATTTGTCCGCATTGGTAAGCTGGCAATGATCGGCGGCATGACCAGGATTCAGCGCGATGTGCCACCTTTTACCATCGTGGAAGGCAACCCGGCCAGAGTGAGGTCTTTAAATTTGGTAGGAATGAAGCGATCGAACTTTAGCAGTAGCGAGATTGCTGCTCTCAAAGAAGCCTATCGAATTCTTTATAACTCAGATCACACTTTTCAAGAAGCGTTGGATTTGATTGGGAAAGCAGAAAAATCTGCTCAAGTAGAGCATCTGCTCAAGTTTTTACAGGCTTCTAACCAATCACCTCGTCGAGGCCCTATTCCTGGTCGTCTACGTGAACGGCGAGACACTGAATCATGAAAAGAATTTTTATTAGCACCGGGGAAGTCTCTGGTGATTTACAGGGTTCTTTACTAGTCACAGCTCTGTATCAAGCTGCCAAAAGACTGGGCATCGAGATTGAAATTGTTGCTCTGGGTGGAGGCAAAATGGCGGCGGCAGGTGCCAAAATTTTGTTTGATACCAATGGCATTGGTTCGGTGGGAATAGTGGAGGCTTTAGCTTATGTAATACCTATGCTGAAAAGTCAGAAGGTAGCTAAGCAATATTTAGAAGCAAACCCTCCCGATATAGTAATATTAATTGACTATATGACCCCAAATATGGGAATGGGCAAGTTAATTAAAAAGATCTTTCCTAACATTCCCCTGTTTTACTATATTGCTCCTCAGCAATGGGTTTATGCTGCCAGTAATAATGATACTAAAAAGATCGTAAATTTCACTGACAAACTATTTGCGGTGTTTCCAGCGGAAGCAGCTTTTTATGCAAATAAGGGTGCAAATGTGCAATTTGTTGGTCATCCCTTGATTGATCGGATGGCTACTTGTCCCACTCGTGCCGATGCTAGAGCGGCGTTGGGCATTGCTGATGATGAAATAGCGATCGCCCTTATTCCAGCTTCTCGTTGGCAAGAGTTAACTTATTTGATGCCTGCAATTTTTGAGGCAGCACAGCGATTGCAAATTATTTTACCGAATGTCAGATTTTGGGTACCACTATCTCGAAGTGAGTATCGGGAGTCAATTCAAACGGCGATTAATAGTTATCAGTTAATGGCTACATTAGTAGCCGATCAACCAGATGCGGTGTTGGCCGCAGCAGATTTGGCGATCGCTAAATCTGGCACGGTCAGTTTAGAGTTAGGCTTGCTGGGTGTGCCCCACATGGTAATTTACAAGTTCAATAAAGTCACTGCTTGGATTGCTCGGAATATTTTACGGGTGACTTTTCCATTTATTTCGCCGGTTAATTTGGCCGAAATGAAGCCGATTGTGGCTGAGTTAATTCAAGAAGAGGCTAATGCTGATCGCATTGTGGAAGAGTCTTTAGCACTGTTGCAAAATGCCGATCGACGGAATAAAATGCTGGCTGATTATGCTGAGATGCGAGCTGCTTTTGGGCCATCTGGGGTGTGCGATCGAGTAGCAAATGAAATTTTACTTTCGGCCAAAGATTCTTAGCTGCCCAACGACGATCTCAACCACGTTCGTAAATAAACTCAGCCTCTTGATCTTCTTCATCCACCACCGTCTTCCGCTCCACCCGCCGACGTAACTTATAGGGTGCAACCTCCCAAGGCTCTTCTTGATTGGCAATTTCATCTAACTGCGCCCACACCAAACTCAACAACAAATCCAGATTTAGCCGCGTCGCCGCCGAAATCAACATGACTTCTTGATCTGCCGTAATCGCCAACTCCTCCCGCAACAACTCCAAATCCTCATCATCCATAGCATCAGCTTTATTGATCACCAAAATCTGCGGCTTAGCACCCAACGATTCATCGTAAGCCATCAGCTCACTGCGAATAGTCAAATAAGCCCCGATCGGGTCTTCTCCAGTCGCATCTACCAAATGCACCAACACTTTTGTCCGCTCGATATGCCGCAAAAACTCATGACCTAAACCAGCACCATCCGCCGCCCCCTCAATCAGACCCGGAATATCGGCAAACAAAGTACCATCACCGCTGGGCTTGCGCACCACTCCTAAATTGGGCACCAAAGTAGTAAACGGATAATCGGCCACCTTAGGTCGCGCCGAAGACACCGCCGAAATCAGCGTAGACTTACCGGCATTGGGCATCCCAATCAGCCCTACTTCAGCCAACAGTTTTAGTTCGAGGGCGATCGATCGAACAGCTCCCGGCTTTCCGGGCATCGCTCGTTCTGGCGCACGATTACTATTTGTTAAAAAACACTCATTGCCTAAACCACCCTTGCCACCTCTGGCTACGCAGTACTGCGCGCCCTTCTCGGTGAGATCCACCAGCATTTCTTCAGTTTCTAGATCATACAAAACCGTGCCGCAAGGCACATCGATGATCAAATCTTTCCCAGATTCCCCCGTACAGCTTTTTATGCCACCTTTTTTGCCATCCGTGGCCTTAAAACGTCGCCGATACTTAAAGTCCAGCAGGGTTTGCAGATCTTCTACTGCCCGGAAAAACACCGAACCACCATGGCCGCCGTTGCCACCAGAAGGGCCACCGGCAGGCACAAATTTTTCGCGGCGAAATGAGACCATGCCATCGCCACCGTTTCCGGCTTCTATTTCTACTTCTGCTCGATCGATGAACTGCATATAATTCCTGGGCTAAGCCTGATATTCTAACTTTATTTAGGGTTGTAAGGATATCTTTTTTCTCAAACAGATTGCTGGCATGTCAAATCTATTACTTCAGAGACTCTATCGACGTGCTAATTCTTTAATAATCTGTGTGGCTGCTGCTACACCAGTGGCGCAACCGCCTTCCATATATCCTTGGGCATCGATCGAGCAATGTTCGCCAATAAAGAATAAGTTATCGACTCTTTCGCCTTCTGCTCCTCCAAACTTTGTCCATTGTCCCACTAAGTAAGAAGCATATGATCCACGAATATAGGGTGAATCTAGCCAGTCCGAGATTGCTGCTTTGCCAGTGGTAAACTGGCCTACGCCGGGATAAATTCGGTCAAAATCTTGCGCTAATTGTTTGGCGATCTCTGGCGGTTTGGAGCCAGAGATTTGCAATCCTAGTTTGCCACCGCTGAAATTGGTGATAATTCCCGCTTTGCCAGGAGTATAGCGACTAGTTTCCCAGGTTTCACTGGTGGTTAAGTCGCTAAAAGATTGACCGTTGGAGCGATACTTGCTGCGCCATAGCCGATCGCTATAGCTGAGCATTGTTTTGCTGCTGGTGCCATAGCCTAGTTCTTGGATGGCGGTTTGTTTGACTACTGGTAGCTTTACGCCTAAGTCGATTTTGCGCAAGATGCTAAAGGGCATGGCTAAGATTACCCGATCGAAGGTAGCAACTTTACTAACTCCATTCTGGCGCAGACTTACTTGATAGCGGCCATTAGCTGTAGTGCGAATAGATTCTAGAGCTGTGTTAGTTTCTATTTGATCGTTCAGCTTTTCTGCTAACTTATTGGTAATTTGTTGGTTGCCGCCGCGAATATGATAGCGCTGATCGCTTTCGCCAAAGATTTCTATTTTGTTGGCTGTTTTACCGATGAGCGTCAACAAATTAATTGCTGATTGTTGATCCACTTCTAAGCCAAATTCATTGAGGTAAGCGATTTCTATGAACTTTCGCAGCAATGGGTCGGGGCAATATTGCAGGAGGTAAGCTGAGATAGATAGCCGATCAAGTTGGATAGCGCGGGGATTTTTCGATTTGTAGTTAACTTTGCCGATCGCTTGCGCATCTCGATCCATTTGTTTGGCAAGGGGAATAAAGGGGGTGATTAATTCTTGTTCTTGGATCAGGCGGTTGTTGAAGAACCATACATCGGGGGTGAGTTGAAGATCAACTTCTACCAAATCGACTTCGATTAAACCGAGATTTTTGGCTAGTTTGCGAATATTGGTATGCCCAGAATCGATAAATTCACCACCTAATTCCATGGTGGTTGCAGTTCCTAGGGCATTTTGCTGGCTGAGCATTCTGCCGCCGGTGCGTTTACTGGCTTCGATAATGCGTACTGGGATGCCTGCTTTTACTAAATAGTAGGCTGCGGTTAATCCGGCGATACCTGCGCCGACAATTAAGACGGGGGATTTGTTGGCAGCGTTGGCTGGTTGATGAAGCTGTTTGTTTAAGGCCAAAGCAGCAGCGCCACTGACGGTGGCGAGGGATACTTGAAGAAGACGACGGCGGCTAATGCGGGTTGATAATATTTCGCTGGCGGTGGCCGCAGAGATTTTTTGCTGTGCTGCAAAGCTGGCAATGCGATAAGCCCGTTGTAAAACCTGAATTAAATTAGTTCTAGCCATAATCTATCTTTTTCTCAAATCTATTTCAAAGCCCGGATTGTAATACGACTACCTCCACAGCTAGCAATTTCTTCTTTACTATAGCGGGATTGCCTAATTATCATGAGGCGTTCCTCAATTTTTGGATTCCTTCAATATTTTAACTGAAATTTGCAGCTTTTTCGTCGATTTAAACATAGATTTTTGTAGCTATCTGACGGAGGCCGTCTGAGCTGATAAAGTACCTCTGGTTACTCCAAGCTGATTGCGTAACTGTAATTTTTGCCAGAGATGAACACCAGATATTTCTCCGGTCAGCAACCGACGATATTGATCGATTATCTCCTCCACCTTCTGACCATCTTCCCATAGAAACTCTAGGCGAAAATTGCGAATGCCCAGATCTAATAGTTCTACTAAATACTCAGCGCCCGTTTGTGCTACACCATTGTAAAGAGTATTTCGACAGCCAATATCGGCTTGTAAGATGTGGGCAGTGCCGACTCTGTCCACTAGCTCAACTTGCTGAGTATCACAAGGACGACCACAATCTTTATAGTCTTTGCCAGTAGATAAAAAAGCACAGAAAACACAATGTTCCATGTGAAACATCGGCATGTGCTGATGAATAGTGACTTCTAATAAATGGGGTGAATAGCTTTCTATGAGGTCAGTAAGCTGAGAAATATTTAAATCATAAGAGGCTGTGACTCTCTCTAGTCCAAATTGTTGAAAGTAATCAGCAGTGATGGCGTTGGCAATGTTTAACGAGAAATCACCGATGCAGCGTTTGCCTGCAAACAATCCTAATTGATCGTAGTTACGCACTAAATAGCCAGCAGGATTGCAGGCATCCAATTGCTTGAGAGTCCATTGCTCATTGCTTTTAGTAATTCTAGGGGGTACGGCGAACAGTTGGGCTTGGCCTGCGAGGGATGCCGCCGATCGATAGTCTTGAGGATTGCTAAACTCGCAGTATATCTGCGGGACAGCGGCATTAACAGCAGCTTCTAATTGCTCCAAGGATCTGACTAACACATTAATCTGGGGCAGCGACATGATTGTTGTTGTTTTGGGCAACAGATCAGTGAACGATCGATCTTCATGCAGTTGCCAGATTCTGGGGGCGGTGCGTAATTCTAGCATTTGAGTGACAACCTCGCGCCGTAAACGATTTAGCTCACTCACTGGTAACATGGCCTGATCTGCTACTGAGCAAGTCAATTCGCCTAGGTGGAACGGGGTGTTTCCTAGTCTGCCGAGCTGTTCTTGTAATTTAGCGGCGGTTAGCGGTTTGTTTTGGGCGATCGATAGCACCATCTCTGATGCCACATGTACCTCGTGCCCCTGTTGGTCGGTGGCTACTAATTCTAACGCCCTATCGATTTCTCCTGTAACTACAATATCCAGCGGCTGAGTAGCACCGATTTTTTCGGTATTATAGGTCTGGCGCACTTGCTTTTCTAGCTCTGGGTCGCTGGTTTTCCAGATTTTATTGCCGACTTCGATCGCGCGCAAATCTACTTGTTCCCAGTTAAAACTCACTTCGGCAAAGTCGTCATCGCTATCAAAAGTATAGACGCGGCCACCTATCCCCTGATTGCCGATTGCTAAACCATCACCGGGTTTAATGGGAGCTTGAAACTGAATAATGATCGATCGCATTCCTACTCTTACTACTTCGCCGACCAAGACTCCTTGTTTGCTGCTGAATTCGCCATGTACCAGCATTTGATTGTCTATGCCAGCCAGCCAGCCAGTAGATAGACCACGAGAAAAAGCCATTTCCAACTGATATCTGTCGTGGTGAGGATCGATCGATTGATAGTCCAAAGAGTCGATCGCCTGTCGGTAAATTTTGGTGACACTGGCCACGTATTCTGGGGTCTTGAGTCTGCCTTCAATTTTAAGGCAGCTAATGCCAGCTTCGACGATTTGGGGTAATAGTTCTAACCCGGCTAAGTCTTGAGGGCTGAGTAGATATTGCTGATCACCTAAATCTACTTTGTAGCCATTAGCAACTAATTCATAAGGCAACCGACAAGCTTGGGCGCATTCACCGCGATTGGCCGATCGACCGCCTAATGATTCACTGGTTAGACATTGGCCAGAGTAGGCCACACAGAGGGCACCGTGAACGAAGATTTCTAGCGGAAGTTTGGTGGGGCTAAGCTGCTGTTGAATTTTGGTAATTTCTTTGATCGAGCATTCTCTGGCTAGTACAACTAGATCACAGCCCAGGTCTTGGGCAAATTTTACGCCAGCGGCGCTGGTGATGGTCATTTGAGTGGAGGCGTGGATTGGCCAATCGGGGGAGATATGACGAATGGCGCGACAGATGCCCACATCTTGGATGATCGCCGCATCAACTCCAGCACGAATGGCGGTTTTGAGGTAGGCTTCGACGGCGGGGAGTTCGCTAGGAAAAATGAGGGTGTTGAGGGTGAGGTAGCCTTTTACGCCGCGCTGATGCAGAAAAGCCATCAGTTCTGGCAGGTCGGCAGTGCTGAAGTTTTCGGCTCTCATGCGGGCGTTGAATCGATCGAGGCCAAAGTAGATAGCATCGGCACCGTTTTCGACGGCGGCTTTAACGCAGTCCCAATCGCCTGCGGGGGCTAGTAGCTCGGGTTTGTGGCCGGGTGATGATGTCATGAGAACTGGCGATTGGGTGAGAGGACAGAATGGGACGGCTATTTTCAGCCATGATACACTGCCCCAAAAAACCAAGCTAGAATATAAAGTGCAAAGAAAATATTAAATTTTCTTTAGGCCGCTCAGAGTTCAGCCTGATATGAATCTCTACATCCTTCATCAGCTTGCTCACCCGCACTGCTCTTCCGGTAGCTTCATGAACTTACTCGAATCGATCGCTCCCTTCGATAGCTACGCCACCGCTATTGCCCAAGATATCTTGGGTTGGTTGGGCATGAGCGTATCAGTGCAAAACCCCGAACGCCTTCCCCAACATGGTCCGTTGCTAATAGTCTGCAACCATCGCAGCTTCCTAGATCCCTTCTTGCTCACCAGTTTTTTAAATACCCCCATCAACTTCGTCTGCCATCGCTACATGGGCAACGTCCCCGTCCTACGAGAAGTTTTACAGACCTGTGGAGGCTTTCCGCTCAACAATAATGACTGGTATCCAGAATTGCTTCAGCATTCTACTGACTTACTCGATCGAGGCAAAACCATCGGTATTTTTCCCGAAGGTGCAGCGCCCATGATCGATACCCCTGCTCCTACTGGTCTGCATACTTTCTATCGGGGTTTTGCCCACCTAGCCTTACAGGCTCAAGCCCCAAATTTGCAAATTTTGCCGGTGGCTATCTCTTCTCATTCTGAAAAACAGTGGCCAGCAGTCCCTCTTAGTCTATTACACCAAATAGATCCTTTAGAGCCACTGTTTAAACAAGGTGGTTGGCATCCGGCAGTGCTATACCAAGAAGTCACGATTCGCATTGGGCAACCATTAAAAATCGAACCATATCGTCAGCATTATTATGGTCGTCAAGCCAGTAAAGTGGTAAGAGATCTAACCGCAACCTTATCAGCACAAGTCTCTGAACTGCTAGCTTAACCTATGTCCCCCCTCAGTTTTTGGCAGCCACGTCCCGCCCAGCCCAACTTACCACTATTTATCTTTTTTCCGGGAATGGACGGAACTGGCAAGCTATTACACAAGCAAATTGACGGCTTGGCGCTGAAATTTGATATTCGCTGCATGACGATCGATGGCAATGATCGCACTGACTGGGAGGGTTTAGTCAATCGATCGCTAGCTTTGATTGATCAAGAGTTAGCTGTAGGACAAGAACTATATCTTTGCGGCGAGTCTTTTGGTGCTTGTTTGGCAATGCAGGTGGCAGGGAAATCTGCAGAAAACGTGGCCAAACTGGTGCTAATTAACCCGGCTTCTTCGTTTATGCGATTACCCTGGTTAGCTTGGAGCAGTGCGCTTTCAGGGTTATTACCAGATGAGCTGTATCCTACCTCGGCCAAAATTTTGGTGAATTTTTTGGTTGCAGCCGATCGAGTAGCAGCCACTGAGCGTCAGAGTTTGGTAGATGCTATGCTTTCAGTTAACCCCCAGGCTGCTGCTTGGCGATTGAACTTGCTACGAAGATTTCAGGTGCATTTGATTGTCCCCGATATTATTGATATCCCGGTGTTGCTGATTGCTGGGGAACTCGATCGGCTGTTGCCTTCACTATTAGAAGTGAAAATTCTCCAGCGTCTGTTACCCAAATCCAAAACTACCTTATTACCCAGCAGCGGACATGCTTGTTTGCTCGAAAAAGATGTTCATTTAGCAGATTTATTATAGTTTGATTGCCAAAACAAGACAGCTGGCTTAGGGCATTTTTACGGTTCGTAAGTCACTACGCTTTTCTAAATCGTAAAACCTATAGTTTAGAAATCCAGCCAGCGATCGCCCCCCATGACCAGCCAGTAAATACCCAATAAAAGTCGCTGTAGTAAACAATGGCTCAGGAGTAACTTGCCCGATCAATATAGCATCTAACAACTGCTATAATAGTCAATAAATGCTGCCGATCAACCAGCTCCTGCTGAAAAAAAGCAATCAGCATACAGCCGCCCTGGACATTACCAAATTTATATTGACATCTCAATGGTTTATACTTGGTAGGCATCCTTTTGCATTTACCTACATAGCAACACGATCTTTTCTAACAATGTCTGATGAGCTAACTCCCCAACTATTTGGATTAAAACAATCTAATAGAGACTTTTCTCAGAAAAATGCATGGGGGAAAAATCAATTTAACTCATCATTTCCTGCGGCACTTTGCTGTTATCTACACTCTAAAAGCATTAAGGCAAACTACCTATCTGTTAATCAAGGCTATCTGCAATGTACCGATATTAACTTTGCTGAAGCGTGGGATATCGATCCGTTAGGTGCAGAGACATTTTTTGCTTTTGAAGCAGCCCACTCACCTTATCAGAGATACATTATTGGTTCTTTGCCACGCACTGACTTAGTAATTCAAAATATTCTTTCTGGACAATGCGTAACCGCCTTAGAAGTGAAGCTAACGGCACTACCAGACAACACGACCTACAATTTACAAGAAGAAGGGTTTGGCTGTGAGATTGTTGTTAGGCCAGATACTATCGTTTATCTAGCTTGCTCTATTGCACAGTGTTTAGGTGAAGATCTGAAGACTTTGCTGGGCGAACCTCCTGCTATTAGTGATTGGACAAACCCCCAACAAGTCTTACCTTGGACTCCCCAAATTGTTCAAACGCTTAAAAAAGTTGCTATTTATTTAGAATCTTGTCAGAGGTCATTTCTGCTTCAACCTATTTGGAAAACTATGGGTAAGTCACCTCAACTGGCTGATGACTGTCTAGATGTCTTCTACTGGAGCAATGCTGGATTCTTATACTTTATTACAGCAATCATTGAACAAAACAACGAAATGGTCAAGATCACAAGACAGACCAGAAGTGCTTTATGGCTGTACAAAATGCTTATAGATATCGCTATCGATGGTCGATTCGATCATCATCGAATTATTGATGAGATGTCCTTCAACACTAAGAACGATAAGGCGTTTGCCGTCTCCGGTGCCATCACTAACCGTTTTATGTCATGTCCTCGACTGATCAAGCCCATTGTCAAAAAGGATGAAATCCAAAACATCATTCTCAATGGCGGGCAAAACCTATTGAGTCCGGAGCGTCGTTTCGATGCCATTGTTTTTAATTCTCCGGAGCTTTTCCAATCATGAGATGCGTTGATCTATTTGCAGGCTGTGGTGGTATGTCCTTGGGATTTCAACTCGCTGGTTTTGATGTTGTTGCTGCGTATGACAATTGGGAGCAAGCGATCGCTGTGTACAGCATGAATTTTTCTCATCCTATTATTACAATAGATCTCAAAGATGAACAGGCCGCCATTCAGTCTATTGGTCAATATCAGCCCGAAATAATTGTCGGTGGCCCACCTTGTCAGGATTTTTCTAGTGCTGGCAAACGAGATGTCTCTCTAGGACGAGCAGAAATGACTAACCACTTCGCCAACATTGTCTGTGCGGTTCGTCCAGAGTGGTTTGTGATGGAAAATGTGGAGCAGGCTAAGAAGAGTCCTATTATGCAATCTGTTGCTCGGCAGTTTGAGCAAAGAGGCTATGGTCTTTCTGCGGTTATTTTGAATGCGTCTTACTGTGGCGTGCCGCAGGCTAGAAATCGCTTCTTTTTGATTGGTCATTTTAGCGATCGACATCATCAACTCAATGGTTTTTTAAAAGATAGATTGGCTCCCCATCCAATGACTGTCAGGGATTATTTAGGAGATAAACTGAACCTAGATTTTTATTATCGCCATCCACGCAATTACAACCGGCGAGGGATTTTTTCGATCGATGAACCCAGTCCAACGATTCGAGGGGTAAATAGACCTATTCCTCGTAGTTATCAATTAAGCGTCTGTGATCCTGAAGGGATTGACCTAGGTAATGTCCGACCTTTAACAACGATCGAACGCAGCTATCTGCAAACTTTCCCAGAGATCTTTGATTTTCAAGGAACTAAGACTAATCTTGAGCAAATGATTGGGAATGCGGTTCCTGTCGAGTTAGCCCGGTATGTTGCACAGGCTATTAGTCGCTATGCTGATAAAACCTTTGCGGTTCAGGAGTCACTTTTTGAAATGAGCGAGATTTTCCAACTTCCGTTACAACCTTTACATCGTAATTGAAATGCCATTAATGGCAAAGTGACAAAAGTTGGTTGAACGACTTTATAACGACTTTATCAAAAAATTGTGGTTGTCTTAGGGCAATTAATCAAACTGATTGCAATACCCCAGTCATTAACATTTTTAGATTGTCTCAATTCATATAGCGGTTTTATCTTGAGCGAAGTACACAAAAATCTTTATCTGAAGCTACTTTCAGCCCTATTAGATGTACTTCACTCGAAGTGAATTTGCTATATGACAAACTGCACCGATAAGATGCTACCGGTCACGCAGGATCACTAGCTTTAACGCCATCAGCAATCGCCTTAAATAGTGCTAGAATTGCCCCCTGCAAAAACAGAATTTGAGCAATCAATTCAAATACTTCTTCCACGGTTTGTTCCAATCGTTCGGCATTGATATCCAGTCGATGAATGTCATAGGCATCCACCGTTACCGTCAATGCAGCTACAGCAACACCGGCCAAAAACCGCCTTTTAATTGCCTTGTTTTCCTGGAAAATAGGCCAGAGCCATTTTAAGGTCAGCAGTCCAACTGCCATATACACCAACAAAACAACGTCACCAGCAGCGATCGGCAGAAACGGAATCGAAACATGCATTGGAGCCAGAATCTTGTCCCGAATCCGCTCGTGGATTGCAAATCGATCGTCCAGTGCCAACCAGAAAAAAGCACCGCCCAACACCAACCAACGCAGGCTTTTGGCAGCATTAAACCGCAGATGATACAAACTTGCGATTGACCAACAAAACAGAGCGATCGTGTACATTATTGCCACCTGCAACGTTGTCATCGGCGTATCTTCCGTGGCAATCCATTTCCAATAGCTCGGCCACCGCAGCACAATCATTAGCAACACCGCTAAAGCCGGAAAAATAGTCGTAGCAATAAGTAGGTATCGCTGTAGCTGATAGAGTCTCGTCAAAACGGGGGTATTCATGGGTCTATTTTAAGTAATTAAAATCGTCAAACAGCGCTGAACTTGGGCAATTTATCAAATTATGGCTGGACAGCGAGCGAGTGCGACTAAATTATCAATCCACATTTGCGTTCCCCGTTCCATCGCTTCATCAGAATACCAAGCGGTATGACCTGTCTGAAGAATCCGTCCTGGCTCCACGCTATGCAATTCATCTAATGAAAACGGCGTATCATCCACTCCATAGCCAGCTACCCGACCCGATCGAATGGCATCGAGCATTCCGGCATTATCGACCAGCGCTGGACGAGCAGGGTTGATCACATATACTCCCGGCTTCATTGCTCGCAAAACTTCTGATGTCACAATCAGCGGGTTTTCGCGGTTCAAGCTTGCCGCCAACATCACAATATCTGACTGCTGAATTAACTCAGCAAAAGAAACAGCCCGAAATTCGGCCTCAATATTTGGATCGTAGTAACATACCTCCATCCCAAAAGCTTTTGCCAGATGGGCAATTCGACTACCAATTCGACCCAAACCCACAATCCCAATTTTTTTACCATTCAACTCCCAGCCGCGCAGCGATACAGTTGGCGGCAGCTCTGCTGCGGCTTTGCGATCGCTTAGATGAATTCGCCGGGAAAGGGTCAAAAGCAAGCCGATCGCATGTTCGGCCACACTAGTACCTGAATAATCTGGCAAAAACTTCAGGGAAATATTCTGGGCTTGGAGTGCGACTAAATCAATCCATTCTATACCTGTGGCATAAACCGATAGTCCTTTTAAATTTGGCAGCCTAGAAATAATTTCATGATGAAAATCCGTACAGGTACGACGGGTCAAACCAATATAGTTGGCTGAATAACATAGCTTAACCAACTGATCATCAGGCAACGGAGATAAGTTGGAAATATAGGTGACTGGAGCAATGGACTCAATGGCTTGTTGTTGCAATGCAGATAAACTAGCTCGGCCCTGAGCCGAAAAGATGACAATTTCCGGGGCGATCATGGAAGTAACTTAGGGTTGTAGAGAAAAAAAGATCACTGATTTCTTTGCTACGGCATCAATAGGTGGATTTCCGCAAGCTTTAGGTTAATTACTTTAATGCTACAGAAGAAATCTTGCTAAAACTCTCGATCGGTCAGTAATACAGATGGCCGAACAGTCTTGACAGCAAAATGATAAAATTCAAGAAACAAACCTCTAGGCTTATGACCACTCAGTTACTCAATGATCGATATCAAATTATTCGCACATTAGGTAGTGGCGGTTTTGGAGACACCTTTTTGGCCGAAGATACGCACATGCCATCACGGCGACTTTGTGTGGTGAAACGACTGCGACCAATTCAAACAAATTTACAAGTCAATCAGTTGGTACAGGAACGCTTTCAACGAGAAGCGGCTATTTTAGAATCGTTAGGCAATGGTCATAGCCAAATTCCTCAGCTCTACGCCTACTTTTACAGTTCAGCAGATCAACAGTTTTATCTAGTACAAGAATGGGTTGATGGTGTAACGCTGAGTGGCCTGGTCGCGCAACAGGGCAGATTAAACGAGGTGGAAGTGGGACAGCTTTTGATATCGTTGCTGCCAGTTTTTGATTATGTTCATTCCCAAGGAATTATTCATCGGGATGTGAAGCCAGACAATATCATTGTGCGTCGATCGCCAAGCCCGCAGCCGGTATTGATTGATTTTGGGGCAGTGCGCGAAACGATGGCGGTAGGTGCAACCGCTCCCGGTCGTTCTACTTCAATCGTGATTGGCACACCAGGATATATGCCTAGTGAACAGTCGGTGGGCAGGCCAGTATTCAGCAGCGATTTATACAGCCTCGGTATGACAGCAATTTATCTACTAACTGGAAAACGCCCGCAGGAGTTTGAGAATGATCTCCACACCAGTGAATTAATCTGGCAGGCAGCGGCTCCGGCAATTAGCCCAGAATTGGTAGATATTTTAAATAAGGCGATCGCTTTTAATCCGCGCGATCGATATCAAACAGCAAGAGAATTCTTGGCTGTTCTACAAAGCAAAACTCAATCTGCGCCTACTCAGACTCTAATGACACCCACTATGTCTGCAACTGAAGTAGCAAATCTCTCTATCACCAATCAGCTTCCAAAACCATCGCCAGCCATACCTAAAAAATTGCTGTTGATCATTGGTATTGGTGCTGCAACAGCATTTGTCATCTTGTTAGTAACAGTGGTGTTGCGTCCCCAAGAATCTAAGGTAGCAGTTGTAAGTCCATCATCTTCGGTTAGTTCAAGTAATAATTTAGATCTGGGAACGATTGTAACCAGTCCAACCATCCAGATGCCCCCCTCACCAATTGCTTCCAGTGCAAGTGAATCTGTCAAAGTGTCACCCGATAATTCGGCTAATTCCAAAAGTAATATTAAACCATCCTGTAACTACCATGCTGGAGAAGCAGTCACTGGTCAGGCGGTGAATTTGGATTTATGCTCGATTACTACTAATAATTCAGATCAGGTTGGGTTTGTCTACTATCTGGGCAATCAGCGAATGGGCAGTGCGGCACATTGTTCTCAGCAAACCTGGACGACTTTCCCAGATCAGCAAACTCATCGTCCGCTGTCTCCAGCAACTCGAAAAATGCTAAAAACTGTTTGTAGCTATCGGTAAGTTAATAACTCGTAGCTGTTATGGCTGTAGACCGCTTACCAGATTCATTAGTCAACTGTAGTTAACACGGCCAAGAAAGTATATTAACTCACCCAGTAAGCCGACAATTACGCCCAAGGCGTAAGCCAGCAAGTCTTCAGCATGAAAGCCTGAACCTAGTACAAGATGACCTAAGGTGGTTTGACGAATGACGTTGAGCCAAGGAGCTTGGTAAAGCTGACTAAATTCGACAAGGTACGAGGTGGCTAGTGCCGCTGCTGCTGTGCGAAAGATAGACCATCTAGGTCTGGCGAAACCGAACATCAAGAATACCATCAGTGCCCACAGCGCATCACCCGGATATTTACGAAGTTGCGGCGGCAGCAGGTGTGAGTACTGTCGAGAGGCCAGACCGATCGCGATGACTACAAGGATTAAAACGGCATACAAAGCTCTGTTTCGAGAGCATGGGGTAGAAAAGGGCATGGATTTGAACGATCTAAGGACATAGTTGAACTGCATTAGATCAACCTTAGAGACATAATCATGTTAGCTCACTAGAGCAATGGAGTCATAAAACAGCCTTCGATCGATCGACTTCCAATGGCGTAGGATCTATTGGTAAGATTGACCAGTCTTGGAGGAAGGAGCAATGGTGGAAGAAGGTGTGGCCGGAATATTCTTCAAGCCCCATGGCAAAACACAGCCCACATTGGATGATCTTGGGCTAATGGCGCGCTGTGCGATGACCCCAGCCGTTTTTGAAACCTTTCGAGAACCGGTGACAGCCAAAGAAGTCCTCATCTGCCAAAACAACTTGTTTGAACTTTATAAAAGTGGGGAGCGCCCTTTTTTGTGGATTCTGACTTCTACGATTTCAAAACGGTTGCTGAATGAAGAGGAACAAAGCTTATTAGCTCGACTATCGGCTATAGGATAGAAGCCGACAGAAGCCTGACTTCTGTTCGAATGATTATCGATCTACCCAGTTTTCTAGTTTGATACCAGGAATTTGTTGAAAATGGCGTAAATTTCTTGTGACTAAAACCGCTTGATGAGTGAGAACAATACTAGCAATTAACAAGTCAGCTCTGCCAATTTTACGAAATTTAGATACATCCTGTAATCGGGAAAATTCTAGCGATGAAGCACGATTGATTGGTATAATCAGTAGTTCGTTTAACCGTGCTTCTGTCCGTAAAAAAAGCTCTTGCGCTTTAAGTAATTTTTCACCATCATCGGCCTTGATGAGGTAATCAATCCGTCCGCGTAATACCTCAGCTTTGGTGATGATTGTAATCCCCACCTCTGTATCTCTTAGGGATTTCAATCGATTGACAACGTTGGCGTTGCCAGTATACAAATGCGTTAAGGTATCGGTATCCAATAAGTACATTAGCACTCTCTCGACTCAGGAGCAATTTCGGGGCGTTCTCTAGCTTCATAAATCGCTGAGCGCAAATGATCGAGTGAATCATCATCAGCGAAAATGCCTGCCTGCTCCAGCAAAGTGAAGCGACTGCTTTTTGAACTCAGCCAATCATCGATAGCTGACTTTAGAAAGCGCCAGTCGGTTTCGATTTTTCGACCCGGAATGTTGCCTTTTAATGCCTGAGTGAGAACTGTTTCAGTCGGTAATTGTAAGTAAGCCGAAGCTTGTTCCAAGGTTAGAACATCAGAAATAGTAATTTTTTCCATGATTTGATTTTGGTAAACTATTAAATAGACCTGTCTGTAAATAAAACTGAAAAAGCCTTGAAAGTATTTTCCAGTAAGGCTTGTAAGTATCAAGCAAGTGGTGTTAAAAGCTTTGCCTAGTAAGCATTTCGGCTGTTTCTTCAGTTAAAAACCGACAGGTCTAATAGTTGAATGCTCTCATTGAAGATGGTTCAGGTCGAGTCAACAATCCCACCATAACACTCGCCTAAGCTGTCTATTACTAGATATCTTGACCTTTTCAGGAAAACATCATAGATAAAACAGACAGACCTAGTTAAAACTCACAGCTTAAAAGCCCAACCACCGATCGCCCCACCCAGCATTAGCCACAAAGAAATATTTGGCCATTTTAGTAAAAGCAGCAAACTGCCGATCGCCATCCCCCTCACTGGCCAACTGCCCAAACCCAAAATCAACTGCACCACCACAAAAGCCATCAAGCCCCAAGCTGCCGGATTAATCCCCGCCAAAAAACCCTTGATCCAAGGAGAATCTTGCACCTTATCTAACCAGGGTCGTAACAGCGCCACCAGCAAAAATCCGGGCAGAAAAATCCCCACCGTCCCGGCGATCGCCCCCCCATGACCAGCCAGTAAATACCCAATAAAAGTCGCCGTCGTAAACAATGGCCCAGGAGTAATTTGGCCGATCGATACTGCATCTAACAACTGCTGACTACTTAACAAATGCTGCCGATCAACCAGCTCCTGCTGCAAAAAAGCAATTAGCACATAACCACCCCCATACATCACTAGCCCAATCTTAAAAAATATCCCAAACACCCAACCAGCCGACACCGCTTTACCAGCAGTCGGTAAACCAGCCAAAAGCGCCACCGATAAATTTTGGCTGCCCTTGCCAGAAATATTCCCAGAGCGCCAATTTTGCCACAGCATCATCCCCACCCCCATTAAAATCAGCCAGAGCACCTCATTGACTTGTAAGATGCAGGCTCCGATCGTCATTAGCCCAATAAACGTGGGTGCCACAGAAGCGAGCGTCCAGGCTGGAGAAATTTTTAACGCTGACTTACTCAACTTCCACAGCGCCTGCGCCACTAACCCAGCCACCACAGGCTGCAAACCCGCAAAGATGTATTTCACTTGGGGCAAAAATTGAAACTGCTGATACCCCCAAGCCAGCCCCCATACCATCAGCATCGCAGGCAAAATAAAACTGCTTCCCGCTACCACTAATCCTAGCCAGCCCGCCCGCTCATAACCAATTTGCATCACCAACTCCGTAGAGTTTGGTCCGGGGATGAGATTAGTGGTGGCAAATAGCTCTAACAGGCGTTCTCTAGAAATCCACTGCTTGCGATCAACCACCTCGGTTTGAATGGCTGCCACATGTGCTGCCGGGCCACCAAAGGCCGTTGCCCCCAGCTTAAGAAACACCGTGGCTAATTCTCTAAGCTGGGACATGGTTCACTCTCCGTAAGTATATTGAATCCGCTGTAGCTCTAAGTCGGCAAAGCAATCCACCGCCCAATTAGATAAACGCTGCATCATGTGAAATGGATAGGTGTGAGCAATGCCCACCACCGGAATATTAGCGGCTTTGGCGGCCTGTAAACCAGGGAAAGTATCTTCGATCGCCAGACATTCTTGGGGTTGCACCTGCAACCGATCGGCTGCCAGCAGGTATCCAGCAGGTGAGGGCTTGCCAGAGGTAACATCTTCGCAGGCGATGATGGTGGTAAATCTTTCTGTTAGGCCGCTCTGGCGCAACACCGCATCAACCTCTGATCGCATTGCTCCAGTAACAATCGCTAGCTGCAAGCCAGCAGATTGAGCTTCGTCTAAGAAATTAACTAAATCAGCATAAATTGGCAGCTCAGTGATCGATCCTAGGCGCTGTTGATAAGCCGCAGTTTTTTTAACTAGGAGCTTTTGCAACTGGATATCATCGATCGACCGTCCCTGCTCGGCCAATAGCTCCAACAAACAAGCTCGATCGCTCTTGCCTAAACAGATTTGGCGATAACTTTTGGAGGCTGGTCGCAGGTTTTCAGCTAGCAGTAGCTCGTCCATCAACTGCCGATGAATCGGCTCATCGTTAATGATCGTACCGTTAAAATCGAGGAGAACTGCTTTGAGAGGCATCGGGAAAAGGAAAAGTAAGGCTACTATCAGAATATCTCTGACCAACTTATTCTACCTTGCCAAACTATCTCTTCCCCAAATTTTTAGGACTACAAAAAATTCTGGCCTATGATCGAGCCTGGTGGCGCGGTGATCTGTTAGCTGGCATCACCGTTGCTGCCTATTTAACTCCCCAATGTTTAGCTCATGCTGAGCTAGCTGGCTTGCCCCCGGCCACAGGGCTATGGGCGATAATTTTGCCCTTTATAGTCTATGCCGTACTGGGTTCTTCGCCACAGCTCTCGATCGGCTCAGAATCTGGCATTTCTTTATTAACAGCAACAGCACTTGCGGCTTTGACTAAAAGTAGTAGTAACGCCATCGATTTGGCGGCGCTGCTGGCTTTTTTGGTGGGCATCATTTGTTTGATTGGCTATGGTCTGCGCCTAGGATTTTTGGCTAACCTGCTTTCTAAGCCAATTTTGGTGGGCTACATGGCGGGGGTATCGCTGTTGATGATGGGTGGACAGATGAGTAACTTGACCGGCATTAATACTGCTTCAGAAACTGTGTGGGGTTCGGTATCACAGGTCTTGCAGAATCTGAATGTTTATCACTGGCCAACTTTGGCGATCGGTCTATTTATGTTGATTTTTTTGTTTACTGTCCAGAAGCTGTCTCCCAGTTTTCCGGCTCCCTTGTTGGGTGTGCTGCTGGCTACGATGGCTGTGGCTGTGGGGAATTTAGAGCAGGCTGGAGTTGCAGTAGTTGGGGCAATTCCTGCTGGGTTGCCGCAACTGGGTTTACCAAAGGTATCGATCGAAGATGTTAAATCTTTACTAATACCGGCATTAGGAATTGTTTTAGTGGGCTATTCAGACAATGTTTTGACGGCGCGGGCTTTTGCCAGCCGCAATGGCTATACGGTGGCAGCAGATCAGGAATTATTGGCTTTGGGAGTGGCAAATTTGAGCAATGGCTTAGCCCATGGTTTTCCGATTAGCAGTAGTGCTAGTCGCACGGCTTTGGGTGAATCGGTTGGCGGCAAAACTCAGATGTATTCGATCGTGGCGCTGGCTGTAGTGATTTTAGAATTGTTGTTTTTGCGTCCAGTGCTGGCTGTTTTCCCCAAGGCAGCCTTGGGAGCCTTGTTGATTTTTGCGGCTACCCGATTGATTGATATTCCAGAATTTATTAGACTATATAAATTCCGGCGAAATGAATTTGGTTTGGCGATAGTAACTTTGGTTGGGGTAACGTTTACTGATATCACGCTTGGGGTAATCATTGCAGTAGTTCTATCTTTATTGGAACTGCTATGGCGATTGCTGCATCCCCAAATAACAGTGATCGATCAAGATGCTGACTCTCTAATTTATTGCTACGATGCGCCGCTGTGCTTTGCTAATGCCGAGGATTTGCGAGAGGGTCTGATGGAGGCAGTTGCCGATCGACCTAAGCTTCAGCAGTTAATTTTGGAAACTAGGGAAATGTCTAAAAATGATATTACGGCGATCGATATGTTGGCAGAGCTAAGTACGGAGTTAGGCGATCGAGGAATCATTTTAGAAACCAGGATTATTGGATTATGCTTCTGACGATAAGTGTTATGTGGGCAGAGAATTTAGCCAATCTACTAATCGATCGATCTGCTGCCACTCGAATATTTTTGTGGTCAATTCGTCGAACTGGGTTTCAGTTAAAGTCGCTAATTGAGCATTTATTGGGGGGTCGATCGCTGCATCACCAAACTTAGCTCGCACCATTTTATTGGCAATTTGCAGCTTTCCTTCACGCATACCTTCGAGCTTTCCTTCAGCCCGTCGTTCCTTTACCCATTCTTGATAGGCTGATTCTACATCTTGCAAGTAAGTCATAAAATTTAGTTCCTCTGGGGTTAGTTCGGCTTTAAAGCGTTCGAGATAGATACAGTGCTTGATTGATACCACAATCTGAGATGTACATTTGAAGCAATGAGTTTAAGCTAAACATCGTCAAGTTTGTCTAATTTATCTAACAATCTTAATCCTTCCTGCCGATCTCCTTGTGCTGCTCTGAGCTTGAACCTATTATAGGTATCGAATTCAGTCAATGCGATCGTCGAAAGTTCTTCGATTAATTTGTTGACACTAATACCTTTAGATTCTGCGAGTTGCCTTAATCGATGATGTTTGTCATCAGGCATCCGAATAGTTAAAGTTGACATGTTTGCGCTCCTAATTGATGAGTTGGATTGGTGTTAATATCTCTAGGTCAGGGAAAATTAGTTCCGATCGCTGAAAATCTTTAGTATTATTAGTGACAACTATTTTGGCATTTCCTGCTATAGCTAGTTCAACCACATGATTATCTCCTTCATCTCTCAAGTTAGGTCGCCAAGAATAGTATATCTCTACCCACTCACTTGCACTTACTAGGGCATTAAGTAAATGCTCCCTCTCATCGCGATCAAGACGGCATTTATCAATAATTTCCTGACGCTCCATCACCGCCTCGTATTCCGCAAATAGAGCATTGCCCATTAGCGGTTGATATTCGCCGAGTAGGCACAACCTAATCATCTCCCTGTTTGCACCTTTTGGACTGATTAGGGAACCGATAAAAACATTGGTGTCAATGACAATGCGGTTGTTCATAGAAAAACGATAGCATATATGCTGCCAGAAAATCGATCAAATCCATATTTCGCAAAGCTCGATCGATCTCATAAAACTCTGAGTCCAGACGAAAACTACCCAATCTTACAAATTCTGAGCGGACAATGCTTTGCGGAAGATAATCTTATCTTCCGCAAAGCATAGAAAATAAGTTCGCACCGCGTCCCTGCCTTTCATGATTCTTACCGCTCTGCCGCTAGAGATGAAAGACAAAGACGACTGGAAAGTTTGGGTGGCATTTTTGGGCTATTCGATCGGGCGCAAACATTTAGTTCAAAAACACCAAAAACGCTATGCCTTTTTACGACAAATTATTTCTCAGACTTTAGCTGAATTACAAGCAACTAATCTGATTCGAGCCGGTCTCGATCTAACTCTTGAAGCAGATGCCCTCATCGCCCTAGTAGATGGTATTGGCACTGGCGTTGTGATCTGTCCTGATCGATTCTCGGCAGAACAACAACAGTATCTAGTAAGGCGACATATAAATTTGTTGCTGGCATAATCTTAAGCACTGACAAACGGAGATGCAATTTGGGGGAATAGGGGCAGATAAAGGAATCAAAAATAACTCTGAGTCCATAAGTATTGGTCGATCGGCACCCAAAATTTATCAGCATCTGTATTTACTACAATGCCTTCAGCTCAACACTCCGGACAGTTTTATGAGGAGTGGCGAGAAAAGCTATCCAGTGAGTAAAATACAGTCAAACAAAAAAAAGAGACTGTTCAATGGATAGCCTTCAAGATATTTTAACCGACGCACTGGCAGCAGTGGGTCATTTCA
>JANYHM010000111.1 GCA_025359065.1 Synechococcales cyanobacterium GL140_1_metabinner_5_sub | reverse complement strand
TCTTTTTTTTGTTTGACTGTATTTTACTCGCTGGATAGCTTTTCTCGCCACTCCTCATAAAACTGTCCGGAGTGTTGATAAAGATATCGAGACTTTTGAACGCCTGAGCCATCAAACACCATAGCAATTTGCTCTCTATCGATCACAAACCTTTCTGTAACCACCCCGTCAATCTTTTTACCAATGCGTAAATTATTGGTGTCGTACACATACTCAACATTCTTTTCTACTATCCCAGTAGCATTTTTGAACAGAACCCCAGTCAGACGATTGTGATAATCCCAAATGTACTCAGTCACCTTGCCAGTGGCAGTTTCAATCCGCTTAGTCCGATTGCCTTCCCCATCATACTCATAGGTAAATTGTCCATCAGCCTGAAGCTGATTATTGGTTCCAGTTTGGTATCCAGCATTAGTACGGTTGCCATTAGCATCATACTGATAAGCTTCATCTGTTTGGCTACTGTGATCTGCCCCAGTCAACTGATTGGTGGCATCATAGGCGTAGTCTACAGTGCCATCAATGCTTGAAACAATTTTAGTCAGTTTATTTGCTGAATCAAAAGTGTAATCGTAGCTGGCCAAATTATTTACTCCTTTTTTGTGGGCTAACTGGATCAACCTTTGATTCAGGTCATAGGTGTAGCTGGTTTCTGCCACTAAGCTTTGACCACCCAAGTCACTAAATCTACTCAGGCCAGTCATCTGATTGACCTTGTTATAAGTCATATCCACCCGCTTACTTTGTACTCCAGCTCCCGATTGGGTGATTTTGGTCATACGGTTTAGTACATCATAGGTGTAATCGGTCTGACTTGTGTTGGTGCCGTTGATTTCATCGGCTACTGCAACCATTCTTCCTACCTCATCATACAAATAGGTAAATGTAACTACTGGTACTCCGTTAGTTCCACTGTTATCTAGTGTGACTAGCCGGTTAAGAGCATCATAACTGTAAGCATACATTTGCTGTGATCATGTTTCCGATCGCATCATAAGTGTAGCCGATCGATCTCACATTCACCCCACCAGTACCAATCCAGTTTTTACTAGTTTTGCGATTTAGACTATCGTAGCCATAGGTTGTCTTGCATCTCCTCTCGATTACCAATCGCACCGTAACCATAGCGGCGACTGAAGCCCAATTGATTAATATCACTCAGGAGTTGGTTAATATTGCAGAAAGTTACACATATCGCTCACTCATTTACCCACATTTATTTTAACATTACATCGACTAATAGAGTTTGCTTATCTAGCATTTTTTCAGAACTGTTATTAGAGGGCTTAAACCAAAGTTGAAATTCTGCTAAAACTTTTATTCCATCATTCCTAGTAGCTGCTAACTGTCTTGTGCCCAAGCAAAACTTAAACTTTTTATTAAGATTACTAGACCATCCAACATATTCTGCATTTGTACCTTTTTTATCTGATAACAGTAATCCACCTGTTTTTTTATTTATTACTTTTAGATAGATAATCCCTTTTTCACCCGGATTGATGTATCCAGAAACAGAATATTCACCTGAATATTCATGTCCAATTTTTTGAATTTCAATAACTTGATCAGAAGAGATTACTGTAGATCCTAATGGCAAAAGTGAATCATCAACATATTGATCTTCTTCTGTGATTCTAGCTAATTTTTCTAACTCTTTTGAGACAGAAACTAAATATTTAGTTGTGGTTGATCGTTGAGTATCTCTAGAAGATTCATATACATGGAGGCTGATTTTTTTGTCTTTGCTTTCAACTACTAAATTTGATTCTAATGAATGAGGATCACTATGATTGCCATGTGTTTTTTCCATTGCTAGTCGAATTTCAGTATTCTCTTCTGCTTTATTTCCAGAAAGATCGTATCTTAAAGATCGAGATTTATCAAAAGACAGAGATCTATCAGGAAACAAATTTAAGAAATTGTTCTGTATAGGAGGGATAGTTTCATTAGGATAGGAAGATGGGTAAGGAAGCAACAGTGGTTTGCAATTTCTATCTTTATCTCTTCTTATAGCGATAACTGTTTCGTAAATAGGAAATACATGCCATTCAGAACTTTTAGATAAATAATTAACTAAAATATCTTTATGATTTTCAGAAAAAAATAGTAATTTAAGGTCAGGTATTTTGTAACTAATATATTCCTTTTTCTTTGTTGCATTAAGATAAGAAGTTAAACTAGTTGCTAGTAAAGTAGAGAAAAATATCATTTGGATTTTACCGGTTGAATACTTCATGTATATTTTATTTGTGGAGTTAAACAGAAAACAATTAGTACCTAAATAAATGCTATTCAGTTAAGCTATTCAAGCCTAGCATGAAGTCACACTAAAATCTCCGAAGTTTTGGAGAAGGAAAACAGCTCCAAGATTAAAATGACTAATAATCTTAAAACAAACAACTAGTAGTAATCATTACTTATACGACTCCAGTTTCCTACTATTTCATATCCTGTTCCACCTGGTAGTTCTTGCATGCCAGCAATATTAGTTTCTATATCAGCAGCATCCTCAAACTTATCATATATTGAATAGTCACGTTTGACAAAGGCACTAATAGAATTGCCCGATTTGTAGGCATATATTAATGCACTAGTTCTAAAAATAGTTCTTCCGATGGAAAAATTGTCACTTGTGAGATCCAGTTGAGCAGATGCATTAACTTCTGCCGTTAGCTCTATGGTCTTACCATTAGGACACGGAGTATTCCGTAATTTTAAGACTGCTTCAGGAATTTTAGAATCGACTAATCGATCAAAATTATTAACAGTATTTTGGATTTTAGGGATTTTTTTAATCGATTCTAAAATTCCTTGCTGTTCAAGGTCAAAAATAGACCCATTATTATAAAAATAATGATCCATAAACTTTTCTATATACTGATATGGACCAGAAAATGCTCTTAGTAGAAGTGGTTTCCATATCCCATAATTATTCTTTGAAAAAGATTGACGCATTCCCAAAGGAACATTTTTCAATATTTTCTTCAATACAGATTCTAAGCCTGATGGATCTATTCCATTAATATAACTATTTCCTACATATCGATATAAGTTACTATCTCCGCCCCCAAATTTGGTAGGGTCTTCACTAATGAACTTACCAATAGTAGTATCATAATACCGAGCGCGATAATAATACTGACCAGTCTCACCGTCCCATTCTCTGCCAGTATAAGCAAATCTTAGATCCATAGGACTAGTCTGACCCACAATCCGACCAAAGCTATCGTAAGTAATATGGTCAATTACTGTACCAGTATTATCAGTTACTTCCTTCACTGTACCTTGATGGTCAGTCAGGAACCAATACATCTGAGCACCTGATTCTTCTGCCAACACCTGGTCAACTTGAGTACCATAGAAATATCGAGACTTTTGTGCCCCTGACCCATCAAGGACTAAGGCGATTTGATCTCTGTCGATCACAAATCTTTCAGCCACCACCCCATCAATCTTCTTGCCAATGCGTAAATTATTGGTGTCGTAAACATACTCAACGTTCTTCTCAACCACTCCAAAAGAATTCTTAAATAAAACTCCACTCAAGCGATTGCGGTAATCCCAAACATACTCATTTACCTTACCAGTGGCTATTTCAGTACGCTTAACCCGATTACCTTCCCCGTCATACTCATAGGTAAATTGCCCATCAGTCTGAAGCTGATTATTAATCCCTGTTTGGTATCCAGCATTGGTACGGTTGCCATTGGTATCGTACTGATATATTTTAGCCATCTGAGTACTGTTGTCTACCTTAGTCAACTGATTAGTTGCATCGTAGGTGTAGTCTACAGTTCCATCAATACTTGAAACAATCTTAGTCAGTTTATTTGCTGCATCAAAGGTGTAATCATAGCTAGCCAGATTACTTGCGCCCCTTTTATGAGCCAACTGAATCAACCTTTGATTCTGGTCGTAGGTATAGCTGGTTTCTGCCACCAAGCTTTGACCGCTTAAGTCACTAAATCTGCTCAGGCCAGTTATTTGATTGACCTTGTTGTAGGTCATATCCACTCTCTTGCTCTGTACTCCAGTTCCTGATTGGGTGATTCTGGTAGCACGATCAAGTAAGTCATAGGTGTAGTCAGTCTGACTTGTGTTTGTGCCGTTGATTTTATCGGCTACTGCAACCATTCTTCCTACCTCATCATACGAATAAGTCAATGTAACTGCTGGTACTCCGTTAGTTCCATTATTATCTAGTGTGGCTAGCCGGTTAAGAGCATCATAACTGTAAGTGTATTTTGCATCAGGGTCATTTGCTGTGATCATGTTTCCGACCGCATCATAAGTGTAGCCGCTCGATCTCACATTCACTCCACCAGCACCAACCCAGTTTTCACCAGTCCGGCGATTGAGACTGTCATAAACATAGGTTGTCTTCCGGTTATTCCGATCAATCATCTCCACCCGATTACCAACTGCATCATAACCATACTGGCGACTAAAACCCAACTGATTAGTATCCATCAAAAGTCGATTAACCGCATCATAGGAATAGGTTGTTGAATTACCAACCGAATCAGTAATCTTGGCCAAATTACCCACTACATCGTAATTGGTGCTGGTAACTCCATTATTGGCATCAGTTACCTTTACCTGGCGGTTTAGAGCATCATAATCATAGCGAGTAGTATTGTTTATGCCATCGGAGGTCGATCTCACATTCCCTTGAAGATCATATGTAGTAGTCTGAGTATGCCCTAAAGCATCAGTGATACCAGTCCTGCGATCAAGTGCATCATAGGTATAGGTAGTAACCTGTCCCAACTCATTAGTATCAGAAACCTTACTATCAACTAGGTCATAGGCCACAGATTGAGTTTGACCCAATGCATCAGTAGTAACAATTCTCCGGTTCAGAGCATCACAAGTGTAAGTAGTAACTCGACCCAAGGCATCTGTTACCCCTAGTAAATTACCTACTTCATCAAAAGCACTGGTGGTGCTATGCCCTAGAGCATCAGTTGTACGAATACTGCGATTCAGTCCATCAAAAGCGAAGGTGGTTGAGTGATTTAGAGCATCAGTTATGGATAAAGTGTTACCAACTTTGTCATAAACAGTCTTGGTTAAACCACCCCGAGCATCTTTCACCTCAATCTGCCGATTTAGAGCATCATACTTATATTCAGTGCGATTGCCATTAGCATCTACCGTAGCCGTCACATTTCCTACCTTGTCATACTCAGTACGAGTCACATGACCTAGAGCATCAGTCACTGCTATTCGTCTACCTAAGTCATCGTATTGATATTTAGTCTGACGACCCAAGGCATCAGTCACTTTCACCACTTGACCCACTGCGTCATACTCAGTATTTGTAGACTGAGCCAGAGCATTTATCTCGCGAATAACACGACCTTCTGGATCATATGCCCTACTGCTACGATTACCATTAGCATCGATCATCCCAATTACTTGGTCTTTTGCATCATAAATCGTCTGTCGTCTACCGCCATTAGCATCCACCGTTGCCACCAAACGATTCCGCACATCATAAATCGAAGTCGAGCGTCGTCCTAGCGGATCAACTACCGCAACTTGATTACCCGCCAAATCATACTCATAAGTTGTCACCCCACTCACCTGTGAACCAGCACCATCTGGATCAGCACCAAACACCTTGGTTCTTCGGCCCAAATTATCATACTCATAGCGCGTCTCATTGCCCCTGGCATCTCGCACCAGCGTTTGATGACCCATCCTGTCGTACTGATACTCCGTAACTGGTGCAACCTGCGACCCAACTCCATCTGGATCTGCTTGCACCACCCGCACGAGCAGATTCATCTTGTTATACAAATACTCTGTTCGCCGCCCCAAGGGATCGATCATCGCTACTTGATTACCTGCCAGATCATACTCATAAGTAGTTGCAGTCTCATCGGTAGTCCCTGATGCTTGAACAACACCAATTCTATTGCCCCGCACATCATAGTTATAAATTGTTGCCCGCCCCAACCCATCAGTCTCTTTTGTGATCAAACCCTGAGTATTATAATTGTAGCTAGTCGTTACATCATCTATTTCACCACTAATGCTATCCTCTAATCCTACCACCCGAGTCATTGATCGCCGATTCCCGGTCAAAGGATCAATGGTATACAGAGTCTTTCGACCCAAAGCATCAACACTGCTTATCAACTGATTCCAGACACTATCATAGGTAAAAGAAGTCACACTACCCGGTAGGAATGATTGCACCACAGGCAGCGACCAACTGTGAACTAACGTAATGCCAGTATTCGTAAAGGTCAACAGATCATTTTTTCCATAGCCATCAAAGTCACCTACGGCGATCGACTTAATTCGGCTAGGTAATCCACTCAGGCTCTGAAATGGCTGAAAAGTTCCATCACTGTTGCCCAAAATAACTCCAGAGGTGTTGTAAGGGTCACTTACAACAATGTCCTTTGTTTGATTTCCATCAAAGTCTGTAATAATAACAGACCTAATGATGAAATTCACATTGATTGTCTTACTATACGCAAAAATACCAAGACCATTATTGAGATAAAGCTTCATATTAGAAGCATCTGCTGCCCAACTTAAAACATCCAATTTGCCATCATTATTAAAATCAGCCAACGCAGCAAATGAAGAGATGGCTGAAATACCAGTTGAAACCTTATTCTGTACTTGATAGTCAGATAATCCTTTGTTCAAAATAGCTCGAAAACCTTGACTAGTGGGCACTAACCAATCTATTTTCCCATCACTATCCAAGTCACCCGTAGAAATCCCTCCGACCGTAGTAGGCGTTTCAACAGCAAGCGCCGCAAAGGCTGAAAATGCTTGTCGAGCAGCATTTGCAACTCCGCTAAAGTCTTGCCAGTCTACAGCGGTATCAATTGCAGCACCGAACTCACCCGTTCCTCTCCCCAACCTCACATAGAAGGCATTAGCATCTCGATAGGCCAAATCAGCAAAGCTATCTCCATCAATATCCTCTAAACTCAGAGTATTTAGCTTAGCCCCATTCAAGTTATAAGTACTACGTTGATTAAAGCCACCCTTGCCATCACCCAAATAGACAATCGCCTCACTATCTTTGCCAACAAGCATATCTACCTTGCCGTCACTATTGAGGTCTTTCAACTTAAAGGTGGTGTTTGTTGTATCCAGCGCATAGGTATTGCTTAGCATGAAAGTACCATCAGACCTGCCCAACCATACAGACACATTATTTTCACTGTAAGTATAAGATTTGCTTAAAGTAACTGCATCCTGTATTCCATCGTTATTAATATCAGCTATTTCCGCTCTAACATCATAGGGATTTCCAAAGCCTTGTCCGAAATTAGAAACAGTGTTACCAGTATTATTGATATTGTTATTGGTATTTGAGGTCTCTTTGACCTGCCTAATAACATTTCCTCGATCATCATAAGTATACTGAGTCCTGTTGCCAAAAGCATCTGTTTTTGAGTTGACGCGGTTTTGGGCATCGCGTTTTACAGAACCACTCTGACCGATCTCATCAGAAGTGTTGATAGTCTGACCAAATTTATCTACTTGGGAGTAAGTAATATTGCTATTAGCATCGATATAAGTTGCCCTTGTTTTCACTGGTGTTAAAACAGGTGCTGTTGCAATCGTCCTTGTGAGCTGAGGGTCGAACAAACCAACTGTTTGCTTCGCCGTCAAATGAATCTCTGACCCATCAGCCCGAATAGACCGTATTGCTCGACCAGAGACTGAATCATAGAATGATTGCTCTCTATTACCCTGTTGATTTATTTCTTCAGTCATATGATGGCCAGCATCATAGCTAAATGACCTGACAGCACCATCAGGGTTCTTAATACTTACAAGATTCCCTTGAGAATCGTAGGTCATAGCTGTTAATCGATTGGCTGGGTCAATGATGCTAGAAACCTTACCATTTTCACCATAAGATAAATTTGTTACTAAGCCAGTCGGGTCAATCACTTGAACTAACTGATCCAAAGCATTATAAACATGCTTAGTTTCTTTGCCTAAACGATCCTTCACCGATACCAATCGGTTTTTGTTATCAAATTTGTACACTGTGAGGTCGGTAGTTGTTCGCTGGAACGTTCCATCAGACAGCTTAACCAGTAGTGAAGAATCACCTAGCGGTGATTGATATGTTTTTATAACCACATTTGAAGCTGGGTTTTGACCAACAGAATTAGCCAAAAGCAAAACTGGCTCTTCTGGATCTCGAGGTTTAGAAGGTTTAGTTGGATCTTCAAAGACAGGGTTACTTCCATTGCCATCAATTAACAATACCGAGCCATCTTTATTTTCTACTAATTCCTGAACACCAGCGATTCCCCAGCCAGCACCAAATGTGCTGCCCCTTAAGTTCACCGCAGTGACCTTGCTAGTGCCAAATGCGTAAGACCCCGCATACAGAACGTCCCTAGCACTAATACTAAACCCTTGTAGGAAGCCAGTACGATAATCAAATTCAAATCGACCTGACTTCTTTTCTCGCAAATCAACCTGTACCGCCGTAGCAACAGGCTGGCCACTGTTAGACACTGCGTCAGACAGCTTCCAATAATTATTAGGCAAAGATTCTGAGAACTGACCGTCTCTAATGGCAAGATCTGTTGTTAGATAGATATTTTGAATCCCTGCTGCCCGCCCTGTATATAAAAAGTCGAAATTTAGAATGGGTCGCGAATCAGCTCGCAGAGAACTATAGGTTAAGGTCAAACCTTTACTTTCACCCAATGATTGGTAAGTTACCAAATTATGAGTTTCAATCACTTCGCCTGTATTCAGAGAGACTGTGGAATTAAAATCTTCTGTGGGTTCACATACCTCGCACTTCTCTGGTGGTGGCGGATCAACCGGCGGAGTTGGTGGCGCAAAGAAGTGCCAACTACTATTACGAATTCCCCCTTCAATAGTCTCGATCGTCAACCCATCCTTACTCACCCGGCTCAGACCTACCCGCTCGAACTCGCCCGTATTCGGATTGATTGACCACAGATCCATATCCGCACCGGGCGCATATCCAGCCAAATTAGGCAAAGTCAAACGCGCTGGTGTATTAAACACCATGTCTCCCGGCTGAATTGTCACCACTAAATCTGGCCGTAAATACTTCGGCAAAGCCGCAGGCGTAAGTTCTGGTGGCACCTCCGTAATGCTCAAAATGCCATTGAACGCATTCCCATTCTTGTCAAACAAACTATAGGCATCAACGGTTACCTTAGCCCCCACCAACCGAGAATTCGTTACCACCGTTTCTTGCCCAGGATTCACTGTGGTACCAGTACTGAGATCGATCGTGGGGAGATAGATTGGTCGATCGATCCCATTGTTCACCCCTTGATAAACATCATGACCCAACAATAAATTCATTTTCTCAGCAATAAACGGATAAGTTACACTACCTCCTTGTATCCGCTGCCCATAAATCTTCAAAGTATCCCCCGCAGCACCATTAGGCACCACAATCTCAAACCTGCCACTCGCATCAGTAGTCGCCTGCTGCCCAGCCAACTCCACCAACACCCCAGCAATACCCGCCTGGTTAGTATTAGCAACTATCCCCGTTACCCGCGTAGTCGTAATCGGATCAGCCACCACATTTAAAGTCACAGCCTGTCTGGTTTCGGTACTACCATTCCGGGCAATTAAAGTGAACTCATAAGTTCCAATCTGATTGGGAGCTGGATTAAACACCAAATGACTGTCTCCAGTAATGCTACCTGTGGGTAGATTTACGCTGGAAGCGATCGACAGCGCCAAATTTGGATCCAAAGCAAAATCGAGCTTATCCCCCACCTTTACCGTCAAATTCCGCAGCGTAGAAAGATCCGGAATCGGCTCCGCCGCTCCCTGTAACACCACGGGCTTAAAGCCAAAAGCCTTGAGATTGGGATCATTAATCTCTACCCTAATCGCACCACTAATTGCCCCAGCCGCCAAACCACCAGCTTGAATCGCCAGAGCAAAATTGAGATAAGCAGAACCAGCCGCATGAACACCGGAAGCATTTGCCACCGTCACACCAGCAGGCAACTCACTTAACAACACCGCCAAATTGCGCGACAGAACACTACTGCCAACATTCTTCACTCGCAGATCAGCAGAGTATTTGCCAGTACTCTTATCAAAACTCACATCACTCAACAACAACTGACCATTAGTAGTTCCCAAATAACCATCCAACACCACTGCTGCCCCTGGATTCACCGGAGCCACATAAGGACTCACTGCCTTGCCCGGAGTGCCAGCAGCATCTACCCGATCGACAAAGTTAGTCACCTGCACCTTGCCACGCCCATCACTATCCTGATTCAGCAACTGCACTACCAGCTTACCGGCAGCAGCATTCACTCCACTCACATCGATCTTTACATGGCTGCCGTCAAACTGTACCAAACCAGGAACAGTCTCAGTTCCCGACTCACCATAAGCAAACACCGGCAAATTGGCAGGTCGTTGACCATCGATACTTAACGGCACACCATTGGCATCAACCAAGTAAAAAGCCACCCTATCGTGGGCAAAACTACGAGTATCGCTACCATCAAAATTAGTCTGTAAATCAAACTCCAAAACTCGCTGACCAGCGCCGCCTAGAACGAGATCGATCGACTTTTCAGTCACCAAACTATTGCCTTCATACAGCGCAAAGCCATTGGTCAAAACCTGACCCCAACCACTATTAGTCGCCGGAGAAGAATAGAAGCCCCCATTGCCATCGATCGATACATTCACAATCTGACCAGCCAAATTATCTGCTGCATCAGCAATCTGCACTTCCACCTGATGCAGACCAGCCGCCAAACCTGCCGCACTAATCACCGGGTCAAACTTGCCATCAGCCTGTAAAGCAAAGCTATTCCAAGCCCCACCATCTACCCGCAAACGACCAGCCCCACCGATATCTGTAGCACCCACCAAATGAGCCAGCGGACTAGCACCAGTCAGATCACCGATCTGAATTTGTGGCGCAGTAGTATCCAAAGTAAAGCTGAAATTATTACTGCCCACCACTGCATTACTAGCGTCCACTAACCGCAATGTCAATTGATAAGTCTTATCGGTCAAAGCCCCAATCGCTGTTGCCAACTGACTAGCCGACAAGTTAAAGGTCTTATCTGCATTCACCGCCACATCAGTAAATGCCCCGCCCACCTGAGCAATTTGTAATCTTAAACCGGGCTGCTCCAAACGCACCACTCCGGTTAGGTCAGCTACCTTTGTCACCCGATCGCGATTAGTCGTACCAAAAGCCGCCGTATCTTGAGTGAGCTTGACCTGAATTGCCCCCTTAGTTTCATCGATTAAGAATCGATCGGCCACATAATCCCCGATCTTTTTACCCAGCGTCAAACCATCTTGATTAGAGAACTGGAAGTGAATACCACCATAGATCCGACTCTGCCCTGCTTCCGCCGCCGCATCAGTAAAACTATTAAAAGTACGACTTACCCCTGGTAAAGTCACCGAGCCGCTCTGGAACTGGAAATTATTGCCAAAAGTTGCCCCCAACACTGCCGCTGCTGCCGCACTGAAAGTACTGTGACCCGAAACATATTCTGGGAATGGTGGAGTATCAATCAAAGGCTGCCAATTAGGATCAGCCGTGGTGTTGGGGTTGCCATCAAGTGCCGCATCCCGAATCGCCGTAATTGGTCGCCAAGCATTATAGGTATACTTAGCATCCCAAGCCGCAATCCCGGCATCCGCTAAAGCCACATCCAACTGGGCAAACAACCGGGCAGTTTCAATCAAACTCGTGCCCTTCACACTGGCCGCAGTCTCAGCAATCTGGTTCCAGTGCCCAGCCGGGGTATAAGTACCACTGCCATCCGACCAGAATTGGGCAATTTGAGTTTGGTCAGCAGTGCGAGTAGTGCTGTTTCTGGCACCCAACTGACTGGTTTCATTAAAAGCAGTGGTGTAGGCATCACTAGTCAAACTCGGTAAACCATTGGGTCGGAACTGACTACCAGCATCCAGGGCAAAAGGCTTGACCTGTGGCCATTGAGGATAGAGCGCCCCAGTGAAATTAGGCAAACTAGGCTGCCACTGACCAATCTCGGTACTGGGGTTGTAAGGAACCTGAGTGCGGGCACCATCTTTGCTGCGCAGAGCAAAAATCTGGTCAGCCACCGCATTCCCTAAATCAATCCCAGCAGTCTTGCCTGCACTATCGGCTATCGTACTCAGAGTATGATTCAAAGCCGCATTAAATGTCGCCTGCTGTGAGGGATACAGCTTACTCAAAATCCGCGCCGCCGCCGAAGCCGCTGCTGCTTCTTGAGATGTCCCAGCCGCCGCACTAATATCTACCTTGTAAACGCTGTAACGCTGGGCGATCGCATTCACTGCGTCATACACCGCCGCCTGTACCATCGCTAAATTGCGGGCATACATGGGGGCTGGCGTATAGGGATCATGCTCCATGGCATCTAGGGCGATCGCGTTCCATTCCAACACCACATTTGCCGGAGCAACTCGCTGGAAAGTAAACTGCTGCTGTAAACCATCTTTGGTCACAGTGAAGTTATTGGCACCCAGAGCCAAGCTGATATCATTAAACACCACTTGGCCAGTAGCATCAGCTACCCCGGTTTTATTCAAACCCACCAAAGTCAAAGTGCTACCAGGAGCGGCTTTAGCAATCAAACTAACCGTAGCGGCATCAGTTACTCCATCACCGATCGGTCCACTGTCATTATTGGTGGCCAAGGCAAGCTGAATATTGGCGTTATCGGTGGCTTGCAGCGTAAAGTTGAGCTGACTAGTAGCTACAGCAATTCCATTGGTATTCACCGTCCGCACATTCAGAACATGGGCACCAGCATTCAATTGGCCACCGGCCAAGGAATTAACTTGCAGAGCAGAGAGCTGGAAACTACCATCGTTTTGCAGAGCAAACGTAAAGTCCGCATAGCTAGTAGCCCCATCCAAGGAAATCTCTAACCGGGAAATCTGCGTCCGATCGGCTACCTGACCGCGCATTGTAACGTCAGTAGTAATGCCATCACTATTACTGGCTCCGGTGTCATTGAGAAGAGCAATGCTTAGCAATGGGCCACGGGTAAGATTGATCGCGTAAGTCCGATTCAGACTATTACCCGCCGCATCAGCAAAGGTCAAAATTAACTGGTGACTGCCATCGGTGATACCAGTGAAGTCGAAAGGCACATTAAAGTTACCGCTGGAGTCGATTGGTAGCACTACAGTCTGACCACCGGCAAAGCTGTAGCTAGCAGTGACAATTTGACTGTCGGCAATAGTTCCCTGCAACCGCGAACTATTACCCAAAACTGTGTTGTCCAAAGGCGAACCCAGGGTAAACTGCGGCGCAAGAGTATCAATAGTCAGTGCCAGAACAGGGGAAAGACTGCTGGTATTACCAGCAATATCGGTCAGTTGTGCAACGAGTTGATGTTGACCATCGGTGAGGCTAGAGCTGGCCACCTGCCAAGTACCATTCGTGCCCACTGTAGTTTGACCGACCTGTTGAGTACCATCCAACAGAGTCAAGATGCTGCCGACTTCACCGCTGCCGATAATTTGGGGAGTCTTGATATTGGTAAGCCGATCTGTATTACTGCTACCACTATCGCTGGCCGTAGCTAAGGTGAGTTGTCCAGGTGCAGCGGCGGTAGTATCGAGGGTAAAGCTAGCGTTGTAAACCGCGCTGGCATTGCCATATTGGTCTTGAGCTTTCAGGCCGAGATTATAAACTCCATCGGTGAGAGCAGCACCTTTGATGGTTGCTAGTTGAGCGGCGGTGAGACTAATACTGCCATTGGTAATTAGGACATCAACAAAGTTGGTGCCATCTAAGCTGGCTTGAATTGTTGCGGTGCTGTCATCAATCACTGTGCCAGTGATTGCAGCATTGTTAGTGATGCCGTCACTGGTGCTGCTGCCGCTGTCGATCGCCAACTTGGCATTAATAATTGGGGCAGCCAAATCTCTAGCTACGGTCACATTGTAGGGAGTGACGGTAATATTGCCTGCTTTATCGACGGCTGTGAGGGTCAGGCTATGTGCGCCATTGTTGATGCCTGTGAAGTCTAGGGCTTGATTGAAATTGCCATTGGTGAGAGCGATCGCCTTAGCTGTCCCTGCATCCCACTGATAGGTGAGCTGGCCAAGGTTATTATCTGTTAGTTGTCCAACCAACTTGCCATCATTTTTGATAATGCCGGGGGCGGTCAGAGTCAGAACTGGAGCAGTGCTATCGATCGTCACTACCAAAGCCGGAGTTGCAATACTGAAGTTTCCTGCAATGTCAGTCTGTTGAGTTGTGAGCTGGTGTTGACCATCACCAAGGCTAGTTGTAG
>JANYHM010000011.1 GCA_025359065.1 Synechococcales cyanobacterium GL140_1_metabinner_5_sub | reverse complement strand
CAGCAATAGCTCAACCAGTGGGCGGTCTGGGTGTTAACCCTGGGGTGAAAGATGGTGGCAAGGATGGCAAGCAACAACAGGCACAACGGCAGCAGAGCAACTACGAAGGCGCAATGTCACCGCAGCTATTACTAGCAGCGGGTACGAACGTCAAAGGTCATACCTTGGCTCCTTACACTGTGGGGATTTCCAAGGATCAGAGTGATGCTGTGCCTCTATCGATCGCAATTGATGAGCCGATCGAATTGGACAAGGGATATCGCTTACCGAAGGGCACCACCATCAACTTTGTGGCTAGTGTCAGAGATAACGGCTCGGTAGTAGCAGTGTCGAAAAACGCTGATATTAACGGCGTTGAAATTCAGTTACCAGAGGGCGCGATTTCTCTAGCATCAGACAACAATGGTTTATTGATGGCGAAAGAAGTCAGTACCGGTGATGGTGATTTGGCCAGAGCCGATATGAATAGTGTCATTTGGGGTGCCGCAGCCGGTGCTGGAAGAGCAATTTTACAAGGTGGTTCTACTACACAAACTAATAGCGGCCTCTTAGGGACAACGACAACACAAACTAATAGTGGCAGCCCAAATATTCTTGGTGGAGTGCTACAGGGAGGATTTGACCCACTAGCAGCCAATGGGCAGCGAAGGGCACAGCAAACCGCTGACAGGATAGAAAAGAGATCGAAGCTGAATACGATCGACGTTAACACCAAGGTCAAGCTGTTTGTAAACGCATCAGTACAGGTTCAAATCCCGATTAGTGGGCAACAAGTAGGGCAAGTAGCGGAGGAAGAACTACCACCACCACGCTTGATCACTAGCAACTCTGTTCCATCAGCTACTGAGAACGAGTTACCACCGCAACAAATGTCATTAGCTCCACAGTCAGTTACGCAAACACCAGCAGTTGTAGCGCCAGCTCAACCAGTACCACCACAACTGCCACAAACACCAGTGTCAGTACCAGAGCAATCAATAACCACAACGTCACCAATGAATCCTTCCAAAACCCGTGCTAGTACAACTTGGTAGAATCAAATGCTAAAAATCAGGACGGGAATAACTGTTCTATCTGCAACTTTATTGGTGGGGACAACGGCGCAAGCAGTGATAGTACCCACCACCACGAGGGAAATAAATGTAGAAGTCTCTGCCAAAAGCGGCCACCTGCTTGATTGGACTAAAACGAACCAGAAGATTCAAATGGTGATGATTGAATCACCAGAAGAAGCGATGGGGAAGATTACCTTTTCCATTCCTGGTTGCAAGAAAGATGCTTGCAGTGGTGATTCGTCACTAATGATGATCAACTCCAGAAAGGGTAAATCTTCGGGAGTAGCCGCTATCAGGGTTGTGACCACCGGCAAGCGGGGGACTAGAAATGTCTACAGGGTGAGAGTGACGATCATTAACACAGAGGTGCCAAGCGGTCAGACTGAGACTGAATTTGTGTCTAATGAAACCAGGGCAAGACCAGTAATTCTCAGACCCCAATACTACGCACCACCGCCAAATATTCTTAAGCCAAATATCTCCAGGTAAAAATCATGCAGCTAAAAAAAGCTTCAATCAGACTTTCCATAGCGATTGCGGGGATTTCCATCGCTCTACCCTCGATCGCTTTTCCACATATCGGAACCGGAGGAGTCTTTCCAAGTATTGCTAACGCTGTGACTGCTCCTGCTGGTGCAGAAACGATCGGACTTGCAGACTTACTGGCAGGGAAGACTTACGGGAATATCGTTGCTCCTGAAGACTATAGCTTTGAATCTTCGACAGGGAAAGTTAATTTGGTGAAAGGGATGCCGATCGCTGATGGTATCCCTTTGGGAGCTGTCGCTGCATTTAAAGATTTGACCCCCAGCTCAGCATTGAAAGCAGCGGGAGTGACTATAGACCTGAATGCTGTGCAGGCTGGAGACTTGGAGTTTTTAAAAGAAACTTCAATCAAGGATTTGGTATTGGCAGACCCTAGCCTCAAGACCATCAAAGCCGAAGCGATCGGCTGGGTTGAACAGGGCAGTAAAACTCTGGGAGACATCGCTAAAACTAACCTAGGAGACAAAGCTTTACCAGAAGCTGCTCTGAAATTAACTAGTATTGGTCAGTTAGGCGATATTGCTAATGTAGCTTACGGAAAATACCCCGCTGCTGCGAATCTGTCGATCAAGAAATTTATGGGGCTAGCAAACATCCCCATTGCCAAAAACATTACCGCCGCCGTGTCTGGAGTTCTCCCGGCTGGAGTTCACCTAATCAAGATCGACAAGATTCGTACCCAAGAAAAGGGAGCAGGAGTAAACCCCAAAATAGTTACGGGTAGTGATCAGCGCCCTAAAGCTCAATGGACAAGCTCCGCACCAGTTGATGTAGTAGAAATCCGTGATTCAGTTATTGGGGACAAAACCAACTTGGTCAATGGTGCCTTGATGGTAGACGGTTCTAGTCAAATGATTCCCGGCGGCAATGTACCAAGTCCTTTACAACCTGCCGCTCTGGCTATTCCTGGGACAAATTTGGCAGTTAGTGTTCACTCGTTGAATGCTAAGAACGGCTCAGCTCGTGTACAGCTAAATATGCGTCTTGAGTACATGTTTGGCTTGAAGACATCTTACTTTATTCCAATCCCTGTCTCGCTTACTGTGACAGAGAAAAGTAAGACAACTCTGCTATTTCCATTAGAAATTCAACAACCCAGCTCAACTGTAGCAAGTAATATTCTGTCTGCTCCATCAACCTTTCTTGCACCAGAAACAGCAGCTACTCAAGCTAGTACTGCTCCCGAGCCTTCTGCTCCAGCAGCTCCAGCTCCATCAAGTGATCCAGTAGCCATCAACATTGCCAATGGAAACATCGGTATAGCTGTTAAAACCAATGCCATTAACCCTGCAAATGGAGCTTGATTATTATGCACCCACTTTTATTGAACGGCCTTAGCTTGGGCACAAAGAAGAATTACTGGGTTGTTTTAGGGGGCGGGATATGTCTCATTGTGACTCTCGGACTATGCTTCAAGGTCTACAAATCCTATGCTTCAAAACCTGAACCAATGGCACATAGCCTTGAATATGACTCTGTTGTAGACGAGCACATCGATGTGTCAAAAGTGCCCAGAAAAGAAATTGATTTGTCAGTAACCAAGCAAGAATTAGGCCAGCGGTTTGCCGTCTATCAGTTCAACCATCCAAAATTGCGTGGTAACTGGGGGAATTTAAATGTGTTTGTTGATCGACAAACAGGCAAATCGGTGTCTAGATCCCTATTACCAGTCAATAAAGCCCAGCCCTCAGTCACACTGTCAAATTTACCAGAATGCTTGATGGTCACTCAGCCTGACCAGAACAACTACGAAATTTGCGTGAGGTGAATTATATGCCTACTAAACCTCAGCAAGAAACTCAGCAAGCCCCATCAGAATTATCACTTATTGGGGACGGGCTCAAAATCTTTATGCAGCCTGACGTTCTGCCTTTTGGCATAATCCTACTCGCCATGTCCTTTATGTACTTGCTACTCACCATCATTGGTCGTAACAGCAGAAGACATGGGCATTTAGCTACCGCCAGAGAGGCAAATCGGTCTGAGAGAAAGGCTGGGATTGAGAAGCTGCTCGAAAAGATAGAAAACCCCAGCCTGACAAATGGAGTATTTTATATATGCGAACCGATCGGCACCGATATTCCAAACCCAATAGACCTAGAAGACTACGAAGAGGGTCGCATCACTCCAATTATCGACATCAACACTTCTACCCTCGTTGTTGGAGTCCCTGGGTGTGGCAAAACAGCCAACGTAATTAATCCTGCTATCAAGTCTGCCATTAAGTCGGGATACAGGATATTTATTTTCGATGCCAAGTACCCAGAGCAGTCTGAGCAGATCGCACCTTACGCGATCGATCATGGCTACGATATCAGCGTCTATGCCCCTGGCTATGAGGAATCAGCGACGTTCAACATTCTAGATGCGGTTGAAGATGAGAATGACAGCACCACAGCGGATCAAGTTGTAATGACCCTGCGCAAGAATCTAGGTGGTGATGACAAGACTAATTCATTCTTCGAGACAGGTGGCCAGGGCATGGTGGCCGGTGCCATTCTCCTAGCCAAAAGAGCAGCGCGGCTAAGTGGTCGTCCAGAAGTCGCAAATTTGCTGTTGGTGGATGAGATCATTAGTATGCAAGACTTGACAGCCAGATTGATTGCTAATCGTGATGATATCTCACGGGCAGCCTATCGATCGTTCACTCAGTTTCTCTCAGCACATGCAGATGTGACAGCTAATGATACTGCTGCTTCCCTGCGCTCTACCGCAGCATCGATTATGAAACCACTGGTTTCTAGCCGCTTTATTGACTCGATCGCTGGCCTGCCAGATTTCCCCTGTTTCCACAAAGACAAGCCCTTTTGGATTGGTGAGAGTAACTTGGTGATATTCGGGCTGAACCAGGATTTACGAGGCGTTGTATCGCCATTGATTGCTACGGCGATCGAGCAAATTGGCAACTATAACCTCAACTCAACTCGCCAGTCAGATACACCACTGGCAATTTTCTTAGATGAAATCCCCCAAATAAATGTGCCTGATGTATTTGATTTGTGGGGACCAGTTAAAAGATCGTTGGGCTGTTCCATCATGTTTGGGATGCAGTACTTAGGCCAAGCGGAAGAAACCTATGGTGAGCATGTCATACCAAAGATTTTGGGCGCAGGTAACAAGTTTTTCTTCAACCCTGGCAGTGTCACAAATGCTGAAATCATTAGTGCAGAATGTGGCAACAAAGAAGTTCTCATCGGCTCTAACTCCAAATCTCGTAGCTCTGGCCAGCATTCTTCATACTCATCATCAGAAAGTGACCAAATTCAATCTGTGGCACTGTTTGACTCCCTATTTTTCTCTCAGCTACCAGTTGGGGCATGTGTGGCACAGCTTGCCGCCACCAAGACCGGGAAAGGCGTAAACGAGAAAGTAGGATTGCCCTACAGCATGAGATTCGAGCGGCTTGATGATGAATGCAGGCAACAAGAGGCCGAGAGTAAAGAGCGGTATGCAGGCATGGTGGAAGTGGCGATCGCTAATAAGAAGAGGAGGAACCCGGAAGGATCGATCAACTACACGGCTAAATCCAATGAGTATCGGCATTTAGCGGAAGATTATTTGCCATTGCCGCTTAAGAAAACGGTTCCAAGCATAGAAACTAACGGAAAACCAAAGAAGCCAGATAAATTTGTTTCTCTAGAAAGCTTGCTCTTGATGGCTGATCACTATAAATGGAAATTAGACGGTGACTTTGCCGATCGAGAAATCTTAATTCCCGATGAATGGGGGGAGATAACCTTAGAAAACTTAGAAGCCACTCTACAAATGGCAGACATCAAAACCTTAAGCAAAGGAGGACGATCATGATGATGACTTTAATCCCTGGTGGTAAGCAGAATGCTCGACAAATGCTGGAAGCAAGATGGTGGATCGCTGACTGCTCGCCAAAAATTGAACTGAACGAACTAACTGATAAGGAGGTAATTCAAGTAGTTAATCAGCATTATTTCGGCGGCTGGGAGCAGTTTGGCGAGGATATCGAAAGTAGTTTTATTGCTGACTAACGTTGGCATACCAAATTTAAGGAGAAAACATGACTGTAGCAATTTGTAGCAATGAGCATGATTTGATTTGGGTCTTTGATGATCGACTACCTAATAAATGGTCAAATATACCAAGCACACCTGTCGGCACATATTGTTCGATTGCCGCTGCTTTTGTGGGAGATCCATTGAAAGTAGTTTATTTACAGGAGACGGAATCAGAAAAAGTTCTGGTAGCAGATCCTAAATGGGTAGGAATACTAACTTATTTAGGGATTGAAGTGGGTAACGCTCACGGCCAATCTGCCATTCTATCCGAATATCCTGATTTTGTTTCACCTTACGCTAGCCTAATTAAATTGGCAGCTTCAGATTTTATACAAGAGTCTAAGTCACCTGACTTTAATGTTGAGATATTCATTATTAAAGCATGGATTCAATATAGCTTGAGACCATGCCAAGTGAAGACAGCGATTAGGTATGCCAAGAAAATAGACAAAAGCTGTAGGGGTGATACAGAGTTTTTCTTTAAGCTTGATGCTATTTATGAAAGTCTCAAAAATATTGAAACATTGCATCTTTCAACTGAATTAGAAAGAATCAATAATGAAATGAATTCGAGTGCTGTAGCTGCTAAAGATTTGATTTCTGAAACGAATCAGATGACAGATGATTTAAGGACAATGGCAGATGAGTTCCTAGAAGGCTTAGACCTTAGCTAGCCCAATAAATTCAAGCTCTTTATTTATACTAATTTAGGTGATTACCATGGCAGCAGAAATAGGGAAAAGTGGTTATGAAGGTGAAAAGGATATTGCAGCACAGAAAGAAATCTATGCAGCATTCCTGGCATTGATGACGGAATTACTCAAGACTATTCCGGGTTTCAGCCCTCGTATTGATATTCAAAAAGGTCAGGGATTGACGATCGAGCGTAAGCCTCCAGGTCAAGCGATTGAGGATGTGGTGGAAGTTGAGCAGAAACCACTACCACAGGCTATTCAAAACGAACCAGCTAAAAGGCCAGGGATTGAGACTTTGTATGGTGTTGGACAAAACAACCTAACCTCTAACGACATTAAGGCGATCTCTGCCATCATCGCTGGTAAGCAAGGTGACACCGTTATTGGTGGTGAAGGTTTAATCATCAAATATAATGGCAAAACACTGTTTGAAACTGATGAAAGAGGCAAAATCTCGTTACATACAGCAGTATCACCACAAATCAGGGAGAAGTTTGCAGCATTACAAGCGGGACAGCCCACCCCAACACCACAGCCAGCTAATGCACCCACCAATGGGGTTAGGCAAA
>JANYHM010000120.1 GCA_025359065.1 Synechococcales cyanobacterium GL140_1_metabinner_5_sub | reverse complement strand
CCCTTTGGTGCAAAACCATTGTGTCGCCTATGATCTGCATGAATGGTGCATCGTCCGCAGTCATGTTATATTAGAAACTGATTCGGACCCATGCGGTCGTAACGCTCAAATCTTGTCAGGACCGGAAGGTAGCAGCAATACGAGATGCTTGTAACAGGCGTGGTGTTCGAGTCTTAAAAGATTTTGCAGTTAAAAAAGACTTTCAACTCACAAGAGTCACGACTATGGCTGGTTTGGGCGACTTCGTACAAAAAGCATTCTACCTTGGGGTAGGAATTGCAGCATCCGCTGGCGAGAAAGCGGGTGGCAAGCTGGGCGACGTGCGAGTGCAAGCCCAGAAGCTGGCAGATGAAATGGTAGCCAAAGGTGAAATTACGACGGAAGAAGCCCGCAAGCTGGTAGACAACATGCTGAGTTCGGCGCAGCAGGCGCAGGTGAATCCAGAAAAAACTGAGAAAGCTACTCAGCCGAAAGAACCCCGCCGCATCGAAATAGATGACACCCCTGAAGCCGAGGCAAATCCGGCTGATATGCGCCGTCAGGTAGAAGATTTGCAGGCCGAGCTAGAGCGATTGAAAAAGCAGTCTTAGTTATTTTTTAGCGATACAAGTCCCCACCGACTCCCTATATCATGACCACTCCACCCGCACCTATCAAACTCATTGTGGTCGATATCGACGGTACGATCGCGGGTAAAGATAACCAAGTTAGCCCCAAAGTCAAAGCCGCGTTAAAAGTCGCACTTGATCGAGGCATCAAAGTCGGTGTAGCCACCGGGCGCATGTATCAATCTGCCCTGCGCTTCCATCACGAAATTGGAGCCAACGTGCCAGTGATGGCCTATCAAGGAGCTTGGATTCAAGATCCGGCCAAGCCTGAACCATATCGACATCTCCAGATTGATACTTCGATCGCCAAAGAACTCATTACCTACTTTGAGCAACCCCATTTACCCGCCGATCTTTCTATTCATGTCTATGTAGGCGACAAGCTGTACGTCCAAGCCGTCAAAGAAGACACCGAATCCTATACCCAGCGCAGCTCAGTGATAGCCCATCCTCTCGCCAATCTCCGAGATGCCTTGACTACTCCACCGACTAAAATTTTGGCCATGCACGAAGATGAAGACCTGATTGCTCAACTGTTGACTGATCTGAAAGCCAAATATCGCCCAGATCAGCTCCATGTGACCACTTCAGTGCCAATTTTCTTAGAGACTACCAATCCTGCGGTTAATAAAGGAACAGCGATCGATTACCTAGCCAAAAACCTTTTAAACATTACATCTGACGAAGTAATGGCGATCGGAGATAACCACAATGATGTAGAAATGCTGGCTTATGCCGGTTGGGGAGTAGCCATGGGCAATGCTCCCGATGCCGTGAAAGCTCAGGCTAACTGGGTGGCACCGACCGTTGATGAAGATGGAGTGGCTGCTGCAATCGATCGATTTGTATTAAGCGAGTGTTAAGATTCAAGAACGTCTTTATGCAGACCCTCAATTTATCGAGGGAATCCTTTGGGCATCACACCTTCAGCCTTCTAAACTATGACTCTTATCGATTGGTTTGCTAATCGTCAAAAAGCTGACCCCACTATTCAAACCCAGCAAGAGCGAGAAATCGCTGATGGTCTGTGGACAAAATGTGATGCCTGTGGGGCGATCGCCTACAGTAAAGACCTGAAATCAAATCAGATGGTCTGTTTAGACTGCGAACACCACCGTCGAGTTACTTGTGACGAGCGAGTAGCGCAGTTAATTGATGGAGGCACTTGGAGTTCGTTAGACGATCATATCCGTCCATCAGACCCGCTAAAGTTTGTTCACCGCAAACCTTACATTGATCAAATTAAAGAAACTCAAGACAAAACCGGGCTTACCGATGCGGTACTCACCGGCAGCGGCAAAATAGAAAGTGAAGGCGTGGTCTTGGGCGTGATGGATTTTCGGTTTATGGGCGGCAGTATGGGTTCGGTGGTAGGCGAAAAATTAACCCGGGCGATCGAGTTTGGCACCACTCACCACTTGCCGGTCGTCATTCTCTGCGCTTCTGGTGGAGCCAGAATGCAAGAGGGAATGCTCAGCCTCATGCAAATGGCTAAAATCTCCGCAGCCCTGGCACGCCATCGGGAAGCTAGACTGCTGTACATTCCCGTATTGACTAACCCCACCATGGGGGGAGTGATTGCTAGCTTTGCGATGTTGGGCGACATTATTTTGGCTGAACCCAAAGCCACGATCGGTTTTGCGGGTCGGCGGGTAATTGAGCAAACTCTGCGGGAGAAGTTACCTGACAATTTTCAGACTTCTGAGTATCTATTTGAGCATGGTTTCGTCGATCAAGTTGTGGCTCGTCCTAAACTTCGCTCTACTTTGGCTCAGCTCTTGCGGTTACATCAACATCATCCCAAAGAGTCATCTGTGACCGACACGGTTGCATGATATCTTTATCATGATCAAAGCGGTAATCTTCCAGTGATCAGCAGTCGATAACCACCGGCCATCAGGGAAAATGACAAAAAGAATTCCCATAAACTAATAGGGTTAAGAATTGCACGACTACTCAAAAACACCAGAATTATGCCGAAGATGACGGGGATCCAACCCAAGTTTTTTGCATCTCTTGGCAAGAATACCAGCAGCAGAACACCAGCCATCAGTGAAAGAACAGAAGCATCAGCAGCAATACCACGCCACCAGTAAGGATAGACATTAGTTGTAAAGTAAGGATTCAGGTCATCTAAGATCCTTGTTAAGCAAAGACTTCAGGATTTTACAGGTTTCAGAAAAATTTGCGTATTCTCAATAATTAACGAAAAAAGTGGATTTCAGAATATCTTATTGAGAATCGACTGATCAGTCGATTCTTATGGAAACGCCTAAAAAGACTTGCCACCAAAGGTTATGTGGCTTTTACCGAAGACCTGAATCCTTACGTTGTAAAGACAATATCTCGCCCCAGAAAATAGATGCCTAAAATGAGTAGACCGAAACCCAATAATCTCAGAAAAGATCTCATAACTATCTCACACAAGTTGAAATACTAACAAATTATAAATATAGTGTTCCCTAATTGAAACAGAAACTGACATAATCTCCACAATCTTAGAAATGAGGATTCAATAAAGCCGAAGAAAATCAATGTTAGGGTCACGTTGCAACGTGAC
>JANYHM010000118.1 GCA_025359065.1 Synechococcales cyanobacterium GL140_1_metabinner_5_sub | reverse complement strand
AATGGCTCTAACCATAACCGTTACAGCAGTATTCTCAACAAATCGTTCAAAGATGGCGCTAATCATGTTCAATTCCCCTCTGACAAAGCTTTTCAAGTCATGGGTAGATTATAGTACATGTGTCACCTTAACAGGGGTAGTTGGATACTGTTGGCGAGGTCAAAACGGCAAGAGTGAGATAATTATTATGTGTCTAGTATTATCCCCCAACATAATCAAGAGGCACTAGGAGGAAAGATGCTTCAACTTCAAACAAAAAGCTCCATAGCAGCTTTCAACTTACTTGGTTATTATTCCAGATATTCTTAGGGTGGCTCAACCGCTAAGAATATCTGGGTGAAGTTTTAAGGCAGTTGAGAACTGGGCACAGATTAATTTATATAAGTCGATCGCCTGACTATCTGCCAAACTATAATAGACATTTCGCCCTTCCTTACGGTAATTGACCATTCGCATCGATTTCAATACTCGCAACTGGTGAGATACTGCCGATTCGCCCATTTTCAAACCCGCTGCCAGATCGCAGACGCATAATTCTTGGTTCGCCAGTGCGGACAGCAACCGCAGTCGATTGGGATCTGCCAAAACGGTAAATAGTTCTGCCCGACGTTGAGCTTCATCTATTGGCAGAATTTCTAGTTGCAGTTGACGAACATTATCTAAATGCACCAATTGATCATCACAACTGGGTACCTGAGAATCGTCGCTCACGGAGTGTCTGCAAGGCAGACTCGATTTACCGGAATATTCCTGCTCGGTCATGAGAAGTTTAAGTGAATAAAATTGACTCTTCCTAAATTATAGCGGTAATAATGAGAATCATTATACATCTGAATATACTTTCAGATATTGTGATTTTGGTCTATAATTCGAGATGTCAGTTAAAAACTTTCCACAACAGATATGACTCAAGTACCCGCACTCAAAACCCAACGGATGCAAATTGGTGGGATGGACTGCACGAGCTGTGCGATGAAAATTGAAAAAGCTGTAGAGAAGCTAGCAGGGGTAGCTGAGATATCTGTGGTGGTAGCAACTGGAAGGACGATCGTCACTTACGATCCAGCACTAGTAAGTGAAGCAGATATTCAGCAACGAGTGACAGCATTAGGTTATACGATCATCGAAGGGAAGTCTAAGTCTCCAGCTAAACAGAGTAACCACGACCATAGTAGTCATAATGATGGTGACGAAGACGACGGGCATAATCATGGTGGCGGAGAAGTTGACTTAAAGCGTGAAGGTACATTAGTCGGGGTTGTAATTGCGCTGTTTATAATAGGTTCTATCTTTGAGAAACAATTAAGCGCAACACCATTATCGATCGGATTGTATTTAGTATTTATTCCGGCTTATTTATTGAGTAGTTGGACAGTATTAACCACTGCGGGAAGGAATATTTTACGCGGACAAGTATTTGATGAAAACTTTCTGATGACGATCGCGACACTGGGAGCAATTGCGATTAAACAGCTACCTGAAGCTGTGGGCGTAATGTTATTTTTCAAAATCGGCGAATTATTTCAGGAGTTAGCTGTCAGTAAATCGCGGCGATCAATTTCGGCACTACTCGAAATTCGTCCCGATACTGCCAATCTCAAAACAGCTAATGGAATTGAAGTAGTTTCGCCTGATCGGGTAAAAGTAGGCGAGACGATCGTTATTAAACCAGGAGAAAAGGTGCCGCTCGATGGTGAAATTATCGAAGGTAACTCTCAAGTCGATACATCGGCATTAACGGGCGAATCAGTGCCACGCACGGTAAATGTGGGTGAAACTGTGTTGGCTGGAACGATTAACCAAACTGGGCTATTAACTGTCACCGTTACTAAATTATTTGGGGAATCGTCGATTTCACGGATTCTAGATTTGGTCGAAAATGCCAGTGCAAAGAAAGCTGAAACTGAGAAATTTATTGCTAAATTTGCCCGTCGGTATACGCCGATTGTAGTAGTTTCATCATTATTAGTGGCATTGATTCCACCATTAGTAATTCCAGGTGCTACCCATGCTGAGTGGGTATATCGCGCTCTAATTCTGCTGGTAATTTCCTGCCCCTGCGGATTGGTAATTAGTATTCCGCTCGGTTATTTTGGTGGGATTGGTGGAGCAGCTAAACGGGGAATATTAATCAAAGGATCGACTTTTCTAGATACTTTATCGGGAGTTAAGGCGATCGCATTTGATAAGACAGGAACTTTGACTCAGGGCGTATTTAAAGTTACTGAAATCGTTCCTTCTAATGGCTTTAAGCAATCCGATTTATTACGCATTGCTGCTGAGGCCGAAGCAAATTCCAACCATCCGATCGCTAAATCGATTCGCACAGCTTATAATCACCCCATTGATGAATCTACGATTTATAACTACACCGAAATTGCTGCTCATGGGATTCAGGCGACGATTGAAGGAAAGTTAGTATTAGCAGGTAACGATCGATTGATGCACCGCGAGAATATCGCTCACGACACCTGTGATGTTGAGGGTACGGTGGTGCATGTGGCAGTCGATAGTATTTATGCTGGATACATTATCATTGCTGATGAAATCAAAGAAGATGCTGCACAGGCAATTCGCGATCTCAAAGCCGCAGGTGTCGAGCGGGTGATGATGTTGACGGGGGACTCACGATTTGTGGCAGCACGAATCGCGAAAACTTTGGGAGTCGATACTTTCGCGGCGGAGTTATTGCCAGAAGATAAAGTAGCAGCGATCGAAAAGTTACTTGGAGAGTTTTCTAAGAAAGGTAAGGTGGCTTTCGTCGGGGATGGAATTAATGACGCGCCTGTAATTGCCAGAGCAGATGTGGGGATTGCAATGGGTGGATTGGGTTCGGATGCGGCGATTGAAACTGCCGATGTGGTACTGATGACAGATGCGCCGTCAAAGGTAGCAGAAGCAATTCAGGTAGGCAAAAAGACTCATGCGATCGTCTTGCAAAATATTATCTTCGCTTTAACTATCAAGGCGATTTTTATCGGACTGGGTTTAATGGGATTAGCAACGATGTGGGAAGCTGTTTTTGCCGATGTTGGTGTGGCATTAGCAGCGATTTTTAATGCAACCAGAGTGATGAAATAATCGTCATTCATTTATCATCTCCAGTGGAGAACCATCTCAAGAGCAACTGGAAAAATACTTTTATTTGGTTCAATTACTGGCAATCTCTTTCCTCCGATTCTCTTCTATCGCTGACCTCTCGAACTGGCTCGATCGTTTCTAGTCCAATCTGCTGGTCAGCATCTCCGTGAGAGAATCGGCTTACCTGTGGCAAGATAGAACGTATCAATCAGCGACATCCAGATCCTGGCCTGTTGCCCAGCCATACATATATGAACATTATCAAAACCTTTATTTTAGCCAAACTCGGCGGAGGCATACGCAGCCTCCTGGCACTCAGCATTTGTCTCAGCCTTTCTCTGACTCTCACTCTGACTCTCAATGTCGGCAACGTTAGTGCAGGCACTCTGTTGCCCTCTGGTAACGCCATCACCGATGGTCGGGCGATTTTACGTTACGCGCTGCCGATCGACTCCCCAGACCTGCGCAAAGCTCAAGCAAGCCTAGAAGACATTGGTAGCCAACTGCGCAGCAAACGCTGGCAGAAAATCGCTGGCGATGTCAAACAGGCCAGCTCCACACTGCAATCTCGCACTGCCGACATCATCAAAACCATCCCCGTCTCTCAACAGACTGCTGGCACAGCGCTGTTAGAAGAAATCAAACTAGACGTAGCAGACCTCACCACCGCTGCCGAAGCCAAAGACCGAAATACCATTCAGGCCAAACGCAACGCCGTCCTAGACAAAATTGGTGCCCTAGAAGAATCGATGGTCACAGAATTTCCGTTTGAAGTACCTGCCGAGTACAACAAACTACCCCAACTCAAAGGCCGTGCCACGATCGCCTTTAAAACCACCAAAGGAGACGTAGAGGCGATCGTTGATGGCTACAGTGCCCCAGTTACCGCTGGCAACTTTGTAGACCTAGTGCAACGGGGATTTTATAACAAGCTTCCTTTCACCCGCGCCGAAGATTCCTACGTTTTACAAATCGGTGATCCTGCCGGTGAAGAAGTTGGGTTCATTGACCCTAAAACCAAAAAATACCGATCGGTGCCCTTAGAAGTCTTGGTCAAAGGTGACAAAAAACCCACCTATGGCATCACCATGGAAGATTCTGGACGCTTTAATGAAGAACCAGTGTTACCTTTTTCTTCTTTTGGCGCATTGGCCATGGCCAGACCAGAATCGGATCCAGATGGTGGTTCTTCGCAATTCTTTTTCTTCTTGTTTGAGCCAGAGCTGACTCCCGCTGGCCGAAACTTGTTGGATGGTCGCTATTCGGTTTTTGGCTATGTAATTGAAGGCCAAGATGTTTTGGATAAAATGACTGCTGAAGATGGCATTGTTTCGGCCAAGGTGACAAAAGGTCTAGAAAACTTAGTCAAGCCAGCCTAGTTCTTTATTTTTGGACTCTCTACAGTGGGGAGTCATTTCGTATTTTATTTACTATGTTTCAACTAATTGTAGTTTTAGGTTTTGGTGCCGCAGGCGTATTCTTTTTAACCCGCTGGTATTCTGATAAACAGCGGCAAGATCGCCTTGAACAATCTTTTTATCAACTAATTCAAAGTAACAATGGCATCGTGGCGCTGATTCAATTGGCAACTGTGGCTCAGGTAGATGCCGCTTTGGCTAAAGAATATTTCGATCGACAGGTGTCAGTACTTAATGCTGTTCCCGAAGTAGACGACGATGGGGATATGGCCTATCGTTTTCCTAAGCTCAATTTACCCAAGGCTTTACCCCGCCAAGAGGAGTGGGACGACGACGACGATTGGAATTAGTTTAAAAATGAAACCATAATTATTTTCAATAAAAAAACACCAGAGTCTTAGCCATGAAAAAGCGCGTTAACCTCACATTTCCCCGTCGCACCATCCAAATGCCCGTGGCCTATCGACTGGCCAAAGACTTTAACGTGGCTGTGAACACCATTCGTGCCCAGGTAGCCCCCAACCAGATCGGCAAAATGATCGTGGAGCTATCAGGAGATATTGATGAGCTAGAAGCCGCGATCGAGTGGATGCGTTCTCAGGGAATTCAGGTGGGCTTAAGCAACCGAGAAATCTCGATCGACGAAAATGCCTGCGTAGACTGTGGGCTTTGCACCGGGGTCTGTCCAACTGAGGCTTTATATTTGATGCCTGAGACTTTTAAGCTGGGCTTTGCTCGATCAAAGTGTATTGTTTGTGAGCAGTGTATTCCGACCTGTCCAGTGAATGCGATCTCCACAAATCTCTAGTATTTATCCGGCAGCTCGTGGGCAGTGCCCACCCTACAATTGGATTCTGCTGTTTAGCCAACTAGATCTCGTCGGCTTCGCCACCTACTACGACATCTTTAATCCGTAATGTCGGACCACCACAGCCTACAGCCAGACCATTTTGGCCACTTTTGCCGCAGCCGCCAGATTCATCCCAGAAAAAATCATCTCCAATGCCTTCTATATCAGCCAGAGTCTCGAAGGCGTTTCCAGTTAGCGTTACATCTCTGACCGGCTCAGCTAACCTGCCATCCCGAATCATCCAGGCTTCCCCGGCAGTGAACACAAACATTTCACCATTGGTCATGCCGCTCAGCCAATTTTTGGCATAGACACCTTCTTTAATGCCATCAAACAACTGTGGTACCGGCGTTTTACCTCGGCCAATCCAAGTATTAGTCATCCGCACGATCGGCGGATAGTGATAGCTTAAGCAGCGGGCATTCCCCGTAGGAGCTTCTTCTAACTTGCCAGCAGTTTCACGGGAATGGAGACGACCTACCAACACCCCATCTTCAATAAGTTGAGTGGTGGTTCCAGGCACACCTTCGTCATCGTATTTGTAACTGCCCCGATGCCCGATCGGCGCTGCCCCATCAAAAATCTGCAAATCTTTACTACCAAACCGTCGCCCCAGAGTCATGGACTCTAGCAAATCAGGATTCTCGTATGCCATATCAGCTTCCGAAAGATGACCAAAGGCTTCATGGACAAATAGACCAGTCAAGACTGGATCGATCACCACCGTATAGGTGCCCCCTTGAATAGGCGGCAGAGTTAAAGCATCTACTGATCGCTGTGCTGCCCCCTGTACCGCCACATCTAAGTTAGCCAAGTCTTCATAAGCACTCCGTGAACCAACTGTTTCTCGGCCTGTCTGCACTGTCTCACCGCTGCGCGCCGTGGCGGCAAAACGCATTTCTAAGTCAATCCAAGCCTGCTCAATCAGCGTGCCATCAGAGGTCGCCAACCAACAGCGCTGAGCACTGTCTCCGTAGCGCACTAGGGTTGCAATCACCTTAGAGTCTACTTGACGCAGAATTTCGTTATAGCGGTGGCAAAGATTCTTTTTGTCTAGCAGAGATATCTGACGCGGATCTGTGCCGATCAGAGGCAAGGTATAGGTGTCTTGCACTGCTTGAATCTCGGCTAACAGAGTTTCTTCTTCACCCACAATTTTGGCCGCAGAAATCGAGTTTTCGATATGGCTCACCAAATCATCCAGCCGATCGAAGCTAGCAAAACCCCAGCCGCCTTTGTGGCAGACCCGCACCTGACCACCGATCGAAATACTTTCACTGAGAGTCTCTACCTTATTGCCCCGCAATAAAATATCAATACCTTCAGCTTCTTCTAACCTAATAGCCAGATAGTCTACTTGGTGTTTATAGCGCCGTATCAAATCTGTCAGCAGATTTTTGGCATCGCGGTGCAGGTCAATCATGTGCAAATCCCACGGTTTTTCTGAAGTATATTACAGAACAATGCAGCAACCGATACAGATCGGCCAAAGTTTTTTTAGCGCCAGATTTCTGCCGGATTTTGACAAATTACCGGCAGCCAAGAGGCACAAGCATAAGTCGCTAGCTACCACCATTGCTACTGAGAGCGCACCCGATTTTTAGCTGTCGCAGATACCTTACCGGTGGCCAAATCCATACCTAATTCTGATGCTAAATGATTAATCAACTCTTGCCAGCGCTTGGAGACAGTTCCTTGACTCAAGCCTATCTTTTGGGCAATTTCGGATTGAGTTTGATCATTGACCTTACCCAACCACAGGCGACAGTAAAAGCGGCTGGGATACAATTGATCGAGAGCTAGAACTCTTTCTCGCACCTGCCAAGCAAAATCGGCAGATTCGATGTGGGCAAGCTCATCATCAAAATTAGTCAGAGTATCCACAATAGCCAAATTATCTTCAGAAAGCCGATCGATGCTTTGAGTATGGTGTCGCATCGAGCTACGAACCAGATCGATAATGGCAAACTTTGCTACAGTCAATGCCCAGCGATCGAACTCGGCCTCGGTGCCAGTAAACTTGCCTGCCCGTAACCCTTTAATTAGCTTAAATTGAGCAGTTTGCAGCGCATCTTGCCAATCGACATTAGTGCAGCGAGTTTGCTTGCAAGCAATCTGAGTTATTCTACGCAAATGCTCAGGGGCACTGAGTCGATGCTCCAAGCCAGCAATATAAGTAGAATCCAATATTGAAACAGAATTTGAGCTGTTGCCTCTTATGCCAGCCATACCACATTGAGCCTGTAATCCTTCTGCCAGCACTGATAATGGAAAAGAAGAAAGCAGAGTATCAAAGGTATCTAATGGCTGCGCGGACATAAAGACTCCTAAAAACCATATCAATGGCTTAATTGTTAGTTGAGTCATAAAATTCAACTCAATTCAACATACAAGCTCACTGCGGCGTTTTCCTAAAAAAACTTAACTATCAAAAATACTCTAAGCAAAGAATAGGGCTTCCCGGGATTTGTCTGGGTATAATTTGATCGAGTGCTACCATTACCCCACCACCATGAACCTCGATCCTGACGGTCAGCCTTTACAAATCGATTGGGAACGCCTGAGTCAAATTTCTGATGAAGACGAAGAATTTCAGCTAGAACTGCTGAATATGCTGGCGGCAGATGTTACTGAGCAAATAATTATTATCGGCAGCGCGATCGAGCGAAAAAGCAGTAAAGAGCTACAAGAACTTGGTCATTACCTCAAAGGTTCTACCGCCAACGTGGGAGTAGAATCAATGGCCTCGATCGCCAAGCAACTCGAAGCAGCGGGTAAAGCCGAACAGTTTGAGCCAGCAAAAAGCTGCCTAGCAGCATTAACTACTCAACAGCATCAATTGCTAGCCTATTTAGCGACCAAAGCAGCGGGCTGACACCAGCCCGCCTAAATCCAAGCTATTAATTAGCTTTAGCTGGGGTCTTTTCTGCTTCTTTGGGAGCCGGAGATTTGGAGTCGGGCTTGGCTGGCTTAGCGCCTTCTTTAGCCACCCCGATCGACACGTTATTAATGGTCTTATAAGTGTTGTCAGGCTGAATTTCCCAAACATCGTAGCTACCCAAAACATCGCCATATTCGTCGATATCTACCGCGCCACTAGCTCCCTCGTAGTTAATTTTTTTGCCAGCTTTGAGCAATTCCAAGCCTTTACAGACATCGGTAACTGCTTCGCCGCCACCAGTTCCGCCAGACACCTCCCGGATTTTGCTCTGAATACCTTCGCCAGTGTTGGACTTTGCCGATTGGGCTGCCAACATCATCAGCATCGCAGCATCCCAAGATTGAGCGAGATAAGGAGTAAAAGGCTTGTTGGTGGTTTTCCAAGCAGCTTCAAAATCTTTATAGGCATTGCCTTTAGCACCAGGAACAGTACCTAAAGCCCCAGCCAACATCGATTTACCTTCTTTGGTTTTTGCCACCAGTTTAGGGAAAGCATCAGAGTAGCCAGCATCGGGCATTAATATCTGTACGCCTTTGAGCAAGCCACTTTCGTAGGCTGCTTTCAGTACCGATGGGCCACTTTCATCAGGGTAGACGATCGCTGCTAATCCTTGGGGATTTCCGGCCAAAGCAGTTTTTACTTCGGTATCAAAGGTCGAACCTTTGGGATCGTAATGTACTAAGTTGTTTTCGTTGGTGATTGTCCCACCCAGTTTCTTAAAGGCGGCGATGAATTCTTTCTCGAAAGCAGTACCATAATCGTTTTTGATCGAAAGTACAGCCACTTTTTTTAAGCCTTTATCGAAAGCAACCTTGGCTAAAGCCGGTGCTTGATGAATATCCGAAGGAGCCGTGCGCGCCCAATATCCTTGGAATTTACCTTCTTTAGCCGACTCCGTAAATTTAGGACTAGTACTGCCGGGAGAAATTTGCATTACTTTGTTTTTGGTGGCGATCGAAGTAGCAGCACTAGAAACACTGCTAGCAAAAGAACCCACCACTCCAGCAACCTTATCGGCAGTGGCTAGCTTAGTCATGGCGGCTGTTGCTGACTCCGGCTTACTTTGGTCGTCTTCTACTACTACCTCGGCTACGGGCTTGCCATTCACACCACCACATTTATTGACTTTAGCGACTGCTAGTTTTACGGCTTCGGGCAAGGGTGCGGCGATCGAAGCCACATCTCCGGTAGCCGAAAGTAAGGTGCCTAATTTTAATGGGGAACTAATATCCGGCGCACCAGCCGAAGCTGCTGGGGTACTAGTACCAGGAGTAGTTGCCTTAGGAGAATTGGGTGCGGGATCTACGCAACTGGTTAAAAGACTGGTGCAGGCGCTTAGAGCCAAGCAAATGGCGATCGTAGACTTATTCATAAAAACGGAAACTCCTCATCACTAGATTACTTTCGATTTTTCATCGAAATCTAGCCTGATTGTAGCGCGAAGCACCTGTGCTGCCCAGGTATTAGCTAGCTGATTTTACTTATTCGATCGACTGACTGCTGCTCGCAAACGAGGGCTTTTGGGTAACAGATCAATTTCATCCATTGGTTGGGTTTCTACATAGGGCAAAAAAGCATCTTTTTCTGCGCGAGTAAAGCGTTTAGCTTTCCAAGAATTTTTATCGACAAACATACTGCGTTGATAGCCCTCAGCAGCCATAACTTGATCTCGAACATTTTCGGTCTTAGAACTAGCATTAAAAAACTGAAACCGCATCACGATCGAAGAATATCCCAAGGATGCTAGCCACATTTCAATCCATACTCGATCGCCTAAAAACAGTGGGGTTTTGTAATTTATTGTGGTTTGAGCCAAAGAAGGGAAAGATCCTAGATTGATTAAGGTGCTGATGGGTAAACCGACTGCATCAAGCATTTTAAGCTGCCCAATTTCCATCCAGTTAACATAAACTGCACTGTGGACTTGTCCAGCGTAGTTAATTTGATAGAGATAAGTGTCTAAATCAAAGGTGTTTTTTTTCATGTTAATAACCTGAATTTTTTAAGTCACTCATAGGTGACAACACCTTTAATCTAACATAGTCACCAGTAAGTGACAATGCCTAAATCTTAAGTTTATTGATAGATGACAATGTATTTTGGTGTATGTGAGCTAGAATGGTCACTTAGCGGTGACAATTGAGGAAAAGTGCCGTGGTATTAAGGAGAAAAGATATCAGGCTGACAATTGAACAATGTAAAAGCCTGGTCTAGAACAAACTGATAAGCAAGGGTACTTTGATGGCTCGGAATAAAGAAGATACTAAGTCGCGTATTTTACAAGCAGTCGGCACGCTATTAGCTGAATCAGGATTTAGCTCTCTGGGAATTAATGCAATCGCCAGAGAAGCTGGCGTAGATAAAGTCTTGATCTATCGATACTTTACCGATCTACCCACTTTGCTGCGAGCCTTTGGTCAAGAGGCAAATTTCTTATCTAGCACCAGTGTACCAACAGATTTTGATCAATTGAAGTCTTTACCAGACATGCTATCTTATGCCTTGATTTATTATCAAAAGGAACTTCGCGATCGACCAATCACTCAAGAAATAATTCGCTGGGATTTACTAGAAGACAATGAATTAACCAAAGAATTGATTGATGTGCGGGAAAAAGCTAGAGTTGCTCGCACCGATTTTTTTTATGATAAGTTCGACATTCCTGCCGACCAAGATGTGACTGCTTTAATAACCCTTTTGGGTTCTGGCATTACCTACTTAATTCTGCGCTCTAAAGACAGACCAACTTATGCCGGCTTAGATTTTAGTACCGAAGATGGTTGGCAACGACTCGAAACAATTGTCTCTAAAATTGTTCATGCTGTTGTCAAGGACACCCCACCTAAGTTGTGAAAGATATCCAAAATACCCCCTGCTGGTACCCAGTCAAAATCTAGACCGGTCAAAACCTAGACCGGCAACTGCTAAAGTAAATAATATTTTGTAGAGCAGCAACACCGTGACCCGCGATCGTGAACCTTTTCCTAGTTTGTTTATGTACTATGCCTTCAAGTGGCTAGTCGTCAGTCCAATGCTGCACAATTATTGGCAGGGCAAAGTTTATGGTGCCGAAAAAGTGCCCAAAAAAGGACCTTTTTTGGTAGTCAGCAACCATGCTAGCAATTACGACCCAGTGCTACTCTCTTGTTGTGTGGGCAGACCAGTAGCCTATATGGCCAAAGAAGAACTTTTTGACATCCCTGTCCTCAAAACCGCCATGAAAATTTATGGTGCTTACCCGGTCAACCGCGAAAGAGCTGGTTCTGGCACCATCAAAGCCGCTATGGAATACTTGGAGAATGGCTGGGGCTTAGGAGTATTTATGGGCGGAACCCGTACTATCGATGGCAAAATTGCAGATCCGAAAGCTGGAGCAGCCTTAATCGCTGCCAAAGCCCAAGTCCCAGTGATTCCAATTAGCTTATGGGGCACCCATGAACTAGAAGTCCCTGGCCGCAAAATTCCGGCAGCAGTACCTTTGACTATCCGCATCGGTGATATTTTAGAACCCCCAGTCAGCAGCAAGCGGGCTTTGTTAGATGAAGCCACCGCAAAATGGACTGCGGAAATTGATCGGCTTCATGAATTAGGTCGCTAGCTAACAAATCACTTGCCGGTAAATCAAAGGTTTCAAGAAATATGAATTTTAAGGGGGAATCGGGGAAATCCCCCTCATCCCCGGCTCTTTCTCCCAACTTGGGCGTGCAGATTGAACAACTAAAATGCGTAGGAAACGCCAACAGAAATCACTGGGTAAACGTTAAAGCCTCCAATGTCGTTATTAGTTTTGCGTTCTTGTTCGATCAAGCTAGTTCTAATTTGAGATTGTAGTGCTGCTGGTACTGAGGATGGGATATTGGCGCGCATTTTGACATTAGCTGATCCAGCAAACATTACTCCGGCATCAAGGTTGAATCCTAAGCCGGGGCTAATAGGTGTACCGAATCCAATACCTAAATAAGGAGCTATGCTGTTGCTAAAGGAGCCTTCGCTTGAAACAAGACCTACATCGTTAATGTTGTAGTTGATGCCGCCTAAGCTAATTTGTGTAGGGATTCCACCAGGAACTGCCGAGCTGTTTGGGGTGCCGGTGGCGTTAAATTGGTTGTTTTGGAATACTAAGCCGCCAGTTAAGCGTAAGCCACCACCGAATGGGAAGAAATCGCCCAAGAGATGGACGTTGGTGGGGTTGAACTTGGCTTTATAGTCAATGCCTTGGCTAGTGTAGTCTACATTAAAGCCTACAGTGTTGATTCCTAGACGAGCATGGAAGTTGGGGCTAAATTTGTATCCGGCATCTACGCCAATAAGGCCGGTGGTGCTAAATTGAGTATGTACTCCTACTGCCCATTTTTTGGGTTCGTTATTTTGAGGTTTTGGTTTCTGGGCTTCGAGAATTTGAAGTGAAGGTTTTGGCGATCCTGGCTCCGAAGGAACGACGGCTGGCTGGGCTGTGTCAGTTACCGCAGATGGAATGGAGTTATCTGGTAATTTTTCTGGTGCTTGGGCTATTGTTGAAACTGGAGATGGGTTCAGTAAAACATCGGTGAGAGTTACAGATTTATTGATTTCCCATTGTTTGATTGCGTTTAATTCTGAGCTGGTATCAGCAATTTTACGTTGTGCTGCAAAATCATCAGAAATTGCTGGGATGTCGGTTAGCTCTGGGCTTTTGCTATCATCATTAATTACGTTGGTGGCAGCGATCGCCTCTGGTGTATGCGAAGCTATTGGATTGGGAATAGTATGAGCTGTAGTTTTAATGTTGAGTAATCGAGCTTTAGCGATGCTGGCACTATTTTTAGTGGTGGCTCTTTTGAGATTGGGAGCATTAACTAATAGTTCTGATTGTTGTTCGGCAATGGAGGTTTCTATGTTTGAGAGTTCTGCGGCGATCGCGTTACCCATAGATATCAGAACAAGTATTGCGGCCAAAATTGAAGATTTATAAAACATATAGCGGGTTGGTAGCACTGCGAAGAAGGATTTTGATGATGGCTGTTGAGGCATCAATTTGGCTGAGATTGCCAAACGCATGTAGTATATCATTCTGGCGCATAATTTGCTAGCAATATTACATATATTTATTAATGTACTTCAAAACAAAGACCAGGGCTATTTGAGATTTTCAAATAGCCCTGATTTCTAAATAGCTATGTTAACCGATTAATCGTAAATTCACCTTAACAATAAGGTCATTGTAATCAAGATCATCGCTATTAGGCAAAGCCTCAATACCGAAAGTGTTTTTATTTGACATTTTCAGTAAGAAGTAAAACAAAACAAGATCATGCGAAAATATAACATTTTTTAGAATGCCTAGCTAAAAAGTTAACTCCGAAACTCAAAAGTCTACTTAAATTCGCAATGAGGAGAAGGAGCCATGGAGGTTTAAATCCGCATCCTTTAGTCGATGCAAAGCAGACTAGAAACGATACCCAGCTCCAAAGCTAAGGAATCCCAGATCTTGAAATTTATAGTTAGCATTGATCGTGATGTTACGCTAAAATTTTCGGCACTGAGCTTAGAGGAATTTAATAGAATAGCATCAGGGATAGTTTTGAGGTCTGCTGCCATTACATTACCAGCAGTAAGAAAAAGAGCAGCTATAGCCAACAGAGAAGAATTGTAGATCATTAAGTTAAGCATAAAAGTGTTGTAGGAATTCCTAATATCACGAAAGCAAGTTGATTTGACCATTACAAACCAGAAAAAGTCATACATACTAATTCGATCAAGTTAGCAGTTGCCTATGACATTATGTATCTTCACTAAAAATCACACAAGCACAGTTTCAGATCACTTTTTAACCCACACCATCTCCTACAAAAACAACCAGCTATATACTAATCACCAAGTCAGCCCCTGCCTCCCATCTCCTACCACAACCCACAAAGCCACAACAGCAAAGCATCTTAGCACCATCAAACAAATTACAGATCGACAATCAAAGCAGCAATCCTCACCGATACTTGTCAGATCGATCGGAACCCCAAAACCATTGATAAATTCACAATCTTTAACATTCAAGGCAATACTTACTACTTGATCGTGGTAATTGATGATGCCGATAGCTCTGCTTGTGCCCTTGGCGATCGAGCAATTCCCTAATCGACACAATATTATATAAAACATACTACAATAAAAAATCTAACTTCTGTACTACCTCATATCCCTCGGCTATGACACTATCGATAACTCCGCTTGCACCTACACAGATCGATCACGACAAACTCTTTAAACAGCTCCTAGAAACCTTCTTCGCAGATTTCATCCAACTCTTTGCCCCCGCCCTCGTCGAATACCTAGACCTCACTCAACTCACCTTCCTCCCCCAAGAATACTTCACCGACATCATCAACGGCGACAGGAAAGCCATCGACATCCTCGTGCAAGTCCCCATAAAACCCCACAAAATCACCAACTCCCAATCAATCCACACCATTCTCGTCCATATCGAAAACCAATCCACCAGCGAAATCGACTTCGCCCAACGCATCTTCTTCTACTTTGCCGAACTCTACCGTCAATACCGCATCCCCATCTACCCCATCGCCGTCTTCTCATTCGACAAACCAAAACGATCAGAATCCACCCAACACCGCATCTTCTTACCCGAGCTAGAAGTCCTCAACTTCAACTTCCAAGCCATCCAACTCAACCGCCTCAACTGGCGCGACTTCCTCCAACACCAAAACCCAGTAGCCGCAGCCCTCATGGCCAAAATGAAAATCGCCAAAAAAGACCGCCCCAAAGTCAAAGTCGAATGCCTCCGCCTCTTGGCCAACCTCCAACTAAACCCCGCCAGAAATTTCTTGATCTCAGGATTTGTGGACACCTATCTCCGCCTGAACCAAAAAGAGGAACAAGTCTTTCAATCGGAAATTGCTAAAATAGAACCAGTAGCTGAACAGGAGAGAATTATGCAGTTAACCACTAGCTGGATGGAACGTGGCATCGAACAAGGACTTGAGCAAGGACTTGAGCAAGGACTTGAGCAGGAGCGTCGATCGGCTATTTCTGGACTCTTGGAATTGCGCTATGGATCGATCGACGAACAACTCGCCGTCATCTTACCCAACCTCATGACCCTCACCAGCATCGAATACACTCCCTTAATCTTTCAGCTCTCCAAGCAAGAACTGATCGAAAACTTTAAATCTGTTCAAAATTGATAGACGACTTTGTGTAATTAAATACTGCAATACTGGGTGTGGTTGGCAATTCCTAAATCTCAGGCATCGTCAAGCCTATTTATATTGATCAGTAAAATTGCCATGTCCAGCCTCCAAGCCACCCCCAAGCAAATCCAACGCATCAGACAAGCCCGCATTGAAATTGGTTGGCCGATCGAGGATCCCCAATGGCTTGTTGCCGCCAGCAAAATCCTTGAACCCGATCCCAAATGGGATGAAACCATCAAATTAAAAGTCTCGATCGGCACATGGAAACGCTTCCTCGCCAGAAAACCCATCAGACCAACACCCTACAAAGCCTTCTGCCAAATCCTAGACATCCCCTGGCAAGAAACCATCGCTGCTCAAAGAACAACGACAAATCACGTCGGCAACATTATCAACCTCCTATTAGCCCTCAATATTGATCTCACTGGCTACGACTTCTCCCATCTCACCATTCGTCAAGCCTACCTCCAACAAGAACAACTCCCCCAAGTCAACTTCACCCGCTGCCATTTCAGCCAAACCATCTTTTCTCAAGACCTCGGTAGCATTTTCACTGTCACATTCAGCCTTGACCAAAACATCTTAGTTACTGGAGGCATGGATGGTAAAGTCCGCATTTGGCAAGTAGCCGACGGTAAACAAATCCACGCATGGCAAGCACATGACGACTGGATTAGACACGTTACCTTTAGCCCCGATGGTCAACTAATTGCCAGTTGCAGCAACGATCGCAGCGTCAAAATCTGGAAAATCCCCCATGGTGAAATTTCCCAGAGGGAAATCCCAGACTGGGAAAACATTCACTGTCTCTACAACCTGCAAGGACACACCGACTAGGTTTGGTCAGCCCGATTTATCGCCGTCAAAGGAATCCTCTTTTTAATCAGCGTCAGCCAAGATCGCACAGCCCGCTTTTGGAACATCAACTTCGGCAAATTTATCCGCGCCTTCAGTCAGCCCCAAGAACTAGTTCGGTCGGTAGCCTTTAGCAACAATGGCCGCCTATTGGCCACCAGCAGCACTGAGTATGTCAAACTCTGGAGCGTCTTAACCAGAAGATGTATTGAGACCTTTACCGACAATGCCGATCGAGTACGTGCCCTAGCCTTTCATCCCAACGGCAAAACCTTAGTAGGTAGTGACGATTTTCACCTCAAAATTTGGGATCTCAAAAGCGGTGAATGTATCAAAACCTGCAAATTACCCGAAAACAGCGCCATCTGGTCACTGAGCTTCAGTCCCGATGGTCAACAATTAATTAGTGCAGGCACCGACAAAATTCAAATTTGGAATGCCCATACCTGGCAACCGATCACCACCCTGATTGAACCCCGTAGCCGTATTCGATCGATCTCTTACAGCCCCGACCAAACCATGATGGCTGTCGGTAGCGATGACCAATTAGTAAGAATTTGGGATACCAAAAGCAGTCAACCAATTAAAACCCTCTCTGGAGCCTCCAACCGTATTTGGACGATCGCCGTTAGTCCAAACATCTCCTCGGGCATAGTTTACTTAGCCAGCGGTAGCGATGATTGCCAAATTAGAATCTGGAACGGTGCAACCGGCGAATTACTCCAAACCCTCAAGAGCTAGATACCGTTTGGATTTGGGCGATCGCCGCCCATCCCCAACTACCATTGTTAGCTGTAACCGGTGTAAGCCAACAGATTGAGCTACGAGATGGTAACAGCGGCAAAATTACCCATATTTTCACCGGTCATCAGCAACGAATTCGATCGATCATTTTTAATGCCAGCGGTACTAAATTAACCAGCAGCAGCGATGATTTAACCATCAAACTTTGGGATATGGAGCAGCAGCAATGTTTACAGACTTTAATTGGCCACAGCCGCGAAATTCGCGTAGTAATCTTTATTCCGGCTTCAGCCACCACTCCCGAATTGCTGGTCAGCGCCAGTGATGACCTGACAATTAGAATTTGGGATACAGCCCTAGGAGAATGTTTAAGAATCCTGAAAGGTCATAGCCAGAGTATTTGGTCACTATGTTACAGCCCTGCCCTACAAACCCTGTTTAGCTGTGGTCAAGATGAAACCATTAAACTCTGGGATTTACAGACCTGGGAATGCAAGGCAACCCTGATCATGCCCAAGCCCTATAGGGAAATGAACATTACTGGAGTAAGTGGATTATCGTTCGCTACTCAGGCCACACTCATCACCCTGGGAGCCGCTCAGCACAACTGAGAAATCAATTTTCAACCAACTGCTTGACAGTTATGGTGAAAAATACCATAATTGATTCATGCCTCGGAGAGAAGCTAACAAACAACATATCCAGGGAGTCTGGAAATGACCAAAAAATACCAATTCGGAATCTATATCGGCAGATTTCAGCCCTGCCACAACGGCCACTGGCAAACAATCGAACTCGCCCTCAGCAAAGTTGAAAAGCTGATCATTGTTTTGGGTAGCCATCGAGTAGCCATGGATATTCGCAACCCATGGAGCACCGAAGAACGAGCTGATTTAATTAAACAATGTCTCTCAGCCGAGCAGCAGAATAGAGTAATTTTCATGTCCATGCGCGACTGGTTATATAGCGATAATCTGTGGCTAACGGCCATTCAGCAACAAGTCTCAGAAATCACTGGCGAAAGTGACTCGATCGCCATTTTCGGCCACCATAAAGATTCTTCTTCATATTACCTAGATCTCTTCCCCCAGTGGAAATTCATCGAAACTGGTAACTATGCTGGATTGAATTCCACCAACATTCGGGAGGCTTATTTTAGTCACCAAGAATGCCCCACCGACAATGTGCCCCAAGCAGTCCAGAACTTTTTACAGAGCTTTTTGGCCACCGATCGCTATCAAACTCTCTGTCAAGAATTCCAATTTCTGAAAAAATACCAAGAAATCTGGTCTGTCGCCCCCTATCCACCGATTTTTGTCACCACTGATGCCGTAGTTGTTCAGTCTGGTCATGTGTTGGTAGTAAGGCGAAAAGCCTCTCCCGGCAAAGGTTTAATTGCTCTACCTGGAGGCTTCTTGCAGCCCGACGAAACCATTGTAGATGGTATGTTGCGAGAGCTAAAAGAAGAAACTCGGCTGAAAGTGCCCGCCGCAGTTTTAAAGGGTTCGATTGTGGATAGCTATGTATTTGATAATCCTGGCCGATCGCTGCGGGGACGCACGATTACCCATGCCTATTTTATTCAGCTTAAAAGCGGCGAACTCCCCCAAGTTAAAGGTAGTGACGATGCCGAAAAAGCTTGGTGGATGTCTTTAGCTGATCTCTATGCTCATGAAGATCACATTTATGAAGATCACTTTCAGATTATTCAGCACTTTATTAGCAAGGTTTAAGGGCAAGTGCAACAATATCACGCTTGAAATCGTTACTCAATTTAACTACAAAGCAACAGAAAAAAATCATGAAATACAACCTGATCATGGATACTGATTCGTACAAAGCCAGTCACTGGCTACAGTATCCACCCCAAACTACAGCGATGTACTCTTACCTAGAAAGTCGTGGGGGTCGGTATCCTGCTACGGTGTTTTTTGGACTGCAATATATCCTGAAAAAATATCTTAGCCAGCCGGTAGAAATGTGGATGGTAGAAGAAGCCGAAGTTTTCTTTGCTGCCCATGGATTGAGCTTTAATAGCGAAGGCTGGCGATACATTGTCCAAGAGTTGGGTGGCAAATTACCCATTCGCATCAAAGCGGTGCCAGAGGGAACTTTGGTGCCCGTCAAGCAAATTATGATGTCGATCGAATCCACCGACCCACAAACTTTCTGGCTGGTTTCTTGGCTAGAAACATTGCTGTTGCGGGTTTGGTACCCAATCACCGTCGCTACCCAAAGCTACTACCTCAAACAAATTATTTGGGATGCCCTACAAGCTACCGCCGATGACCCGGCTGCGGAGATTCCTTTTAAACTGCATGATTTTGGCTCCAGAGGAGTATCCAGCAGCGAATCAGCAGAGATCGGAGGCATGTCTCACCTCGTGAACTTTATGGGTTCCGATACTGTGGTGGGTGTGCGAGCAGCCAACCACTATTATCAGCACCCTATGGCGGCTTTCTCTATTCCTGCTGCCGAGCATTCTACAATTACTTCTTGGCAACGAGATGGCGAGTTAGCAGCTTACCAAAACATGCTCGATAAATTCGCTAAACCTGGGGCAATTTTGGCAGTAGTCTCCGATTCTTACGACTTATGGCAGGCGATCGATCACCTCTGGGGCGATCGACTCAAATCACAAATTATCGAGAGTGGAGCAACTCTAGTGATTCGGCCAGATTCTGGCGATCCAGTATCTGTAATCAGTCAGGCTTTACAAAAATTGGATCAACGTTTTGGCAGCACCATCAACAGCAAAGGCTACAAAGTGCTGAACTATGTGCGGCTAATTCAGGGCGATGGCATTAATGCCCAGAGCTTAGCAGAAATTTTAAAAGCTGTTCAAGACCTGGGCTTTAGTGCCAGTAACATTGCTTTTGGCATGGGTGGAGCTTTATTACAGCAGGTCGATCGAGATACCCAAAAGTTTGCGATTAAATGTAGTGAGGTGACAATAAACGGCCAAAACATCCCTGTTTATAAAGATCCAGTCACCGATCCTGGTAAACGCAGCAAGCAGGGCAGGTTAGCTTTAGTAAAAACGGCAGCAGGCTACGCCACTGTTTTGGCTAGCGCTGACACAATAGATTTACTAGTGCCAGTTTATGAAAATGGTCAGATTTTGCAAGAGTATAGTCTCACCGAAATTCGGGAGCGTACCTAACCTCCAAACTGCTGCAAACAAACCAGATAAACGGCCTGTAGAAACAAATGATGGTTGGGCTTCTCGGTTTTAGGATATAGCTTGGTAATCGCCAAAATTTCTTGATGCAGATTGTTGCTGACTGTTATTTGTGCTTGTTTCGATAATGTGGGATACCGCTGGAGATAGCGCCGGAGAGTGGCAAACTCATCTGGAGTGAGCACAGCTAGTCTGCCGGTTTCTGCTAAAGCATCGGCCAATTCTTGAGCAGCCGGATCGATCGAGATTTCTTGAGTGGTGTTTTGAGCTTCTTGAATCACAATCGTCCCAGCCACCAAGTCACCCAAACGTTTTTCTTGCTTGGTAAACAGGATCAGCAACACACCCAGAGAAAGAATATCATCGAAAGTTCGCAGCAGCGATCGCATGATCGCCTGTTGCAAACCAGGATTACGACCATCATCCCGAATCACCCGAATTTTGGCATAGCGTTTGCCGGGGGTTTGCCCCTGCCAGAGAGTCTCGAAAAAAATAAAGTAGCCAATATAAACTACAAAAAACATCAGGAACTGAATACTAATAATCCATTTGCCCGCACCGTCAATCTTGGCAACTAAGTAATCTAAAAAAGCAAATGCCGTCAATAAAACCATGAGGATCACCATCCACAGCATATAGTCGATGAGCAGCGCCAAAGCACGGCTACCAATGCCCGCTAAAGTAAACTCTAGCTCGACGCTTTCTGGGGTTCTAGACTTTACTCGCTTGAGATACTGCATGTTAGAAGTTGATGTTAAATATTTAGAGCTTGCAGAGATCCGGAGCCTACATTTTTAAATCAGCACCTTCTAAGCGGCTACGCAAATCGAAATAAACTACTGATTTAATCACTTGCCAAAAAGGCATAAGGAATAACTCTAACAGTAGTGACAAAGCTAAGTTAACAGCCTGAGATATAAGGTATGCGGGGGATGTGGGCGGTTGACCGATACCGGCAATACCAGGAATATTAGCGACAATACTAAGCGGAAGGACAATCAGAAAAGCTACCAAGATAATCATTAAGATGCGGGATGAAAATGGCGCGGATAACTGCCGACTGCGACCAATAGCATCTAACCCGTTAGGACATCGTTCTACGGCGATCGGTAGCTCTGCTACAAACCAATCAGAATAAAAGCGCAGAAAAATCCAAAGGAAAGCTACGAATCCTGCTATGGAGAAAATAGCTGCTAAAATGTAGCCTAATATATTATTGAGCGACATCGCAAGAGCTACTCCAATACCAACCCCAATAGCTAGTATCAGATAGGATAGGATACCCACACCAATCACAAATAGTCCTAGCCATAAGGCCAAACCAAGAAATTTCCAATGGCTATTAGCAAGCTGACTGGAAGCCGATTCCAATGTTTCTTTTTGATTGATTAGTTGCTGATAAGCCATGCGGGCAACCACTCCCCGATTAGTCATAGCTTTGGCCGAGCAAAATAGAAGCAGAGCTAACCAAGCCACACCGGCTAAAACAGTAACACCAATATTATTAATAGCAATGGCGACTCCTACCACCGGAACTAGTCCAACAAGGGCCAATAATACCCAACTCATCGATCGCAGGGCTAGAGCAAAGAAATCTCGAAAGTTAGATTTATATAGAGCAACGGCAGCGTTGATGACATTGCCAACACTGAGGGTACCCATGGGGTCTGAAGCACTTTTACGCATGATATACTGCCCAACTAATGGATGTGATGCACTTGCAGCAGCCAGTATACCTTATCTATTTCGGTTCAAGTAATTACATATGAACGTTCAACGCTGGATCGCAAGCCGCGCCGCCAAATGGCAAGAACTTGAAGCTTTGTTACAACGAGTAGAACAGCAGGGAATTAAATCTTTAAATGCCGCTGAAATTGGTAACTTAGCCAGCTTGTATCGATCGGTGGCCGCCGATTTGGCTCGCGCCCAAACCAATCAAATTAGTACCAACATTATCCAAGAGCTTCAGACTCTTACGAGCCGTGCTTATAGCCAGGTATATCGTGGCTCTCATCGCCAAGAGCTAACCGGCATACTGAAGTTTTATGCTTGGGATCTACCGCAAGTAATCCGAGCAACCTGGGTATATACCGCAATTGCTACCGGGCTGTTTGCGTTGGGGGGCTTAATTGCTTGGTGGCTGGCTTGGAAAGACCCGAACTTTTTACCTTTGGTAATGCCAGCATCATTGATCGAAAAAGTGCGTGATAAGCATGAGCTGTGGATGGGTTCAATTCTAGGCAATGAGCCAGTAGCAGCCACTGGGATCATGGTCAACAATATGATTGTGTCTTTTCGGGTTGTAGCGGGCGGGATTAGCGCTGGAGTTTTTACGGTTTATGCACTGTTTTTCAACGGCTTAATGATTGGTGGTGCGGCGGCTTTGGTGGCTCAACATAGTTTGGCCTTTCAGTTTTGGGCTTTTGTTTTTCCCCATGGTTCTTTGGAGCTTCCGGCGATTTTTCTGGCTGGTGGAGCCGGGTTGTTAATTGGCAAAGGTATTTTGTGGCCGGGTCAATATCGGCGACGAGATGCCTTGAAAATATATGGGGCACAGGCAGCACAGCTAGTAATGGGAATTGTGCCCATGTTATTTGTGGCCGGTTTAATTGAAGGATTCTTTTCACCGCAAGAAGTAATTCCTGGAATTTTTAAGTATTTAGTAGGCAGCATTATTTTTACACTGTTGATTCTTTACTGCCTCCGAAAACCCAGAGTAGAAACTAGAGGCGACCTTTCTGCTTAATTTGTAAATATTGCTCCACCAACTGATCGCTAATTTGGTGAGCCGGAGCATCGAGCACCATTACACCACGCTGTTGGAGCTTGGCAAAAGCTAACTTTCGCTGCTGTAGCAGGTCGATCGCTACTGCTTGCTCGTAAGCATGGGGAATATTGGCAGCTAAGTTATGAGCTAGCTGATCGACCTGGGGATCGCGGAGAGTGACGCAAAAAGGCAAGTAACGAGGAGCCAAGCGACTTAAAGCCGTTAATAACTCCGCCGAAGCAATGGTATCGACAATATCGGTAATGATCACAACCAAGGCGCGGCGGTTTTGTTTACTAATTACGGTGTTAATAGCTCCCACATAGTCTGGTTCTAATAAATCTGGCTGAATCCGGCTGAGTCGATCGATGATGTGAGACATATGCTGTTGACCACGCTGGGGCGGCAGCCAGGTATGCAGAGTGCGATCGAACACGCCCACTCCTACTTTGTCACCCCGTTGAATGGCTGCCAAAGCCAGAGAAAGAGTTGCATTCAAACCCAAGTCAAACCGCTGTAAACCCTGAATATTGGCCGTCATCAGTCGCCCTCGATCGAGCAGAATAATAATGGTCTGCTCTTGCTCTGGTTCTAAAACGCGAATTAACGGACGATTGCGGCGAGCGGTAGCTTTCCAATCAATTAAACGCGGATCATCACCCACGGCGTATTCTCGTAGCTCAGTAAACTCGGTACCCGCTCCCAGCCGTCTGGACTGGCGAATAGTGCCGCTCGATTGCAGGGTGAGCTTAATCGAAAGTGCCTTGAGACCAATTAAATCCGGATAAACAGCCACTGGCTGCGCTGCATCTACTCGCCACTGCTGCCAAGTTAAGCCCCATGAGCTGAGCTGCCGCACCTGGATACCCTGCCAATCGTATTCGCCCCGTTGATAGGGATGCACGGTGTAAGTGTGTTCTTGGTGGTCATTGGCAGCTATTTGACCGGCGATCGTCTGGGGATTGCCAGGGAGATTGGTAGGAGCAAAGTCCCGAATTTGATAGCTGAATTTTTGCTGTTTTTTTGCGCCAGAGGGCGCTCGAATTAAGGGAGCTGTGACAAAAATTTTGATCGGATTATCACGCCCGATCGACAGTTTGCCCAATTTTTCGCGGCTGACTTGAATCTGTTGAGTGCCGACGCGGGTAGCATCGATAATTGCCAGCACAATTAGCAATAGATACCAGCCCAAGGTGCCGAATAAGGCTAAGCCGATTTGGCTGGGCAAGATGGCCGCAAATAGGGTAAAAATTAAACCGCCGATCGCCAGTAGACCAACTAAACGACCGCTAGGAATCCAACTCCAGAGCTGATTGATAGTCATCTGGGCACAGCAACTTGGTTCACCAAGCCGGTAATTACCTGATCGATCTGTAAGCCATCCAACTGGGCTTCAGGACGTAAAATCAGCCGGTGGCGCAGCAGCGGAGCCGCCACTAGTTTCAAATCATCGGGGGTCACAAAATCTCGTCGATCGAGCCATGCCGCCGCTTTGCTGGCCTGTAACCAAGCCACAGCGGCGCGAGGTGAAGCCCCCAGGCTCAGGTCAGGATGTTTGCGGGTCTGCTGAATTAGTGCCAGTAAATAATCAATAATCGCGGTGCTGACTTTAATTGCCTGGACTTGTTGACGAGCAGCAAGACAGTCTGCGACGGTGGCCACTTTGTCTACGAGCGCCTGTTGGCGACTTCCCCGAGGCTGTTGGGCAGCAATCAGCATTTCGCGTTCAGCATTGCTGGGTGGATAGTCGATGATTAGCTTAAAGAGAAATCGATCGAGCTGGGCTTCGGGTAAAGGATAAGTGCCTTCAAATTCCAAGGAGTTTTGGGTGGCAATTACCCAAAATAAATCTGAGAGCTGTAAACTTTCGCCATCTAGGGTAACTTGACCTTCGGCCATGGCTTCGAGCAGTGCTGCCTGGGTTTTGGGCGGAGTCCGGTTGATTTCATCAGCCAGTAAAAGCTGAGTAAAGACTGGCCCTTTGCGGAGAATGAATTCTTGGGTTTTCAGGTCAAAAATATTGGTACCCAAAATATCCATTGGCAAAATATCGGGGGTCAGTTGTACCCGGCGGAAATCGGCCTGGATTAATTGAGATAACACCTTGGCCATCAAGGTTTTGCCGGTACCAGGGACACCTTCTAAAATTACGTGGCCACCGGTTAACAGGGCAATTAATAATTGATTGGTAGTTTCTGGTTGACCAAATACTACGCTGTTTAAGCCTGCGCCAACGGCCTGGAAAATTTCGTGGGTCTGAGTCATGATCAAAGTTTAAAAGTTTATGGTGATTGGCGCTGCAACTGGTCACGCATCGCTTGGAGTTTGTTCAGCCACCGTTGTAGCTCAGCATCGGTGGATCGGTTTGGAGCTAATTGTAATATGACTGGTAGATCAGCGGCAGGTAGTTTGGTTTGAGCCAGCCAAGCATCTGTCAGAATCTGGCGATCGACCAATTGTTTGTTGCCCAACCCCAAAAACTGTTGCAGCCTGAGCTGTTCGGCTTTGCCAATATTTTGCAGCACAAATTCGCTGCTCTGGGCTTGGCGAAGAATGCCGCCCAAGGCTTGAATATAAGCCACACTGTTATCTACCTGGGGCGGCTGAGGAATAATTACCGCTCCAAAGCGGCGATTTTGCTGCCACACCAAAACGCCTAATACTAAACAAATATTGACAAATGCCACCAAAAAAGGAGTTTTGGCCAAGTAAGATGTTAAATTACCCTCGTCTTCATCAGCGCTTTCTGGATCATCTAACTTACGACCTCCCGGATGCAGAGATTTACTGGACTTGCGCGGTTCGCGATAGCCATGCAGGTATTCATCCACTACAACTCTTTGCTGATTGGCAGTAGTTAAAGCGGTGAGTAAATCATAGTTAGCAGTAGAGTCTTGATAGGCGTTAGCTGCCAAATATGGAGTAGTTACTAAAACAAGTTTTCCTTTGCCGATCGACGATTGCCACACCACAGCACCATGATCATCACTAACGATGCTGTCCGGAATTTCGGCCAATCCAAAGTATGAAGATGATTTATCAGTGGCTTGGAATCGCCGCGTAGTTTCGATTTTTACTTTGCCTTGGGGGCTGGCCAAATCCTGACTAAATTCAATGTCGTTAGATAGAGCATCTGCACCCAAGACGACTAAGGTATTGCCGTTTGCGATCCATTCTTTATCGGGCGTATCCAGAGAGAATATTCCCTCTCTTGGATTGACTTGCAGCAGGGTAGTGCCACTGGGATATTCTTTAAATACTCTAGCCGTTGGCCTGCGCCAGCGTTCGATCGCTACTCCTCGATCGACCATTTTTTGATACCAGGCAGCGTAGCCTTGGGGTTCTAAGCTATAACTCGATCCCTTTAGTCGATCGTTACTATTCATCGCACTAATAATAGTAATCAAAACTACGATCACTACTGCGGTTAAGATCGTTCGCCAATATTGTTGCAGGAATTTTTGCCAGTCTTTCATGAATTCTGACCTGCTGGTTGTTCTAACTGACGGGCAATTTGGTGATAGGCTTGCTGACAACTGTCAAAGCCAGCATCGGTAATGGTGCGATCGGCAAATTTTAATTGTTCATGAGTTCGCAGCAGCAGTTGAGCTGGATTGTTGACTGGTGCCAATCTCGGCAAATGAGTGAAGATTTTGGCATATTCTCGATCGGTGCGGCTGGTTTGATGGGGCACCAGGTTAGCATCGTTCAATTTTTGTAACATTGCCAAATAGAGGTATCGACAAGCCTCGCTATAGTTTTTTTGATTTTGAAAATATTGAACCTGACTCAGGAGTTCAGCTAGGGTGTATTGTTTGCTGGGCTGCTGTTTTGGCTCATCTGGGCGACGACGAAAACTAAGCTGTTTGCCATATCGACTCACCAGCAGATATGCAATCCAGGCCAATCCGGCAAAGAGCAAAAACCACAACGAGTAACTGATGAAGGTAATCAACCAGTCCGGCAATAACGGTTTTTGGCCACCAAACCGCAACTTTGTCGCAATCCACTCACCGAGGCGCTGCTGAATCTGCTCTATTTGCCACTGCCAACTTGTTTTCTGAAATTTTTCCATTTAGAAGCTCTGCGGATTTAGGAGATGACATCAGGATTTGGTTTTCTGCCGGTAGCAGCGTGGTTTCGGGCTGTGCTGTCTATTTTGTTAGGTTCACAAATAGATTGTACAAGCATTAGACAGCAAGTTGATGACTTTCAGTATCCACCACGGAAGATTCGCAAGAGCCAACATTAATAAGTTTACTGAGTACCAGGATATTGCTTGGTGAAGCTGTAATATGGTATGATTTTACTAGTTGCGAATAGAGGTTCATATCATGATTGCGGCACAAGAACATTTTCCCAGACTCACACCCGCAGAATATCTGGAGTGGGAGGAGCAGCAGGAAATTCGGTATGAATATATCGATGGCGAAATCTATGCGATGACGGGTGGGACGCTCAATCATAGTGAGATTGGCGGAAATTTCTACTACATGTTAAAAACTCATCTGAGGGGTGGTGGCTGTCGAGTAATGAATTCTGATGCAAAAGTCCAGATCGCTGAATCTAATGACTATCTCTATCCAGATGTGAGTGTTACCTGCGACGAACGCGATCGATCTGCAACTAAATTCATTACTCATCCATGTCTGATCGTGGAGGTATTGTCACCAAGTACCAAGGCTTACGACCGCTGGGAAAAGTTTAATCTATATCGACGATCAGATGTTTTACAAGATTATGTTTTGGTGGATACCGATCAAATCGAGATCGCTCTTTACAGTAAAAATGATCGCAATAAATGGGAGATCATCAGGTATGTAGCTGGAGATCTGGTTGAGTTAAAAAGCATTAACTTAACTTTTCCGATCGAGCAAATATTTGAAGGAATTGTATTTAATCCCGAATTAGAAAATTAAGCGTGGATATACTCCAATCTGGATAAGTTGATCGCGTTCGAGGATGCGTTCGGGGAGGTTAAATTGGAGAATTCTAGTGGTTACTCGCCCCTCTGAAGTCAGTGGCACAATCGCTCCTCCTTCTAGCTGAAAATGATCTGACCATTGCTGAAGACGGGGATGAAAAAAGGGGGTTAACTTTTGAGTTTGAGAATCTATTGATCCTATATCGCTTCCTTTGAAACGGTTGCACAAAGGACAGGATAGAGCCAGATTTTCAGAATCGGTGGTGCCATCATGTTTTTCAGCAATGATGTGTTCCATTTCAAAGGTAAAGAGTGAAGCTGTTTGGGGAAATAGACAATACTCACATTGCTCTCTAGCGCGTTCGGTTATTAGCCGACGCAGAGCGACTGATATGTAACTCATATTGCTGTCTGCAAGTTTTTGTAGGCGTGAGCTTTGGCCAGGCGCACCCAATGTTCTAGGAGCAAATAGCGATCGAGTTCGACTTCTTCTGACCGAATGAGGGTACCAGATTTACTTTGTGCTAGTAGTTCGCTCATTCGTGCTTGTAAGGCAGGTGAAGGACGGATGGCGAGGATTACTTCGGGGGTGGGTTGACTGGCTAGTAGTTCGACGATTTGGTTGTCTTCTTGGTAAACGGTGTTTTCGGTAGTGGTGAGTTCCTGAAGTGCATGAATCAGGGCTTCGGGCAGACGATCACCCAATTTTTGCAGTTGTTCGCCGAGGAGATCGGGTACTTCGATGGTAATTTGCATTGTTTGGAGATTTGTAATGATGGGGAGTTGTATTGAATTATATCAATGTGGTTATGACCGATATTGATCGAGCAAATATTTGAATTGGCGGGTTTCTTGATCCCGTGAACTGACATCGACGCTTTTGAATTACTGACAGAAAAATTCCTCTGTAACTTTTCGCAACGAACAGCGCCCCCAGTCGGTAAAATTGGCGATCGACTGGGATACAATCGAACACAGCTAATAACCGTGCTTGCAAAGGCAAAAATATGAGCATAGCCGATTCTGTTTTAACAGAGTTATTGGGGCAACACCCAGAACTGCGCCCCCACCTGTATTTTAAATCTTCCCTAACCGCACTATCTCGGGCTATGGAAGACTTAGTGCTGGCTGGTGATGAACAACCCCTAGTGATCGCCACCTTTCAAGAAGAGCGGCTGTATCGGCAAGAATCACACCGCTACCAGCGTATTGCCAGCCAGTCTGATCACATTTATGTGCTGGCAGTCATGGATGACAAGCCAGCGGCCACCGAATATAACCTCATCCCGCTCAAATCTACCGATAAGCTGGCGCAGCAATGGAATTTGGTAGTAATTGGCTCTCAGTCAGCAGCCTGCTTAATTTGCCAAGAGCGCGAAGGAGACTGGGTAAAAACTGGCCTAGAGTCTTCTCAGCGCTTTGATGGAATTTGGACATTCGATCGCCATGTGGCTTTAGATGCCGCTGAAATATTACTAGCCAAAGTTACGAAGCAGCGCCCTAGGCTAAAAAAAAGCACCCAGCAAATTTTAAAAGAGCTGCGAGAACCACAGTTTGAAGCCTTGCCCACCAGCGCTGATGCTTTTGTGCAGCGGCTGGTGACGTATTTGCAGGCTGGTCAATATAAGCTGATTAAAGCCTATCGATCGATCGCTGCCCAAGAAAACCGCGAACGGCTGGTAAACCTGATTGCCAGTGCCCTGCGTAGTTCTCTCAAGCCCGATGAAATTTTGAACATTGCGGTGCAAGAAATTGGGGCAGCCATGCAGGCCAGCCGCTGCTTAATCTACCGCTACCAAAGTGGCGAGACCGATACCAAAATAGCTTATGAGTATGTGGGGCAGCCCGGTTGTACCTCTCTGATTGGGAAGCTCTGGAATCTAGATCGTCATCCACTGCTGAATGACATTGTAAAAACTCGTGTTCCTGGCACCATGGCGGCGATCGATAGCCTGTCACCCACGACCACTGACCTAATTGCCAAGTATCAAATCAGCAATATTCTGATCGTGCCAGTGCTTTCTCAAGATCGGCTGTTGGGAATTGTGGAGCTGCACCACTGCGAATCAACCAATCATCAGTGGTTGCCCGAAGAAATTAATCTAGTAGAAGCGGTGGCTACCCATGTGGGTAGTGCCCTAATCCAGGCTGAAGCCTATACCCATTTAGAATATTTGAATGCCCAGATGGCGGTGCTCGATCGGATTCGGGGCAACTTGGTAGCGATCACTGGTCACGAGCTACGCACGCCGCTTTCCACCATTCAAGTTTGCCTAGAAAGTCTCTCTTCTGAGCCAGATATGTCTTTGGATATGCGTCAGGTAATGCTGAATACAGCTTTGACCGACAGCGAGCGGATGCGGAAATTAATCCAAGATTTTTTGACCCTTTCTCAGCTAGAAAGCGGACGCTTTCAGTGGCACCCCGAAGATTTATCTCTACGAGAATGCGTGGACTTGGCGGTGAGCGGCATGAAAAACCACCGTCATGATGCACCAAAATCTAGTAAGCCCAAGGTAATTATCGACATCGATCCAGAGCTGCCAGCAGTTAATTTAGATGGTGAATGGTTAGTAGAAGTACTGAGTAAGCTGCTAGATAATGCTTACAAGTTCACTTCTAGCAAAGGGCAAATTACCATTCAAGCAATTAGCCATAATATTATGGTAGAAGTAATTGTGTCTGATAATGGCCGGGGTATTGAACCCAACTTGTTACAGGTGGTGTTTGAGCGCTTTTACCAAGAAGAAGGGGCATTGCGCCGCACTACTGGCGGCACCGGTTTGGGTTTAGCTATTTGTCAGCAGGCAGTGTTGAGCTGGGGCGGCCAAATTTGGGCGGCTTCTGCGGGCAAAAATCAGGGCAGCAAATTTCACTTTACGATTCCACTGCCGCCGTCAGAAAATAAAGAATCGGTTAACCAAATCGAGTAATAATTTTCTCCTGACAAATAGGAGAAAATTATTACTCGCTTAGCCCTGCCACAGTTCAATCGTGCCATCGGCACCACCGATTGCGATCGACTTACCATCGGCACTGACTGCCGCCGACATCACCGATCGACCGGGTTCACCACGCAGGGTTTTGCGAGGCTTTTCACGCAGCAAATTGAAACCCACATCCTGAGACCAGATCCGCGCCTTGCCGTCTACGCTACCCGTAATCAGGTATTGACCACTGGGGTGGAACACGCAGGCATTGATTTGACCAGAGTGAGCCTTGAACTTTTGCAGCGGGTCACTATTCTGAATCTTAGCCATATCTAGACTCCAGAGGACGATCGAACCACTCACAGTTCCAGCTACTACTACAGTGGAATTAGGCGAAATCGCCAGGGAGCAAATGCAGTTGCTGTTGCCAGTAAGTTGAGCAATAGTTTCACCAGTCTGTAACGACCACAGCTTCACCAAACCATCATCTCCAGTACTCGCCAAAATCTGGCCGGTGTGGTTTAGAGCTATGGCGGCGATCGGCTCTTTGTGCATCATTGTTTTCACCAAGTCACCCGTAGAGAGCTGCCATACCCGCACGGTGTTATCGAAACTACCGCTGACTAAGAACTGATTATCAGGGCTAGTAGCCAAAGACCTCACTGAAGCCGTGTGACCAGAAAGATTAGAAATCAACTCACCGCTGCTGATATTCCACAACTTAATAGTTTCATCCCAACTACCGCTGGCTAGGGTCTTGCCATCGGCGCTGACCGCCAAAGCAAACACGCCCTTGTGATGATCTTGCAAATCGTGGAGCATCTTGCCATCGGCCATGTTCCAAAGTTTGATCGACTGGTCAAAGCTGCCGCTAATTAAAGTCTGGTTATCGGGCGCAAAGCTCAGACAACGCACCCAGTCGGTGTGAGCCAGCAGCGTTTTCTTTAGCTCCCAAATCGGGCGCATCCATAGGTCGCCACCCTCTAATTCTGCCGCTGTCAAATCTCCTGAAGCCAAGTCTCCAGAAATCGGGTCAAGACCCAGCAAGTCACCCGATACCAAATCTTCGGCAATTTTTTCAATGCTCGGGGCAGCCGGATCTTTCAAAAAGCCCGAGTCAAACCCCTGCATTCTGGTGGCAGTGTTGCCATCCAAATCTTCACTGAGATTAGCAGAGAGTTCATCTAAACCTAAATCTGCCAGGCTAAACATTTCTGGTGGCAAATTGGCGCTCATCACTGCAATACCGCCAGCCCCGCCGGCTCCCAAAATTTCATTGGGGTCTAGACCAGATCTTTGTGAAAGTTTGACGATCGCCTGCTCTAAATACTCCACCCGATTTGGAATTGCTGCACCATCCAAAGCTTCCACCAAATTGGCGATCGTGCCTTCTACTCCCGAAATATGGGTTTGCACCGAATTCATTAACCGCTGCTGATCGCCCACTTGTTTTTCTAAATGCTGGAAACTAACCAGTTCGCCGCTAGCTGCCGGTAATTCGGGCTTTTGGGCCGCCATGGTCTGCTTCACTAAAGCAGTAGCAAAGTTGCGGACTTGGACATTTTCCTGCTGAAAATACTCATTTTGAGCCACCAAATCTTGATTCAGCTTCTGCACGCGCCGACTCATCGCTCGATCAGCACGATAGCGATTGAAGGCGCTAGCAGTCAAGGCCAATACAGTGGGTATCACTGCCACAATAGGATTTGCAGTAGCCAACGCGACTACCAGACCGATCAAAGAAGCAGCGATCAGCCCGTATTCGACATATTCAGGGGGTTGAGGAGATTGCGACATGGCCCTAGGTGTAATTTTTTTGTGATGCAGATGTAAAGCTGCCAATTTTTATGGTGCAAACCAATGAGCCATTATAGACCCTAAACGAACATTCAAAATACCCACAACCGCACTGCCTACTGCGTAAACGATCCCCCATTGCCAGCGCTCTGTCAGGAGTTTAACCGTGTCCAACCCGTAAGTAGAAAAAGTGGTGTAGGCTCCCAAAAAACCAGTGGTTAGTAACAGGTAAACCTCTGGTGAAATCAAATTGGTGTGAGTTTCTGCTAACCCCACAATTAACCCCATCAGCCAGCAGCCGCTCAGATTAATAGCCAAGATACCCCAGGGAAAACTATTTCCCCAGTGGGCTACGATCCAGCCATTTAGATGGTAGCGACTCAATGCTCCAGCGATCGCCCCCAAACTGACTGCGATCGACCCCCGCAAATTTACATCTGCCATACTAATCAAGGGCAATACGACCTTCTTTACCTAACCGCACCACCAAAAAGTAACCCAAACACACGGCATAAAATGCCAATGCGGCAATACCCAATGCGCCTAAAGTGCCTACATCAATACCGCCATGAAAAATATTTTTGTATGCTAAGGGCGGCTGAAACCAGGCTCGGCAATAGTCACTTTTTAGCAAACTGCCAGAAAAGCCACACTGCATGAACGGCAGAAAACAAAGCGCGCCAATGATTGAGTAGCCAGTAATTGCCCAGCGCCAAGCAGTCAAAATCAGCTTGATTGGTCTAGGTGGCAAGTCTGTAACTTCGTCGTTCACATCAATCCAAAACCACAGAGAAAGGGGAATCAAAATGCGGGCAGCAAAGCCTGCAAAGAAAGACAGTTGCGCACCACCAATCATCAAATACACCGTGATTGCCAGCAAGCTCGCCACCCGCCAATAGATGGTCATGAGGGTAACGGCCACTGGCACCTTTTTCACAAATGCCCAGATCAATAGCACTAAGGGCATGGCCACAGTCAAGATTAATGCTAGGCGGAAGTCCAGCCAAATTAGGGGCTGAAACCAAGGAGGGTTAAACATTTTGGAGATGAGAAAATTTCGTTGAATTTTAGTATAAGCGATCGAGACTAGCCGACTGCTATCGAGCCAGGGAGCTTGCCGAGTTGCTGTTCGAGCTGGGCGGCAAGGCTAATGAGCTGGGCTTCGGCTCCCAAGTTGCCCACAAGCTGAATGCCGATCGGTAAATTAGTCTGAGGCTCTATGGCAACTGGCAACACAATCACTGGTTGACCAGTGGCATTAAAAAGAGGACAAGGAGCCGTCCACTCACAAATTTTAGTAAACATTTCTTCGGGAGCCAAGTCTGCCCAAGCCCCGATCGCAATCGTAGAGTGTAAATAGACTGGAGCAAGCAACACATCAAAATTCTGCCAGCGAGCGACCACCTGGCGAGAAATTGCTTGCAGGCTGTACAAAGAGTTCAAAAAATCTGCGGCACTGCCCGATCGACTTATCAGCCATTGATTAAATCCACCCAAGGCTGGAGCTGGAACGCCTGCGGCGGCAATAGCTGTTTGCCAGACAGTCATAAATGGACTGATCGCCTTCTGGATATCGAGTTCAATCTCTGACATCTGGTGGCCAAGATTACTGAGCAAATCGGCAGTTAAATCGATCGCCACGCTGTAGGTCGCATCAATATCAGTGAATGGCGGAAAAGATTTACAGACGGCGATTTTAAGCTGACCCGGAGGCCGCTGAGCCGCTGCTAAAAAGGAATCAGCGGGCAAAAGATAGGGATCTCCAGGCAGTCGCTGAGCCATAGCATCTAGTAACGCCGCTGCATCAGCCACATTTCTGGCGATCGGTCCCCGAGCCGCCAAGCCAGTAATTCTATCCCCCACTGGCGCATCCGAAACCCGCCCTCGGGTGGGCTTGATCCCTACCAAGCCACAGCAATGAGCTGGTCCGCGCAGAGAACCACCGCCATCGTCACCATGGGCAAAAGGCAACATTCCTGCCGCCACCGCTGCCGCCGCTCCGCCACTGCTACCCCCAGCAGTATGTGCCAAATTCCAAGGATTTCGAGTAGGCGCAAAACCAGGAGTCTCCGTAAAAGGCAAGGCTGCTAGCTCAGAAATCGCAGTTTTACCCAGAATATTGCAGCCCGCTTGGCTCAGCAGCACCACAATAGAATCATCAGTCACTGCCGGCTGATCTTTTAAAGCCGCCACCCCATAGCTGCAAGGCATTCCTACTACCGGATTCAAGTCTTTAATCCCGATCGGTAAACCAAATAGAGGTGGGAGTTGAGCCGATTTGTTAGTCAGCAGCTTGGTTTGAGCTTTAGCAGTTTGCCGAGCCTGTTTTTTGGCCACATGAAAAAAAGCCCCAACTTGGGGATCTATTCGATCAATTCTGGCCAAATATAGCTCTAAAAGTTCGATCGGGGAGATTTGTTTTTGACGAATTAATTCAGCTTGCTGGAGAGCAGAAATTAAAAGCAGATCGACATCAATCATCATTTAACGTAGGAAGGCTTAGGGTTTAGGGCACCCATGCGATCGAGTGGCCAATAGCGCACTACGGCTTTACCGATCAGGTTCTTTTTGGGCAAAAATCCCCACACTCGGCTATCGGAGCTATCACCGCGATGATCACCTAGCACCACATAGTGACCGGGTGGTACTACCTTATTAAACTCAGGGCCTTTATCATCGGCACTCCACAGGCGGGCATCAGGATCTTTAATATGCTTTTGGGCATAGAGCTGGGTCATTTCTGTGGCATGTACCGTACTAGGATAGTTTTCTGACAAAGGCTGGCCATTAATGGTCACTTTGTCATCTACCACCACCACTTTGTCACCAGGTAAACCAATAATCCGTTTAATGAAAGACTCCGTATGTCCTTGTGCCTTAAGGGCATCCGTAGGTTCAAACACCACAATGTCGCCCCGCTGAGGCGAACTAAACCGGTAGCTGACCTTATCAACCATGACCCGATCATCTACTTGTAAGGTTGGTTCCATTGAGCCAGAAGGAATAAAGCGGGCATCGGCTACAAATTGGCGAGTACCCAGAGCTAAAACCAAACTCAAGCCCAAAGTTTTGAGGGCTTCCACCCAAAAGTTTTCCTGTTTTTTAGGCGGTTTAACTTCTTCGGTAGAATTTGGTTCGGTGGAGTTTGGTAATAAAGAATCTTGGGTCATATAGAAATCGCCGAAAACTAAGGGTGGAACAAATCAAAACGGCACGCTCTATTTTACATAAGAGGGCTTGGGATCTAATCCTCCCATGCGGTTCAGTGGCCAAAAGCGCACAGTTGCTTTACCCACAATATTGGCCTTGGGTACAAACCCCCACGATCGGCTATCTAAGCTACTGCTGCGGTGATCGCCTAGTACCAAATATTCGCCAGCAGGCACTGTGCGCTCATCATTTGGACCTTTATAATTAGGATTCCACAAGGGTACCCGGGGGTCTTTGGCGTGTTTTTCCTCGTATATTTTAGTCATTTGTTCAATAAATAAGCCACTGGGGTAGTTCTCGGGCAGGGGCTTACCATTGACAGTTACTTGGTCGTTCACAACTTTGATTTTTTCGCCCGGTAAACCAATAACTCGTTTGATAAAAGCTTCGTTGTAATTTAGAGATTTGAGGGTGGCGGTGGGATCAAAAACTACAATGTCACCCCGCTGCGGATTGCTAAACCGATAGCTTACTTTGTCGATAATCAGCCGATCGTCTACCAAAAGCGTTGGCTCCATCGAACCAGAGGGAATATAGCGAGCCTCAGCCACAAACTGGCGCATACCCAGTGCCAAAACCACACTGATTCCAATTGTCTTGATGGTCTCTACCCAAAAATTCTCAGGTTTTTCCTGAATTGAGCTGGATACTCCGTCTTGAGATTCTGGCTGTGGGGATTCTAGAGACATAAGATACTCAAATAATGACGATCGAAAGTAAGAGGAGAGAAAGCTAACAAGAGAATAAGAACTTGTTTTCAATTATATACAGCGAGGCCGACCAGAAAATCTGATAATAGTATCGTTAACTGTGCTAACCGCGCAGAATTCCGATCAAAGAACCGACTCAATTATGGCAGACAATACCCTGATTATTCGCCAGTCTCTAGTCTGTATGCCCGATGACCAACTGCGCTTAGCAGATGTTTTGGTGCGCGATCGACTGCTCGAACAAATGGCTGACCATATTGAAATAGCCGCCGATAAAGAAATTGACGGCAGAGATTTGACTTTGTTGCCGGGAGTAATTGACCTCCAGGTGCATTTCCGCGAACCTGGTCTATTAACTAAATCAATTCCGGATTCCATCTCAATGTCGCACCTTTTCAAATCTGGTTTAATTTTCGGCCTTTTGGGCATCTTAACGGCCTGTCAAAATGCTGCGCCACCTCAACCGGTAGCTAGTAAGCCTACTCCCACCTTACCGGCTACGGGCATTCTCAGTATTCCAACTGTTAGCCCAGCTAGCCCCAATATCTCGATTTCACCCGTACCCACAGTGTTTTTCACTCCTTCTAACAATGCTCCGGGCACCATCAATCCTATCACTGGTCAGTCTGGCGGCCCTGTCCCATCAGGAGTCCCTGGATCACCTTTAGCCGGATTGCCGCTAGCCAAAGGTAGCTATCAGGTATTAGATGAACGCACCAAACCCCAATATGTAGTAGATAGCCGCAAAATCTTAACGGCTGGCAATCTCCCCGCCGGAAAAATTAACTTTGACCCCAATAAAATGCTGACGGTGCTCACCAATACCCGCGCCTATTTTTCCCAGTCTCAAGATCCCAAATTATCTCTGGGGGGCATTTTGGGTACTCAAGGGGTGAGTCCAATGGACACGGTAAAAACCCTGGATTTTGCGATCGCCACTCTCCGAGAAGATATCCAAGCCAAACGCCCCAGCCGTCTTCAAGATCCCAATTTTATTCGCCAAAACTTCCGCACCATTCAATGGAATGCCGCTGATCCTAAACAACCAGAGCAGTCCAAAATCCGCATTACCAAGTACGCTGTCTTTACCCATCCTGGCTCTCGCACTAAAACCGCTCAGTTCGACACCGCCATTTATAGTCTCAAAGACCCCCGAGCAAAGGCCGCCACCTACACCAAACAAGAGGTGCTGGCTGGCATTTATGAAAAAGCTGGCAAAAATGCTTTTGCAGATAGAGTAGAGCCGATCGCCTATTTAACCCGCGATGGTCTAGAAGAAGCCCTGATGGAGGGCACTATTCTAATTAAGTTCAACGATGGCACCCAAGGCTTTTTTAACGTCGATCGCAGCAATGAAATTGCTTACATCAAAGGCTTAGATCGCAAAGAACAAAAGCGCTATTGGTACTTTAAACCCGTAGATAGGATCAAAGGCTATGGTCAGGCCATGGAGAACAAGGTTTCGATCGAACCTGGCGTTACTTTTGCTGGCGATGTTCTGAATATTGGCCTAGGTAAGCTGATAGTGATCAGCAGTGCTGATGGAATGCGCATGGGGACGATCGCCGATACCGGCGGCGCTTTCTTGCCGAATCTACACCAATTAGACTTTTTAGCTGGCACCTTTGACGGCAAATCAGCCTTCGATAAAGTCGCACGCAGTCTACCAGAATACGTCACTGCTTATTTCATAGTAAAAAAATGATCGATCCCTATGATTGGATTGATCGATCCCTCAACACCATCCACAAAGCCCAATGGCACCGCAGTCCAGCCCCAATCGAAGCCAGCCAAGGCAACTATATTACTGTCGCTGGTAGACAGCTCCTCAACTTTGCCAGCAATGACTACTTGGGCTTGGCTACAGATCCCAGGCTGAAAGCAGCGGCGATCCAAGCAATCCAGATCTATGGCACCGGCAGCACGGGTTCTCGGTTAGTTACTGGACAACGACCACTACATCGAGAGTTAGAAGAATCGATCGCCAGCCTCAAAAAATCAGCCGATGCTCTGGTGTTTAGCTCCGGTTACGCCGCAAACCTGGGAACGATCGCGGCTTTGGTGGGCGATCGAGACTTGATCATTGCGGATCAATACAACCACTCTAGCCTGAAAAATGGTGCAATTCTTAGTCAGGCCAAGATATTAGTGTATCAACACTGCGATCTAAATCATCTGCAAAAACTATTAAAAAATCATCGCAACCAGTTCCGGCGCTGCTTACTGGTCACAGATACAGTTTTTAGCATGGATGGCGATCTCTGCCCGTTGCCCGGAATTATGGAATTGGCTACAGCGTTTGACTGCATGGTGTTAGTAGATGAAGCTCATGCTACGGGAGTACTTGGAGCAACTGGTGCCGGGGCGATCGAACATTTTAATTTAGACCCCGATCGCCTAGTTTGCATTGGTACTCTCAGTAAAGCATTGGGTAGCCTAGGTGGCTACGTCAGCGGCAGCGCCAAGTTAATCGATTTCCTTCGGAACCGTTGTGCTAGCTGGATTTACACTACGGCCTTATCTCCAGCCGATACGGCAGCGGCACTAAAGGCGATCGAACTAATCATCATCAAACCATCTATTGGTCGGCAGCTCTGGCACAACATTGAGTATTTTAGAACGCTGTTAGCTTCTACCAATATTAAAATGATCCCTTCAGACTCCGCAATTATTTGTTGGGAGTTACCGAGTGCCGAACAAGCATTGAAGATATCTGGGCTATTGCAGGAACAAGGTATCTTTGCCCCCGCAATTCGGCCTCCCACTGTTCCTACCAGCCGTATTCGGTTTACGATTACGGCTGCTCATCGATCGGCAGACATAGAAAAGTTAGCTGCCACTATAGAATCATTAGGCGGGTAGGATGGGCAATGCTATCCTACCTATCTATTTTCGATGATGCAAATATTTCTAAATTTTCTGCCTATTTTGATACTGATCGCCCATAGTAGAAGATATCAACCTCACTAGGCAAAAACCTATGGCAACTATCTGGGTAAATGAACAGCGCGACCCCTTGGGTTTGATGTATTCTTGCATTGCTTCCTGCGATCCACAACTAGCCCAGGAATGCCATGTATCTTTTGAATCTGAACTCAGCGCCGAACAAAAAAAACTGGGCTGGCAAGCAAAACTCTACGTAGTAGAAGACTGGGACAAAGTACCAGTGAATTCTTTAAAACTTGGGTAAGCTCTGAGCCAGATTCTGCCCTGAATTCCGCTAAGATAGGTGGTGATCACATCATCTATCTAGCCATGTCAGTAAATCCAGTGCGTCCAGTTTTGTGGGAAACCGATCGAGTGCGCCTCATCGACCAAAATCGCTTGCCCCAAGAATGCACTTGGGTCGAAATTAACCGCAGCGACGAAATGGCCAATGCCATCACTACCATGATTGTGCGCGGTGCCCCAGCGATCGGCGTAGCCGCAGCCTACGGAATGTATTTGGGTGCGAGGGAAGTAGCCACCGATAGTTCTGCTGAGTTTATCGAGGACATGGAAAAGATTGCCATTAAGCTAAAAGCTACCAGGCCGACCGCCGTGAACCTGTTTTGGGCGATCGATAAAATGATGGAAGTGGTCAAAGCCCAGCCCGGTAACTTGCCTAAAATTTTGGAAGCTGCTCAGCAAATCAATGCTGACGATATTCGGACTTGTGAAGCAATCGGCGACCACGGGGTAGCAGCTTTGCCCAAGACTCCTGGCAAACTAAGATTATTGACTCACTGTAACGCTGGAGCTTTAGCTACCGCTGGTTATGGCACTGCTTTGGGTGTTGTTCGATCGGCTTGGCGCGATGGCCGGTTAGAGCGACTGTACGCCGATGAAACTCGTCCTCGTTTACAGGGTGCAAAGCTGACCACTTGGGAATGTGTGCAAGAAGGTATCCCGGTTACTTTGCTGAGCGATAATATGGCTGGTCACTGTATGGTCAAAGGCATGATTGATGCTGTGGTAGTGGGAGCCGATCGGATTACGGCGAATGGTGATGCTGCCAATAAAATTGGGACTTACAGTTTGGCTCTGGTGGCGCAGGCGCACAATGTGCCTTTTTTTGTGGCGGCCCCTCTTTCCACGATCGATTTTAGTTTGGCTGACGGTAGCTTGATTGAAATTGAAGAGCGAGATACCAAGGAAGTCTCACAGGTGGGATCCACAGTGATCTGTCCAGAGGGCGTAGAATTCTTTAACCCCGCTTTTGATGTCACCCCTGCTCGCTTGATTGCTGGAATTATCACTGAGTTTGGTACTTTTGCGCCAGCAGATTTGATCAAGCTTAAGGAAAAAATCTAGAAGCTAGCTTCCTGACAATTTTGGCTTAGCTAGTTTGGGATTTTTAGGATATCCGCTCTCATCACAGCTTGCTCTGTTTTGATGAAATCATCTAAAATGGTGAACCAACATCATTTTGGGCAGCATTCATGGCACGAGATCTACGGGCATTCCTTAAAATACTGCAAGAACGTGGCCAGCTCAGAACGATCGACACCTTAGTAAATGGTGATTTAGAAATCGCCGAAATCTCTAACCGGATGCTGCAATGCGCTGGTCCCGGCCTGTTATTCACCAATGTTAAAGGCTCTCCTCATCCCGTCGCCGTCAACATCATGGGCACCGTAGAGCGGATCTGTTGGGCAATGGGCATGGAGAAGCCCGAAGAGTTAGAAGATCTTGGTCGTAAGTTGGCCTTACTACAGCAGCCCAAGCCTCCCAAAAAAATTGGACAGGCGATCGACTTTGGCAAGGTTTTATTTGATGTGGTCAAAGCCAAACCCAGCCGTGACTTCTTCCCTCCTTGTCAGCAGGTAGTTATCCAGGGCGACGAAGTAGATCTGAATAAAATTCCGATGATCCGCCCTTACACCAACGATGCGGGCAAAATCATCACCTTGGGATTGGTAATTACCAAAGACTGCGAAACCGGCACCCCCAACGTGGGAGTGTATAGATTGCAGCTACAGTCTAAAAACACCATGACTGTGCAGTGGCTCTCGATTCGAGGCGGCGCTGGGCATCTGCGTAAGGCCGCAGAACGGGGCAAAAAGTTAGAGATTGCGATCGCCCTTGGTGTGCATCCTCTCATTATTATGGCGGCAGCAACACCGATCCCTGTAGATCTTTCGGAGTGGCTATTTGCGGGTATCTATGGAGGTGCTGGAGTCAAATTAGCCAAGTGTCGCACCATTGATTTAGAAGTCCCTGCTGATTCTGAGTTTGTTTTAGAAGGCACTATTACTCCTGGTGAAGAGGCGATCGACGGCCCCTTTGGTGATCACATGGGTTACTATAACCAGTCCAAAGAAGGCCCAATCATCAATTTTAACTGCATCACCCATCGCCGTGACCCAATTTATTTAACTACATTTAGCGGTCGGCCACCCAAAGAAGAAGCCATGATGGCGATCGCCCTTAACCGCATCTATACGCCCATTCTGCGTCAGCAGGTGCCCGAAATTGTTGATTTCTTTTTGCCAATGGAAGCGCTTAGCTATAAGGCAGCAATTATTTCAATCAAAAAAGCCTATCCCGGCCAAGCCCGCCGCGCTGCATTGGCCTTTTGGAGTGCCTTGCCTCAGTTTACCTACACCAAGTTTGTAATTGTAGTCGATCAAGATATCAATATCCGCGATCCGCGCCAGGTGGTTTGGGCGCTAAGTTCTAAGGTCGATCCCCAGCGAGATATATTTATTATTGCCGATACGCCCTTTGATAAATTGGATTTTGCAACGCCCAAGATTGGCTTAGGGAGCCGCATGGGTGTGGATGCCACTACTAAAGTCTATCCAGAAACTGAGGCAGAATGGGGTGCGCCGTTAGAGTCTGATCCTGATGTGGCTAAAATGGTTGATCGCAAGTGGAAAGAATATGGACTCAGCGATATCAACTTAGATGAAGTGAATGCTAATCTCTTTGGGTACGATATGTAAATAGTTATTGATTTTAACTGGTCATGGGATTTGATCCTTTTGTGCATGGTAGACGATCAATTCGCCTGCCTGGTTATGACTATTCGGGTGCAGGTGCTTATTTCATCACTATTTGCACCCATCAGCGCAAACATCTTTTTGGTGAAATCGTTGATGGAGCAATGCAAGAAAATAACTTTGCCCACATTGTCAGATCTCATTGGCTCCAACTACCTAGACATTATGAAAACTTGACTGCTGATGAATTTGTGATTATGCCTGACCATATCCATGGCATCTTGATTTTACAAGAGTTCCCTAAAACTAAATCTATCCCTGAAATCATCCAGGGATTCAAAACATTTTCTGCCAGAAATATCAACAGATTGCGATCACAAAAAGGCGTTCCAGTCTGGCAACGCAATTATTACGAAGTCATCATCAGAACAACAGCAGGATTAGATCCAGTCAGACAGTATATCATCAACAACCCCCAGAATTGGGATAAACCGTCGTCAACGTAGGGGCGGGTTTATCCATCCTCCACGCAAAAAACAAAAACATCAAATAAAAACCCGCCCACCACCACCGAAATTAATCGCATGACTTAGTGGTGTAGGCGGGTTTAGTTTGATGTTTTTGGTCGATCGAACATTGATTTCGGCTGCGGCAGGTGGATTTTTATTGGGGGTTTCTATTCGATTTTTTGGTCGATCGAACATTGATTTCGGCTGCGGCGGGTGGATTTTTATTGGGGGTTTCTATTCGATTTTTTGGTCGATCGAACATTGATTTCGGCTGCGGCAGGTGGGTTTTTATTTGATGTTTGGAGTGGGGGGATGATTTTTAGATAAACCCACCCCTACGGGATTGACGTGATGTTCGATCGCGGTTGGGCGGGTTTATCCTATTGATTAACTGTTTTTCATGGCGCTGATCAGTTCTGCGGCTACTTCAGGACGAGAGAACTCGGGGGGTGGCAACTCACCTTGGCGTAACAAATCGCGTACCTTGGTGCCCGATAAATGTACCCGTTGCTCGGGGGTGCTGGGGCTGGTTTTGGTGGTGGCCATCGATTTTGTGACGGTGCAATAAAAGGCATGCTCAAACTTCATGGGCACAATGCCTAACTCGCCTTCGGCAAACTCATCGAAAATGTACTGGGCATCATAAGTGCCATAGTAGTCACCAACTCCGGCATGGTCGCGACCAACGATGAAGTGGGTGCATCCATAGTTCTTGCGAATTAAGGCATGAAAGATGGCTTCGCGGGGACCAGCGTAGCGCATGGCGGCAGGGTTGATGCCCAAAATTACTCGATCGAGTGGGTAGTAATGCTCCAAGATAATTTCGTAGCAGCGCATCCGTACATCTGCGGGAATATCATCTTCTTTGGTGGCTCCTACTAAAGGATGCAGGAACAAACCATCAACGGTTTCCATGGCACATTTTTGAATGTATTCATGGGCGCGGTGAATCGGGTTGCGGGTTTGGAAGCCCACGATCGTTTTCCAGCCTTTATCTTGGAACATTTTCTGCGATACTACCGGGTCTAGTTGATAGGTGGGAAACAGGGGATGAGCTTCCCGTTCTAGTAGCCAGATTGGGCCAGCTAAGTTTACCTCGCCTTGGTCGTAGACTACTTTTACGCCGGGATGCTTGGCATCTTCGGTGAGATAGACTTTGGCGGCTTCGTGTTTTTTGTCGTAGCTATATTTTTCACTGAGTTCCAAAACCCCGATAAACCGACCGGTGGGGTCGTCTAAACGCACCAAGCTCCCAACAGTTAATGGTTCTGCTACGGCACTAGTGACCGAAAGGGTGATGGGGATAGACCAAGGTAAACCGTTGGCCATCCGCATGGTATCTGTCACTGGTTGGTAGTCGGATTGGGTCATAAAGCCAGTCAGAGGACTGAAGGCACCGATCGCAATCATTACTAAATCTGAGCAAGCTCGTTCATCTAAAGTGACCCGAGGCAAAGATTCAGCAAGGCTAAGTAATTCGGCTTTTTGGCTAGCAGAGGCTATCCGATTAATTAATTCGCCACCGTGGGGGGCAATGTTAGCATGTTGACTCAAAATAACTCCTAATATTTTTGTTGAATAAAGTTGCGAGTAGCTATATGTTTTCCGGTAGAAATCTATTATGGGGTGGTCACTGCACACCACCCAGACCCTCGAAGATGTCTGAGGATATCCATACCACTAATAAAATCTATAGTTCTTTAATGACAATCTTGTCGCCTTGTAATTCACCGATTAATACTAAATCGGTAACACCTATAAAGAGGCCATTTTCTAAGACACCAGGAATATTGTTCAAAGTCTTTTCTAATTCAGCCGGATTATCGATCGAGCTAAATTTCACATCAATTACCAAATTTCCTTGGTCTGTCACCACTGGCCCAGCTTTCCGCACTCCCATCCGCAGTTCTGGCACTCCACCAAGTTTGGCGATTGCCCGCATTACAGGAGTCACCGCCATGGGCAACACTTCCACTGGCAACAAGAAAGTAGAGCCGAGCTTATCGACCATTTTGCTGCTGTCTACGACCACAATGAACTGTTCGGCGAGGGAATCGACAATTTTTTCTTGGGTGTGAGCAGCACCACCGCCTTTGATCAAGTTTTTGTGGGGATCTACTTCATCGGCTCCATCGATCGCGATGTGAATTACTTCAGCTTCATCCAAGGTGGTCAAAGGAATACTGTATTTCTTGGCCAGGACAGTGGCTTGGAAGGAGGTAGGAATACCTTGAACATTAGTGAGTTCGCCCGAGGCGAGGCGTTTGCCGATGAATTCGATCGCGAAGGCGGTGGTAGAACCTGTACCTAGGCCAACAACGGTGTTGGATTGAACGCGGGCAGCAGCGGCTTTACCCACTTCTTGCTTCATCAGGTCTTGGGGAGAGGTCATCTTTACAGTTAGCTTAAAATTACTTAGCCTAAGATTACCAGAATGCTTGCAGGGCTGTCCGCAGGTTTGGCCGATCGATCTGAAATCAAGGGTTTTACTAGTCTAGTATAAATCAGTAAAAATGAAGCCTATAATTTTATTGAGTTGTTTGGCGGTATATTTTTAGTGCAATTGTCTCAAGGTTTGTTGACCCGATCGATCTCTCCTAAAATCCGGGCTAAAATCGTACTAGTTTCTTTCCTCATATTTCATGAAATCTCTGGCAATCGTTACAGCACTTGCGGTATGTTCGATAACTCTCGGTCATATCATGCCGGTTTTTGCTCAAATTGGCATCGGTGAACAGATCGCCTACAAAACTAAAAAAGGCCAAGTAGTAGTCACTAAACTTAAGCCCAAACAAAAAGTTGAAGTAAAATACCAAAACCAAAAAGGCAAGCTGGGCAATCGTAACGTCAAAACTAATGCCTGTGGTGAAGCTATTATTAGCAAAGCTGCTCAATTTCAATCGCTCACTGTAGATAATCAAGCAATTCCACTCAGCAGCATTCCTACTAAAGAGCACGATCGTTGCAAACCTCGGCAAGGTCTCATCACCCCATATAATAAGTAAGATTTTTACTAAAGGAACTAAAAAACTGTTCTGCACATCAACAATTAAGAGCGTTCTTTCAGAATTTCAGCATGAAAAAAAGATACCTAGCGATAGCTTCACTTGCACCTCTGGTGATCATCGCAACCACCCTGTTAACCGTTAGCACTGCTAATACCCAGAGCGTTAACGCCTATCGAACTGCCCAAGGACAAGTAATTGTCACCGGACTTAAACCGGGCAGATTAAATGGAGTCGCAGCTAATACCGGCAAGGGATTCGGCGTGAGCAATATTACTTCGACAGCTTGTGGTGAGGTGATTATCAACAAAGCTGCTGATTTTAAATTTGTGATCGTTAACCGCCAAAAGATTAATCCTAAATCTTTGCCGGTGAAAACTTATACAGCCTGCACTAAAACCTTACCAGCAGCACTAAAAACACCCGTCACTCGTTAGATTTCATAAAAAACGCCGGTCACTGAGCGAAGTTGCAGTGACCGGCATCTTTTTTCCATCAGTATCCTAATTACACTTGCTGAGAGTCTCAGTAGAGCTATTAAGAATCAACTCTTTCAAAGTAGCCAAAATTTCAGTCTCGCTGAAAGGCTTACCAAAGTAGGCAGAAGCACCCAGATTCATCGCAATCTTGCGGTGCTTTTGACTGCTGCGAGAAGTGAGCATCAACACCGGTACATCTTTGGCATAATCGATCGACTTCACATTGGCCAAGAAGCCATAGCCATCCATCCGAGGCATTTCCAAATCGCAGATTACTGCCTGAGGAATTAGACCAGCCTGGACTTTTTCCAAAGCATCTAAGCCATCCTTGGCTTCTTCTACTCGATAGCCATTGCGTTCTAAAGTCATGGCTACAAAGCGGCGCACGTTAATCGAGTCATCGACTACCAAAATCAAGTCTTGGTCATCTTGCACTACCGGTAGTTCCAATGGTGGTGCCAAAGCCAGATTTACATCAGAGCCAGCATTTTCGCGCCAGCGCACCAAAGCCAACGAATCTACCAGCGGAATTACTCGGCCATCGCCCAGTACCCCACAACCCGAGATACCATTGGGCATCTCTAAGACCCCTTGGGGCTGACGAACTGTTACTTCTTGCTCTTGCCAGAACCGATCGATTTCTAAACCAAATAGTTGTGTACCATCAGCTACCACCAAAATTGCTGGTTGATCAATCTTTGGATTACCCGACATGGTAGATGGTCGCAGGTTGCTAGTCGCCTGGAAACAATCTTGCATTTTGATCAGTTTTACTTGAGCATCTTGCCATTGCAAGTAGCGTTCACCATCTCGCTCCAAAATCTTCTCTGGATCTGGTAGCAGCATTTCTTCTACCCCGTTAACGGGAAAAGCGAAGAACATCTTATTAGCTTCAGCAATCATCACCTTCATCATCGACATGGTGAAAGGCACAGTGATTGTAAAAGTACTGCCCTGACCAGCTACGGTATCAATATGAATATTGCCCTTGGCTTCACGGAGATTAGTGCGCACTACATCCATCCCCACACCACGCCCCGACAAGTCGGTGACTTTGGCAGCAGTACTAAAACCAGGTTCAAAGATGAGTTCTAGTAACTCCTGACGGCCACCAGCAGCCAGGGTTTCTTCATCAATACCCATTTTTAGCGCTTTAGCACGGATTTTTTCTACATCAATGCCCTTGCCATCATCTTTAACTACGATAACGATTTGGTTGCCGCGATAGAAAGCATTGATTTCAATTAAACCGATCGGTGATTTACCCGCAGCTACCCGTTCTGCCGCTGGCTCAATACCATGGTCAAAACAGTTGCGGAATAAGTGCATTAAAGGATCTTTCAATACTTCGATCGTGTGGCGTTCAATCAATAGATTGCTGCCCTTCATTTTCAGCTCTACTTCTTTGCCATGCTCGATCGCCATTTCGCGCAATGCCCGAGGATAACGACCAATGATTTCACTCAAAGGCAACATCCTTACCGTGGTAAAGCGAGTCTGCATCTGTCTAGCAGTGCGGTTAATGTCCCGAGTTACGGTTTCAGTATCATTGAGCTGAAGTTCAATATCGCTGACTTTTTCTTGAATTTGTACTACCGTTTCAATTACCGACTGTGAAAGCAAGTGAAAATCACCATAGCGATCCATTTCTAGTCGATCAAAGTCAGCATTAGCATCGTTGCTTTCCACAGCTTTTTCGGCAACTTGTACCGAAATCCGATCGTAGACGTTCCGCAGTTGGATACTCGCCGATTCCAAGCCACCGACTTTTTCTAACAGAGCACCCAGCATAGTTCGGATACTAGATACTTGTAGATTCAGACCGCTACGGCTGATATTTAATTCTCCAAATAAGTCACCGATTTCAGCCAGACGTTCGACCCCTACCCGGATAGTTTGCTCTGGGAGTACCGGAGTGTTATCAAAGGTTTCTGGTTCTGGGCGAAGATGATATTCTGGTTCAGCGTAGTTATCTGCTGGATCTGGAACGGGCAGATTAGTTTCGGCGGCAGCCAAAGCACCAAAGAAATCATCGGCATCTACATTATTTTGCATCGCCGACCAATCCATGGCTGCTATGCCAGAATCGTCTATGTTAAGTTTTTCTAAGCTAGTTGTTTCTATAACACTGTTAGATTCGCCAACATCTAAAGAAGCCAGTAGGCTATTGAGATTACCATTTAAACTCGACCAATCGATTAAGGCTTCGGTTACTTCACCGGTTTCAAAATCGGTAGATGCCGCCAAGAAATCGTTGGAATCTACGTCGGTCTGCATAGTCAACCAATCGATCGCCATTTCGGTTGCCGGTTCTGGCGCAGGTTCTCCTTGAGGAGCCTCGGCGATTGTCTCCAGCAGATCAGCCATTTCTGGTGCAGCATTGGTAGGCAGTGAACCACTAGCCGCCAAACCAGCTACTGATGCAGGGAGGGCTTCGGAGAGATTAGATAGTTCTTCGATCGAGAACAATTCTTCAATTGAACCAGTTGCTCCTAAAGAATCGGCGACCAAATTATCGCTAAAGAAGCCATCGCTGACTAAGTTATCACTCTGATCTGCGGTCACGTTTTCGCCAACCAAAGCCGAGAAGAAGTCTAATTCGCCAGATTCTTCGAAACTCGCAAACTCTTGTTCGACATTAAAATTGAGGGCAACTAATTCTAGTTCATCAGCGCCAGCTACTGGCACCAACGTATCAATTAGTGCCAACTCTTGATTAGGTGTCAGCTCTGGTTCTGCTGCTGCTACAACGCCAGGAATTGCCGCGATCGATGTAGGTAAATTATCGCGCTGGTCAATTTGCACCAAGGACTGCGATCTCCGCCAAGCAGCTACGGCCATCTGGGTAATCACCAAAAATTGCTGGGGTGCCGCAACTAATTTCTGGCCAATATCTTGACATAAAGAAGCCATGGCAGGCAGCTCGATCATTTCGGCCAAACCATTTAAGGTTTCGACGGTAATTTGCAACTCGCTGTACAACGTGGAATGCTCGTTAGCAGCCAGCAGATCTTCTAAGTGTTGAAGAGCGGCATCTACCTCAGTTTCAAACAAGTAGACAACAATATCGTCTTCTTCTTCATCGTCACCAAAAAAGCCATTATCAGATGCTTGGGGTTCACCTAAACGATCGAAGAGTTTAGTCAGCAGAGGTTCCACATCGTTGGCAAACCAATCAGCAGGAATTTCGGCTCCTTGGCGATTGTAATCAATTACCGTGCGCACTCGATCGACTACAGCCAGTAAATCTTTCTCTAATTGACCATCTACTTGATCGCCTTTTTGGCCATAGCGTAGCACCTTGAGAGAATCCTCTAGGCGGTGGCCAATGGCTGAGAGCTGCATAAAGCTCATCATGGCGGCTCCCCCCTTAATGGAGTGGGCAGCACGCATTACGGCATCGAGCTGTTTGCCCTTAACCTCGCCACTGCCAATTCCTAATAAACCCGTCTCGATTTGATCGACGTAGTCTTGGGCTTCTTCCAGAAACTGGAGACGCACCTGCTGTTCTTGCGCTGAAATAGACATCGCTGGGGAAAGAATGGGGTGAGTAGATGCAAAAGAGGAGTTATCTCCCTGAAGTTTAATGGGGAGTTATCTCCCCAATAAACTTTTTAATTATTGTCGGCGTTAACTTTAAACTTCCCAACTACGGCCTGTAATTCACGGGCAATTGCCACGGTAGCCTGCAAGGAGTTCGATACTTGCGAAGAAGAAGTAGATGTTTGAGCCGAAACTTCAGCCACTCCAGCCATTACTAGCTTCATGGATTCAGAAGATTTCACCTGTTCGATCGCCGACTCCGAGATAGATTGTAAGAAAGCGTCGATTTCTTTGGATTGATCGATAATTTCTTTCAAGCTCAGCTTGGTTTGTTCCACCGACTTGGTTCCTTCTACCACCTGGGCGGTACTCAGTTCCATCGCTTGGGTTACTTCGCTGGTTTCCCGTTGAATGGTGCTGACAATTTTTTCGATTTCTTTGGTTGCTGCCGAAGATTGAGTTGCCAACTGGGCAACTTCTTCTGCTACCACCGCAAAACCACGACCTTCTTCACCAGCTCTAGCCGCCTCAATACTGGCATTAATTGCCAAGAGATTGGTTTGTAGAGCAATTTGGTTAATCAAACCAACTGCTTTGGAAATCTGTTGCGAAGACTCACCCAAGCGTTTTACTTTCTTGGCAGTTTCAGCAACGGTTTCCCGGAGTTGGTTAATGTTTACAACTGTTTTATCCATCGCCTGACCACCGGTTTCGGCTGTAGCAGAGGCGGCTGTTGCTACCACTGATGCTTCGCGGGCACTTCTCGCTACCGATTGAATGGAGATGGCTCCAGCTTCTACCTGCCGCAGGGTTTGTTCGATTTTGTCGGCTTGTTCGTTAGCAGCAGTAGCTAGCAAACGAATTTCTGATTCATTGTCACCAACAGAAGTCGTTACCTGAGCGGTAGAGGTTTTTACTGTTTTTACAATGTCCCGCAGACTTTCAATAATCGAGTTAAAGAAGTCCCCAACGATCGCAATTTCACCCTCGTTAATTTCCGATCGAACTGTTAAGTCACCGGTCGCAGCGCCTTCAATTTCGCTCAGTAGTCGAATCAACTCTTGTTGACGAGAGACGTTCTCTGCCCGATCTTTGTCGGCGGCAAACTTGGTGCGTTCGGAGCTAGAGTACACCAACATCGGAGTCACTAACTGAGCAGCCAACTCAACCATTACATCAGTTTCACTGGCTGACCAATTATGGAAGGTTGTGCAATGGTGAGCTACTAATAGACCAATTAAGTTGCCGTTTTGAGTAATTGGCACCACCAGGTTAGACTTGATATCTAACCGCTCAAACAGTTTGATGTGCTCTTTGTGGTAGCCAGCTTCTAGCACATTGTAGTTGTCAACTACATGACCATTGGCAAAGTCTTCGCGGTTCTTGTATGGAATGCAGTTGTCAGAAATTCTTTCGTCCATGGCGCTAGAGATGCCGGGAGCCAGCGCTTCAGCGGCAATATGGCCACCCCAGGTGGGCAAGAAGCGATAAATCACCAGGCGATCAGCATCAATTACTTTGCGAGCCGCGATCAAGAATTCATCCAATGGCGCAACCAGTTGTTCTTCGCTTTGGGCTTGAGCAATCAAGGACAAGAGCTGAGTTTTTTCTACAGTGTCAGACTGGGTTGCCAGCAAAAGCTGGAGCTGTCCGGCCATGTTGTTGATGTTGTTAGAAAGCGCACCAACTTCATCGTTAGATTGAGTGGTAATTCGTTCGGCCAAATTACCCTGACCAATTTTTTCTACGGCATTAGCGGCTTCAATGAGTGGCGCACTGGTTTTATTAGCTATGGAGAGAGCGATCACAGCCACCAACAAAGTGGTGACACCAGCACCCAGCATCAATAGAAACAATAGATTCTGCCGAGCTTGATAAGCCGAAATAGCATCGTAAGTAGAAACTGCTACCAGGTTAAATGCTGGGGTATCTGGTAGTTTTTCAAAGGGAGCAACGGTTAAGAGTTCTTCCCGGTTAGTCAGCGGGTTGATATGATTGACAATACCATCTGTTTGAGCTTTCTGAATATCTGCATCAATTTGTTTGTTCAAGAATTCTTTGTTAGAACTCATAAATACTTGGCCACTGCGGGTATCAAATAAGTGGTAGGCACTTTCTTTGCTGGCCATATTGCGCAGCGGCGCTTCTAGTCTATCTACTGGGGCACGGGAGCGAACTACACCCACAATTTTTCCGGTGATTGGATCTTTAACTGGTGCAGCAAAGTGAACTACCATTTGCTTTAATGACTTGGACATTTCTGGCTTAGAAATATATACTTGGCCAGTAGATATCGCTTTTTGAAAATACTCCCGATCGCCATGATTGCCGAGCGCTACACCCTTACTCTGAACGATGGGGTTTCCTTTAGTGTCAAAAAAGGCAATGCTATCGTAAACCTGATAGTTACTAATATATCCATCTAACTGTTTAACTTTTTCTTCTTGAGAAATTAGCTTAGAAACTTTTTCATCGGTAAAAATTGGCTGAGAAGCGAGCACCTGAATATCACCATAGCGCTCAAACAAAAAGCGGTTCATTTTATCGGCAATACCGGAAGCTCTTTCTTGCTGAGCTGCTTTAATTTGCTTGGTCGAAAAATCACTGACTTGCCACAGACCTAAGCCACCCACAATAGTTACAGGCAATACTCCCATTAAAATAGAGAAGGAAGTAAGTTTGGTTTTGATGCTGACAAAAGATTTATTCTTGGCAGTAGGACTCACTGACATTATAGATGATTGTGCTGCTCCAGAATCATCACCTAGAGGGTAATCCAGTATCGAGCTAGGCAATAATCCACTATCTTCGGGGTGGTTATCAGTAACTTGGGGCAAATCTTTTTTCTTAGTCATGGTGATTCTCCTGCGGAGACAATACGTGAATGTTGGCTAGATACAAGCGAAAGCAGTTAGCAAGGCAAAAAAAACTTAAAAATTGGGGCTTAAAACTTTATTTATTAAAAAGACCTCTAAACCAGAGATTTATGCTGTAGCCCGATTAGGCAAAGTAGTCACTAGTGCCCGAGCACTCAAAATCAGCAGCGTTTCTCCTTCGTAGGGCAACCACCCTTGAAGGTAGGGCACTAATTCAGAGCTAAAGTTGGCCAAAGGAGAAATGATTTCCTCGGGCATAAAACGCAACACCCCAGAGATTTCGGGTACGGCAAAGGCCACTACCTGTCGATCAATTTCTAATAGCACTATGTTTACCTTCGATCGACGCAGATCCACTGGGGGGTATCCCAAGATCTTTGCCAAATCTAGCGCCCACAGTACTCGGCTGCGGTGAGCAAGTAGCCCTATTACATAACTAGGCATGTTGGGCAGAGGAGTCAGGCGATCGACGTTTACCACTAGGGCGGCGCGAGCGGCTTGCATCGCAACTGCTGCCGTAGCATTGGGGGCGATTTGGATGCGCAAATAGGCTGCCCCCAGCTTTTTTTGCTCCTCGACACCCTGCTGAATTATTTCTAAAACATTGGCGTTCATCGATTTAACCTGCTACCGAGCGCACGGCTCTTACTAGTTCTTCGCTAGTGAAAGGCTTGCCAATATAGGCATCTACGCCCTGTTTCATGCCCCACATCCGATCGAGGTCGGTATTGCGAGAAGTACAGGCAATAACTGGCACTTTTTCTGTTTTGGGGTTCTTTTTAATAGCCCGACACATTTCAAAGCCATTCATGCCTTCCATCACTACATCAGTGATCACTACATCGGGGTTTTCGCTATCTAATATGGCCAAGCCATCTTTAGCGTTATTGGCGGTGAAAACAATATAGCCACCTTCATGGAGGTAGAGCTTGATCAAGTCCATTTGAGCTGGGGTGTCTTCGACGACTAAAACTTTTACCATGACGAATAATTTACTCCGAATCTGTGTGGTTGGTTTGTAACTTAAGAATGCCCAGAGAGGCCAAAGAAGTTTTTTAAAGGAAAAAACTTTTCAGAATTATTCCAAAATGTGTTTGAAAACCATTTCGATTAAACTCGCCTGGGTAAAGGGTTTAGTCATGTAGTCGGTACAACCCGACATTTTGGCTTTGGCGCGATCAATCAACCCGGTGTTGCCAGTTACCATAATAATTGGTAATTTTTTGAACATAGAGTTGCGACGCAGCATCGAACAAAGTTTATAACCATCAATGTTCGGCATTCCTACATCCATCAAAATGATGTCTGGAGCAATGCGCATGATTTTCATCAGGGCGGTAGCCGAATCGACAATCGGGAAGATTTGGAATACATCGCTGTCTAAAAAGCGATCCATTTCCCGCAAGACGGTAGGACTGTCATCAATGCAGACGATTTTGTACACCCTGGAAGGTGCTTCAGTATTCGGAGTAAGGGGAGTCGTGGTACCGCCAAAACTATCAGTGATTGGCACAGTACTCTTGACTGGAGCAGTTTCTGAAGCATAGGTTTTGGGTAACCGATCTAGTGGTGGTCGGGGTTCCCACAGACCCACAACCCCAGATTGCAATAGCTTATGTAAGCTCTTGGCAATATCTAAGCTGTCTTGATTAATCACCAGCGACAACTGCTGAAAATCGAAGCCCACCAAGATTTTATTTAGACGTGTCCGAGCCTCGGCAGCCATGCCAACTCCGCCGTTGATCAAATAAGGGCGTTGGTGGGGACTAGTAATCGCTGGGCCTAATGCCTTCCAGGCATCATTTTCGTCTTGACACTCTTTGATTTTCAACAAAAAGTTCGTAGACCAGAGAATAGTTGTCTCGGTATTTTTTTCGACAAACTTGGCCGTGAATTTTTTCAACAGTAAGAAGCTGCGCAGGGCTTCTTTGGTAAGGCTTTGCACAATACCAACAGCCTGCGCTTGGGTCAGCCTATTCTCGGCGACTAGAGAGCATAAAGCCTGATAGTCGGAGCTAGGATAAAAGCTTTCTACCTTAATATTGGCAAAATGATCTCGTAAGTCTAGATAGAGCTGCTGATCTAGCTCGATGCCATTTTGTTTGGCAGTCCGCCGCAGATTCAACTCCAATCGTTCAAAGGGATCCAAGGAGTGGTTGGCATAAAAGATTTTGCCTTCGACAAAATAGATATACCAATTGACTCCCTCACAGGTGACAATCAGGAAACCATTGGCAGCATTTTGGGCAAGGCTTTCGATGGCTTTGACTGGAGTCAACTGCTCTATTGATGGCTGAGCGGCGGAAATTACAGAGTCCATTGCTTGGTAGATATTGACGAGTATGACAACAACTGTTTGTTTTGATTGAACCAATCTACAGCCCTCAATCACCGTAGGTTTGAGCGGAGCTATCGAAACAGTCTAATCATATGATTCCCACTCTCACTAGCAAAATACCGATCAAATCCATAAACCTTGTAGACATTTGCTATGACTCCAAAATCTGTGAAGCAAATCTTTTGAGCCATTTTTCAGACTTGACAACAAATTCAGCAACAAATATTAGCCATTTATCTTGGTCACATTTTCCGGCTAGGTTCTATAGTAAGAGAGGAGTTTAGCAGGTTCCTTCATGGCTCCATACGCTTCTATTGCGATCGGCATTGATCGATACCAGCTTTTTCAGCCCTTAAACTTTGCCAGTGCCGATGCCCAGGCAATGGGTCAATTTTTCCAGCAGAGCGGCTGGACTGCTGAGCGCTGCCTACTAATGACCGATAGCTCTTCGAGTATCAATGGCTACTCCACATTTCCTCATCGGCAAAATATTCAACGCTGGCTAGAGCATTTTTGTTGGGAAGTTTTGCAACCGGGTGAACCAGTCTGTTTCTTTTTCAGCGGCTATGGATTGAGCAGTAATGGCAAAGAATATTTAATGCCGATCGATGGCGACCCGCAAAATCTAGAACAAACTGGTATATCGGTGGCTTCGCTCTATCGGCTGTTTAGTGCCCCTGGATTGGAAGCAATGTTTTTTTTGGATGCTAATCGCGGCATCAATGGACGGGGCTTTGGTATAGAGACGGCAGCATTGGCCACCGAGTTTGAGATTCCGACGTTTCTTTCTTGCCAAGCTCAGGAATTTTCCCATGAGGCTATGGGTCTGAAACAGGGCATTTTTACAGCCGTGTGTCTAGAAGCGCTGCGTTCTCAGTCCAATTTATCGCTCAGTAAGCTGCAAGAATATCTCAGCAGTCGAGTACCAGAGCTGAGTGAACATCATTGGCAGCCATTACAAAATCCCTGGGCAATTTTACCCAATACTGGTCGGTTATTTAGACCGCTGTTTGTGAGTGAGGCTTCAGTCTTTTCTACGACTCAGCTTACTCCACGTCAGTCTGACATTTTTCATCCTGGTAGTGCTCCTCAATCAGAGATTACATTTGGCGGTCTAGAACCAGCTCGTCCGGCCAGACCAATGCCACCGGCTGCTACTCAGTCGGCCATCGTTCCTTATCAGCCAACTGCCAAAACTAGCCGGCGTTCACGCCATAAGTCGCGGCTAATGCCCGTTTCGATCGGCGTGGTTGGTACTTCGATCGCCATGGGAGTAATTTTTGCAAATCTTGGTCGGGTAGATAAACCATCCTTCAAAAAATCAGTTGCAGTAGAATCGGGCAAAACTGTCAGTACTGGTGAAGTTATTACCCCTAATGCTCCTGCTGCGGTTAGTCCACCTAATTTCTTTAAAGCCAAATCTTCAGATGATCTATTAGAAAGAGCCCGTAAGCTGATAATTGCTGACAGTCCAGATTCTTACGTGCGAGCGATCGCCCTCGGTCAAGAAATTCCACCAAATAGCCCCAACTATACCGAAGCTCAGCAGGAAGTAGAGAAATGGTCAAAGTCTATTTACCAAATTGCTAATACTTATGCTCTCAGGGGAGATTTAAAACAGGCGATCGATGTGGCCAAATTAATGCCCAGCAAATCGCCAATGTATTCTGCTGCTCAAGGAGCCATCCGCCTGTGGGAACGCCAGCAGGCGGGAAAGCCCTTCGCTACTACTAGCTAGTTGCCTGACCAAGTTTCAGAACAATCACACCCAGTGGCGGCAAACAGAGATCGATCGAACAAGGCTGGTTGTGAATCGACCATTCTTCGGCCCATTTACCGCCCATATTACCCATATTGCTGCCGCCATAAACACCGGCATCACTATTAAAGATTTCTTCATAGAAGCCATGTACCGGCACACCCACTCGATAGTTGCCCTGGGGTTGAGGAGTAAAGTTGCAGACTACTACCACAAACTCATCACTGCCTTTAGCTCGCCGAATGAAAGACACCACGCTGTGGTTGTTATCGTTGCAGTCAATCCACTGGAAGCCAGCTTCATCAAAATCTTGACTATAGAGAGCCGGTTCACTACGGTATAGACCGTGAGCAGCAGCTAAGAAATCCTTAAGCTGTTGATGTGGCTTATATTGCAGCAGCGGCCATTCCAAATCGCTCCACACATTCCACTCGCTGCGTTGGCCAAATTCCATCCCCATAAACAGGGTCTTTTTGCCGGGATGGGCAATCATAAAAGCAAGTAAACAGCGTGTATTAGCAAATTTTTGCCAGTCATCACCGGGCATTTTATTTAAGATACTGCTCTTGCCATGCACTACTTCGTCGTGAGACAGCGCCAGCATAAAGTTTTCGCTGTGGTTATACCACATACTAAAAGTCAAATGGTTTTGGTGGAACTGCCGGAACCAAGGATCCATTTCAAAATAATCTAGCATGTCGTGCATCCAACCCATGTTCCACTTCAGGTTAAAGCCCAAGCCACCCACGTAAGTTGGCCAAGAAACCATGGGCCAAGAAGTAGATTCTTCAGCAATGCTTAATGCTCCAGGGAAGTTGCTGAAAATTAGGTGGTTAACCTGACGTAAAAAGTCAGCGGCTTCAATATTTTCGCGGCCACCATATTGGTTGGTTAACCATTCACCGTCTTCGCGACAATAATCCAAATACAGCATCGAAGCTACAGCATCGACCCGGATCCCGTCGATATGATATTTATCGAACCAAAATATGGCGTTGGCTGTCAAAAAGTTGCGCACTTCGTTACGGCCATAATTAAAGACCAAAGTACCCCATTCTTTATGTTCGCCTTTGCGGGGGTCAGCGTGCTCATACAAATGAGAACCATCAAAGAAAGCCAAACCATGGCCATCTTTAGGGAAGTGACCCGGCACCCAGTCTACCAAGACCCCAATATTGGCCTGGTGGCACTTATCGATAAAGTACATCAGGTCTTGGGGAGAGCCATAGCGGGAAGTTGCTGCATAGTAGCCCGTTACCTGATAACCCCAGGAGCCATCAAAGGGATGCTCGGCTACTGGTAAAAGTTCAATATGAGTAAAACCTAGCTCTTGCACATATGGAATTAATCGATCGGCCAATTCTCGGTAAGTTAAAAATCTAGCACCGGGCTTATTTTCGGACACAGCTACGGTAGATTCTTGTGAACCATCTGGTAAGGTGGCCGGGACATCGGCTCCTTCGTGTAACCAAGAACCCAAATGGCACTCGTACACCGAAATCGGCTGTGCCAAGGTGTCATTGTGGCGACGGCGATCGAGCCAGTTAGCGTCTTGCCATTGGTAGCTAGTTAAATCAGTGACGATCGAAGCAGTTTTGGGGCGCACTTCTTGCTGAAATCCATAGGGGTCAGATTTTTCGTAGGCGTGGCCATCCTGGTTTTTTACTTCATACTTATAGGCATTACCTACAGCCAAACCAGGAATAAATAGAGTCCAAGTACCATTGCCACCCAGAGCCATTTGATGCAGGCGGCCATCCCAGTTGTTAAAATCCCCCAGCACTGAAATATTTCGGGCATTTGGTGCCCACAGAGCAAAATACACTCCAGCGACTCCGGCTTGCTCACCCAAATGAGCGCCCATTTTCTCGTAAATATGCTGATGATTCCCTTCGGCAAATAGATGAATATCAAATTCGGTCAAAGCTGGCGAAGGAAAAGCATAGGGGTCATAAATTACTCTTTCTTGTTCACCAGGTGTCGGCAAAGCCGGGTTGCCCTCAGTGATTTTAAGCTGGTAATTATTCAGTTCTTTGACTGGCAATGTACATTCAAAAAAGTTGGGGTGATGCTCAGATGTCATCGGATATTCTTGCCGCTCTTCCGGCAGCAGCAATGTCACCTTACTGGCATTGGGTTGGTATACCCGCACTACCCAGACCTTGTTGCCTTCCAACTCAATTTGGTGCGGCCCCAGCACCTCAAAAGGATTCTGATGCTGGTTGCTGACAATGCGATCAATATGATCCGATGAAATGGTGAGGGACATATGGGCTATCTAATGGTGGTGTGGGGAGATTGACACTCCTCTGCCTGAAGGCGAGAGGATTCTTCTTTCAATGAGCCAACTTACCCAGGCAGGCTTTCGCCAACAAGAATAGAGGTCGATTCTCCAGAAGCGTTGTTTACATCAACCTGCGTACACGTTTGGTCTGAGGT
>JANYHM010000042.1 GCA_025359065.1 Synechococcales cyanobacterium GL140_1_metabinner_5_sub | reverse complement strand
TCTTTGATATCTAGGAATTTAGCGATAGACCTTGAACTAGCGGCGACGCGTTGCAGCAGGTGCAGTCAGCCTGATGGGTGCTTTAAACACATTAGATACTCTAGGTGTTCTAGGTGTTGCTGTGCCGCTGGTGGTGCAGGTGCCATTACGGCACACCGTTGTCTGGGTGTTATTTTGCTGCGCGATTGATGGACTTGCTAATCCCACTGAGAGCAAGACGAGCGATGCGATCGATAAAATTGAAGAAATTAAGGTGTTCATGATGCGTTCCTTTAGTAATCATTTTGACTGCTTCTTTTTAGCAGATGCCAAATATATTAACTCATCTGATATGAAAATGAACCAAATAAAAGTCCAAACTTTTGTCCAGACAAAAGTCCAGACTTTTTTTAACTTATTCTTAACCTTCTAAATTAGATTTGTGAGATAATCATTACTTAAACTTAGTCAGCTTCCGCAGGTGAAAATTAATAATACTGACTTGAAAATTGGCACTGAAAAAGCCTTTAGTTCAATTTTTTTAAAAGCTACAGGAATAAAAATAGTAGCCGAAAATCCAAGAACACGAATTTCGTTAGAGGTTTTTGGGATAAATCCAGATAATTTTACTCCTGAAATAGCCCCTGAAATCAGTGTTGAACAATGGATCAGAATTCTTCGATTTTATTCGGAAAGAATTAAATACCAGCCTGCCAGAGATATCTTGACAGGATTGAAAAAAATAATTCGCAGAAAATACTAGCTAGCTAATTTTAATTGAGGATTATATTTTTTTGCAAAAAGGACTAGTTGCCGGTTTTTCTGCACTTCAAAAATTATCCTCAATTGCTCAAGAATACTATAATACAGGCTCCGCGAAATGCGGAGATCCTCTATGTTTCTGCTGTCCGGCAAATCTTTAGCCAATTGAGTAAAAACATCTCGCTGATTTTTACTAAGCTTTGGCACGCCTTCAACTTGATCAATAAATTCTCTGATTGCTCGAATTGATGCTAGAGCATCTTCTGGCGCAAAGCCTTGGAAATTTGCAGTTGGAATAAATTGATCGTTAGCATTGGGTAATCCGTTGATTTTACTCAACAAGACGATGGATTTGACACTCTCATGAAGTAGATTGATTACCCGTTGATCTGGCTTATCAGTGATATAAATAGCCAAGTTAGCTATGTTGCCATTGTTGTAGATCTGGTCAGGATACAAACTCTGGACTTCGTAAATAGGATTTAGACCGACTAGTATCGCGGTCTTAAGTCCAGAGTCTTTTCCTACTAACGTGATTTTTTGCATTGCACAAGTAGATGAAGTAAAGTGGTATAGTTATTATTGCGCTTTCCCTCACTTAATACTTTAGATATACCGTTCAATATTTTAGGTATCCCGTCCAATTTATAAAATTTTTGCTGTTTTCTTGATCATTTATCTCAAAGCATTTGTCGGTATTGGTGAGGACTGACTAATAGATGCTGTTTAAAAGTAGAGGTAAAGTGGCTGTGGCTATTGAAGCCAGCCATAGTAGCAACCTCCCCGACTCCAAAATTCGTTTTTTTTAGCAGGTATTTTGCTTTGTCTAGCCGTTTCGTTATAACGTACTGACATGGGGGAACCCCAAAAGAATTTTTGAACAGTTTAGAAAAGTAATCCTGACTCATTCGCATCAACTCAGACAATTCTTTGAGGCATAGATGTTTATCAAAACGCAGCTCAATATAATTAGTAATTTGTCGTATCTGTTGATAGGAAAAAGAATTAGAATTTTCCAGAAACTGATGTTCGATGGTACACTTTTTCTCCAAAACGTGAGCGGCCAAGAACAAAGCAACGTGGTCAAGATAAAGCTGACTAACTGTGTGCTGCTCTTGCGATTTAAGCATCTGGCCAATCGCGTAAATGATCGGATCAGGCTGTGCAAAATGCTCTAGCATTTCAATTTTGCATGGATTTATAGACTCAAAAGCAAAATCATCAAAATACTTCGGCTCCATAAAAATCATAGCGTAATGCGCTTCGCCTTCCCATTTAACGGAGTGAGGAACGCCAGCAGGACAAAATATAACGTCACCAGACTTAACAAATTCATCTCTGATTTCATCACCAAGACGGCGCTGAGCCTGCTTATCAAACTTATTAATTATTAGAAATCCATGCTGTTTAGAAGTATGCTCTGGAATATCAAACCCATAAGATTCATGGTATTCAAATTTGATATTTTTCCAATTAGCACTATTAATCGATGTAATTGGCTCAGAAGGCAAAATAATCTGAAGAGAGTCTTCTTTGCTATGGTCAAGATCATTAAACATTTTTTTATGTGATTGTTGGAGATAGCAATTTATTTAGGGCATCTTGCATAATGGGAGGCAGTTTACGCATGATTTTTTTCTGGTTGATATCAATTGCCACCAGTGCGATTGCGGCTGTTAAATAATTTATTGCATCTGGAGCTGGAGACTGGATTTTGTATTCCCAGACAATTTTAATCCCTTCTTTTTTCATACGAGCTTTAACGATAGCTTCGTCGCCTAAAAATAATGGTTTTTGGTACTGTATCTTGATATCGCGCACGACGATATCGCACCCAACCTCGACAAAATCCGCGAAGGAAACACCGACTGAACCCAAGGCAGCAACCCGAGCCTCCTCAAGCCACTTAAGATAGGTGCCGTGCCACACTACGCCGCCATAATCAGTGTGGTGAGGAAAAACTTTTATTGGGTACTCAAACCAATTTCCGTCGTCAGTAGTGAATTCCATAGAAAATTGTATATTTTTTCTTCTAGAATACCATGCAAGTGACTCAGCGCCATAGGTAACGCTGTGCCTAGTGCAAAACCATAAAGTCCTTCAGGATAAGCGATGTAAGAGTTCTCTGCACCACTAAGGGCAAGTAACAAAGAATTCTAAAACTATAAAAACGAACGTTCGTTCGTTAACTAGACACCAAGCCCTAAAGCCCCAAACGCATACGGTAAATTCTATTAACTGGTGTCATCGATGATCCAGCCGATGATTTTACTGCTCCAACAAGATTTCTGGTGAACGGGTCAGAGGCTGTAAACTAGACTATCGCTAGATTTCTTGATCGACTTCTTCGATCGGCTTCCCAGGATTTTCAACTCGTTTTTCATCTAAAGCTACTTGGCTAAGCGCCACTGATAACTCGAATTTTTTGTCCCAAGGCAAATCTGATAAGGCTTTTTCCAGATCCTTTGTTATTGGCCAGTCCAGGTAATAAGAGATCGGTTTCATGCGCTAAACTCCACGTTGTTGTTGTTGTTAAGTGTTTGGTTTTTGATGATTTGATAGATTGTTAGACCGTTACTGAGGCGATCCTGAGCTTGAATTTGATGGTAATAAGGCGATCGATTTCGGTGAGAAGGCGAAATAATTGCTTTGTCATGTCTATATGTTTTGCTGTTGCCAATCACTCTGCGGTAGAGAGACTGGCTATTTAGTTGTCTAGGTTCAAAAATTCACTGCACTTTTGTTTAACTTGAGGCTTGCAGATGTGCCGTCTGTTTCCTATCCATCATTATAGAGCTTAGGTAGCTCCACTGTCAACCCTAAAAGAGTTGACAGTGGAGCTACCAGGAAGTAATATAAGGGTGATATATTCTTTTGTGGAGTTCTGTTTAATGAGTTTGATGACAACTGACAAGCCCAAGGTATCGGTTTACTTGGATGGGGATATTTTGGTGTGGTTTCAAGCGTACTGCAAACGGCAGAAACGCTCTGTTTCTTCGCAAATAGGCTATATGATCGAGCAATTAAAGGAGGAAGAAGAAAAAGGAAATTAAATTTCCTTCACTCAATCGATCACATCCTGAGCTATCAATCTGACGCACAAAAATCTCAGAAGGCTTAATGCATTGCATTCTAGACTATTAGGTTGGGCTAATTAAACTTCAAAATCGATCAACTAAAATTAAGGAAGCCGCCCAGTATAAGAGATCGGTTTCAAATGCTAAATTCCACGTTGTTATTGTTAAATCTTTGGTTATCGATCGTGTGACAGATCGTTAGACCGATCGACTTGATTTGGTGTATTTGCTGCTCTCCATAGAGATGAGCATAAACGGGGAGGCCGCTACTAAGACGGGCTTGGGCTTCTTTTCGGTTCATAATTTATTGGTTTATTGGTCTAATCAGCCAGGAAGGGCGTGAATTTCCTGGCTACTTTCTGGCAATTCACGCCTTTCCTGGCGCAGTCGAAGTCCAGCAGCTCCTCAGCATCCGACGACCAGCTCTCCATCGATCGCCGATGAATCCTGCTGCGGCAGTAACGCCATAGATGGTTCACTGGGTACCATCAAATTCAAGAATCGATCGGCATCAACACTATTTCTACCCAGGAAAAGGCTCTCCCAGTTAGCCGCTGTGGGCGACACATGAGCATCGACCTTACAGGCATAAGACTTCATGGATGTACCGGCGAGTTCACGTTTTACCGAGAACTGAAACACACAGAGACTAGTGAATCTTGAATCCTTGGGTCGTGCCGGAATTTGGTTAGCCTGGGCGTGGCAACGAGTGATTTCATTGACTAACTGTTGCCAGTGACTGCTAAAACTCGCTTGGTTGGCACCTTTGGCCAAGTATCCAAGAGAGAGTTCATGGAGCGGTTCGTTGTTTTCGTCTAGCAGCAGCACTTCGTAGTATTGACCTAAGCCATACTTTTCTCGTTCGTTGTGGGCTTGTCGAGAATATGCACCACTGACAATCATCCGCTTCTCTTGGAGGGAGGCTTGCCGATCGAACGCAAACAGCGGTGTTTTCGGCACCACCAGCATCCGAGGATTTTTCAGCAGCAGACCTTTTTCTTGATTGCCGCTGTTGTACTGGTATGTCGCCAAATCTTTCGCTTTAAAAGAATACCAGCCTGCTTTCTGCATCTCGGTTTCGGTCACAAAGTAACCGCAGTCGATATCACCTTTTTCTCCGCGCAGGGCTTGGATTTTTGGCAGTTTGGCCGCTGTTTCGGTGTATTCGGGGCTGGCAAACTGGTCTCTTATAAGTTCTGTGGTCATGTTAATTTCCTTGGTTTTCAGTGGTTTGTTCTGCGTTGACTGCTGGTAATGCTGCCCAGCAGTTATCGCAGAACTCTAAATAATCGTCGTCTTGTCCCCAGCAGTAGGGCTGCTCTCTCTTGCAGCCCTCACAGAGAAATGTTTGTCCAGGTTCGCAATGGTGGCAGTGGCAATTCAGGGGAGCTTTGCCAATCTGAGCCGAAAGAAATTGAATTGCATTCCACAGTGATCTATTGAGCATCTTGATTTTTTAGGGAGTGGTTGTTTGCAAAGCTTCAGGATCAAAATCCATGGCTTCTTCGGTGATCGTTGCTGTGTCGATCGAACTAAAGAAATCCACATCAATTAAATCTCGAACAGAGTTGAGACAAAAAACCTCCTTGCCAACGATGGTGGCCACTTGGTCTGCTAGACCGTCTCGAAATGTGGCAAAAACGGGTTTGAGTTCGTTTAGCCGATCGACGGCTTGCTGCTTAGTGATCCTTGAGTTGTTGGAGTTAGTCATTATTATTTTGGTGGTTAACTGTTTTAGGACACAAACCAGCTAAGAAGCTAATCTTCTTAGCTGGTTTTCTTTTTCTATCGCTGCAATATGCCGTAAGTTTGGCGGGAAGTATTTACAGCTCCCCTCAGACGGCAGCGGGCATACTCCGTAGTAATCTGGGTTGGTCAGCAATTGCTCTTGAATTGCTTGGTGAAAGAGTTGTGGGAACGAGTACTTTCCACCAATTCGCTTATGCAGTTGTGCCAAGCGTTTTCGCCGTTTGGCCTCGATCGACCACTGCCTTATTGGCTTTTGCCGAATGCTGGGACGCACCCAATCAACAATTTCAGGGGCTTGATGACCCTTTAATTCGTGCCAATGAAGACAAATCGCCTTGTATCTTTCGATCGGGCAATTCACCATATTCAAGAAATCCGAGTACATTTGATGCCCTATGGCGTTCAGCTCCGCAGCTTCTTCGCGGCATCTGGTCAACACGGCCTGAAATGCTGCTTCCTGCTGTGGAGTCCTAGAATTTCTCTGAGGGTCACTGCTGGAGAATGGCGCTAAAGGTAGTAACTCTAATTGGTTCATGCTTCTTACCTCTGAGTTCCTTGAAATGTAAGTACAGAAAGAATCAGGGAGTGATCACTCGCCCCCTGGCCTTCCTAGCAATAATCGACTTAATTAATAAGCTCAAGGGTCTGAGCTATGCAGTTTGCTTCGGTATCATTGGTATTTCTGGCTATTTGATACCCGTTGGCATCAGCCCATGCTTTCAGCTCTCGCATAGCAGGTTTGCGCTCTGTACTTTCTGCTTCGGTTAAAGTCAAAGCTACTGCTTCGCCAAATGTTATTAACCTGTAAATCATTTTGCCTTCCTTAAAATTCTTGAAGCCTATACATACAAAGCATTCAGGGGCGATTGATAGCCCCCTGGTTTCCTTAGAAATAATCAGCGGCTTCGACTAATTCCGGTGGAGCTTCTTCGACTTTCTCAGCGTCCCAGAACCCAGCAGAGCGTTGGTAGACTCGGTAGTCGGCGTAGGTGTTGGGAGAGCCGTTGTCCTCTGCCCAGCCGCTGGGGACAAATAAGCTCAAGCTTGCGCCTTTGACTAGGAATTCTGTTG
>JANYHM010000032.1 GCA_025359065.1 Synechococcales cyanobacterium GL140_1_metabinner_5_sub | reverse complement strand
CCATGTTCGGCAGCTTACACCAGAAATTTTGCCCAGCATTCATCAGCGTCAGTGTATCATCATCACCGATACAGACAGCGATCTCCAGACTTATACCGAGGGACATCCCTTTCCCTGGCTGATCTTGTGCCCAGCTCAACCGGATGGCATCACCGTACTTCCAGCCACCACCCCAGAAATTGCCGTCGAAACCTATCTTCTAAGCGAACACTCCGACGGTGCTGGTACCGCCCAACTAATCCACAACCTCCGCCCCAAACACGTCGTGTTTGTTCATGGTTCAGCACCTTACCTAGCCGATCTCACTGGACTAGAAGAACTCCAAAACCGTTACCACCTCCACTCACCCGCCGCAGGTACCCTCGTCTCCCTCCCCATCGGCGACACCTTCATCCAACCCGCACCCCCACCAGATCCCAATTATCCAGGCGAACTGGCTGAATTCGATCGCGAAATCAATATTACCTTGCCAAATTCGATCGCTAGTGACCCACGCTGGCACAATTTCGGGGATACTGGACTAATAGAAGCAAGATGGCAAGGAGAAGAAATCGTCATCAAAGGCATCTCCCAACGCGAAATACTCGATCGACAACAGCAGCTCAATCTAGCTCCAGACATCCACTGTTGCGGCAATTGTCGTCATCAACGAGCGTCTCGCTGTGGTAATGTTCGATCGCTCCTAAATGGCTTTAAGGTCACTCCTGATGGCTTTTGTTCAGAGTTTGAAGCGGGTTAAAATATAGAATTGTTTGAGAGGATGCGGAGATCTACCCACCCCGCCCTAGCGGGCACCCCTCCAAGGAGGGGATTTTACCTCAAACGTCTCTTGGAAACGGCTTTAACTCTCATCACTAGGATGGCTGGGCTGGAAAATCCCCTCCCAGGAGGGGTGCCCATAGGGCGGGGTGGGTCGATCTCCGCTACAAACAAGTTCTTCCCCTACCATCCACCATCCACCATCCATCAATCCATGACCGACCAACCCCTAATCATCGCTGGCAAAACCTTCAACTCCCGACTGATGACAGGTACGGGTAAATATCGCAGCATCGCTGAAATGCAACAGAGCATCATCGCTAGTGGCTGTGAAATTGTCACCGTTGCCGTGCGAAGAGTCCAAACCAAAGCCGCTGGACATGAAGGCTTGGCAGAAGCGATCGATTGGACTAAAATCTGGATGCTGCCAAATACTGCTGGCTGTGAAACTGCTGAAGATGCGGTGCGGGTAGCCAGATTGGGACGGGAAATGGCAAAATTATTGGGACAAGAAGATAATAACTTCATCAAGCTAGAAGTGATTCCCGCAGGTAAATATCTGCTGCCAGATCCGATCGGTACCCTCCAGGCAGCCGAACAGCTAGTCAAAGAGGGCTTTGCCGTACTCCCCTACATAAATGCAGATCCACTCCTCGCCAAGCGGCTAGAAGAAGCGGGATGTGCCACAGTGATGCCCTTGGGTTCACCGATCGGATCGGGTCAAGGCATCCGAAATCTAGCAAATATCCAAATCATCATCGAAAACGCCAAAGTCCCCGTCGTCGTCGATGCAGGCATCGGTAGCCCCAGCGAAGCCGCTCAAGCGATGGAACTCGGTGCCGACGCGCTTTTGATCAACACTGCGATCGCCTGCGCTGAGGATGCCTCCCTGATGGCGCAAGCGATGGGTATGGCGACAGTATCGGGACGATTGGGCTATCTCGCAGGTCGAATTCCCATCTCGAAAATGGCAACAGCCAGTTCGCCAACAACAGGCACGATCGACTAAATTGTTGCGAGAACTTGTTCGATCCGAGCTACAGCTAACTGATGCTGGTGTAGCAGTAGCACTGATTGAATCAGATCGGGGCCGTGAACTTCCCCTGTGAGGGCAGCACGGAGGCTTTGCATCACTAGACCTTTTTTGACCCCTTGCTCCTTTGTCACCTGTTTGATTAGCTCTTGAGCCTCGATCGCACTCAATTCTGGAGTGGCTTTCATCGCTGTGAGGAGACTAGTTAAGACTTCTTTGGCTCCAAGCTGAGTGACTTTGGCGGTGGCTTCTTCGTTCAGTGTTGCGGTAGGGGTAAAGAAGGTGCGGCTGATTTCGACGCAGCCGTCGAGACGTTCGAGGCTGGCAC
>JANYHM010000031.1 GCA_025359065.1 Synechococcales cyanobacterium GL140_1_metabinner_5_sub | reverse complement strand
AGATCATTTGATACTGGCTGCAATATTGGTCTATTAAATTGATAGTGGGTGATGCTGGTCGTGCCTGTGTCATATACCCTGCTTGCTATCGAGCCTTTTATTTCTATTTTAGCTCACCCAGAGTGACAAATCAGGGATAAGTTACTGTTTCGTAATTATGTAAATCTGTGATTTAAGGGGCTGATTATAATAATCAGCCTCTTTTTATAGGACTTGTATTTAATTACAAAAATATTTGTATACTACATTCTATCTTCAACCTAATATTCTCTGTAGGCATTTTTTTGAGGGAGAGATATTCATAAGTATAAATACGGGTGCATTGTTTTATTAACAATAGTAACTGCTTCTAGAAAAGCTCTCTAGTCAAGAATTTGGCTAAAAACAGACAGTATTATGTGCTGAGGTTTACAGAACAACAAAAGACTTTATAGATATGCAACATTTTGCAATACAATTAAATACAAATGCTTCTAAAAGAATAAATATCTCAAGTTTTAGATTCTGTTCAACAATCGGATTTACACACAAGTTCAAATAGAAGAGATCTTTCGCATGAATAAAAGTTTTTACGTGTCTAGCACAAATGGCAATGATCGCAGTAGTGGCACAGATCAAAATTCTCCTTTTGCATCTCTACAAAAAGCAGCCGATATGGCTGGAGCTGGAGACACCGTTTATGTGATGCCAGGTAACTATAGCAATTCTGACCCCAATCAAAATGTTGTAACTCTTAAGCAATCTGGTACAGCCGTTGCGCCCATTACCTTCAAGGCATTTGATCCCAACAATAAGCCCGTCATTAAGGTGCGAAACTATGTTGGCATTGAGGTTGTGGGATCTTATATCAATCTTGATGGATTGATTGTAGAAGGCAATGCCAAAGAGTTCGGCAATATGACCGTTGAGCAAGTTGATGCCCTGCAAAAATCTCAGGGGCGATTCACCAGTCCGATTACTTCTGGGACAGGTATTGCGATCGGTAGTTTTTACCGGAATACTTCCCCCCATCATGTCAGCGTAACCAATTCAATTATCAAAGATAATCCGGGTGGCGGAATTTCAACGATTCGGGCAGATTATATTACGATCGAAAACAACGAAGTTTCTGGCAATTCGTTTTATTCTACTTTTAATACTTCGGGAATCTCCCTTTATCAGAACAATAATTCTGATGGCAATAATGGGCTGAAAAATATTATTCGAGGTAATGTAGTTCATAGTAATAAGAATTTAATCAAAGATTTTAATCATTTTAGCGAAGCAAATTTGTATAGCCCAGATCTTTCACTGCGGCCTAAAATAACTGATGGCAATGGTATTATCATTGATGATGCTGCCAGAACACAAGTAATTGAGAGCGTTGATGGCGGTCAATCTGCACAAAATTTGCCAGCATATCAGGGCAAAACCTTGATTGAAAATAACATAGTTTACAACAATGGTGCAAGGGGTATTGAAGCCTTTAATAGTGCCAATGTAGAGATCAAGAATAATACCCTAGCAAATAATTTACTAACCCCCGGGATCTGGGGAGAGAATGTTACCGTTAATTCTACCGATGTCGCTAAATCCAAAGGGGCTGACCAAGGTGTGACCACGAGTAACAACAATATTGTCTCCCAATCAGCCATACTGGACATGGTTAACGCGTCGGCAGTCAAAAGTGTGATCCCCGCAGCACCTTTGGCTGCTGCGAAGGTAGCTGCTCCATTTCCACAGGCATCGGTTGTAGCTCCTAGCGTAAGTTACACCAAAGTTGGAGAAAATGGCAACGATATTTTAACCGGTAGTAACTCAACTGGTTTCAATGATCTATTTGGTCGAGGTGGAGATGACATATTAAATGCAGGTACTGCATCGAAATACAACTATTTAGTAGGTGGTGCTGGCAACGACAAAATTAATCTCGGTGCCGCTGGAGCTGTAATGGATATTATTAGCTATGAAAGTGGTGACGGCAAAGACAGCATCATCAACTTTGTGCGTGGTCAAAATGAAATGAATGATCAAGTTCATTTTAAAGGCATTCAAAATGTTGATGTGGTTTCTAATGGCATCAGTACTGAATTACGAGCCGGAGATGGTATCACTGGCAATGTTGGCTTTGGTAGCGGAGAATTGCTAGTAGAGATCCAAGGAACCACTGGATTCCAGGCTAGTGATGTTGGAGTTAGTCTGTTTGGCAGTAATTTTTCTTTTTAAATCAGATCTTTAACTACTTGCCGCATCAAAGGTTTGATACGGTGATTCTTGTCTGGAAAATTAAATCGCTATAATGTTAACAGCAACTATCTGAACAGCTCTATGACTCCCATCCCAGAAGTTAAAAATCCCAACGCCATTCAGCTATGGCAATGGATCACGAATCCGGTGAAGTATCTGCATGACTGCGATCGACGGTATGGAGATACTTTTGCTGTCCAGATGACTGGCCTGTTTAAAGGAGTCATTTTCACTAGCAGCCCCGCCGCAGTACAGCAGCTCTTGACCAGTGACACCAAGCAGTTTGCAGCTCCGGGAAGTGTTAACCAAATTCTTCAGCCATTTTTGGGCGACCATGGGACTATTTTATTAGATGAACCTGAGCATCGTCAGCGTCGTCAGTTGGTGATGCCCGCTTTTCATGGAGATAAAGTACGCAGCTATAATAGCTTGATTCAGAAAATTACCCGTGATTTAATTACCCAGTGGCCACTCAACACCACCCTAAATGCCCGCGAGCAAATGCAGTCCATCTCGCTGTCGGTGATTTTGCAGACGGTGTTTGGTATATACCAAGGCGAAAGGTTTGATCAGATTCGAGAAAAACTGGTGGAGTTACTGTCTTTAACCGATTCTCCCCTAAAATCTAGCTATCTCTTTATTCCCAAATTACAGCAAGACTTAGGAGCCTGGAGTCCTTGGGGTAAGTTTCAGCGCAACATGATCGAAATCGACAAATTGATTTATCAGGAAATTTCGGAAAGGCGCAGCAATTATCAACCTAATCGCACTGATATTTTGAATTTATTGATTGGATCGAAAGATGCCGATGGTCAGGGCATGGATGATTTAGAATTACGGGATGAGTTGATGACACTGCTGTTTGCTGGGCATGAAACTACTGCTACAGCTTTGTCTTGGGCAATTTATTGGAGCACCATGCTGCCAGAAGTGCAGGCAAAACTGCGGGCAGAGATTGCGACATTGGGTGAAGAACGAGATGGCATGGCAGTGAGTAAATTGGCTTATTTGGGAGCCTTTTGCTCTGAAGTGTTGCGGATTCATCCGGTGGCAATGTTGACCTTTCCTCGAATTGCTCAAGAAGCAGTGTCATTACAGGGGTACGATATTGTTCCAGGCAACGTAGTGATGGGTTCGATATATTTGACTCATCATCGCCCAGATTTATACCCCGAACCAAGTGTTTTCAATCCTCAGCGGTTTTTAGACAGACAGTTTTCGCCCTACGAATATTTTCCGTTTGGCGGTGGTAGTCGGCGCTGTGTTGGTCTGGCTTTGGCACAAATGGAATTAAAGCTGGTGATCACCGAAATTTTGGCAGGCTGTGAATTAAAGCTCACAGATAAATTGCCGATCGCCCCAGCCAGACGAGGAGTTACTCTAGCTCCTAAGACTGGTGTGAATATCCAAGTGATCAAAAAATACTAAAGTTGGGTTCTCTTACTAAAATTGGGTTCCCGGTGGCTCACTAAGATATACTCTTTCCTGAATCAGCCTACGGCTGGCATAAAATTTGTTATGAGAGAAAATATATGACTAAATTCCCGATCGACCTTAGCGCTTATAAGAAAATCACCCTCGACCCCAGCCAGCCCACTCTTACCGCCGAGCAGAAAGCTGATCTGCAATTCAATATTCAACTCTGCCGCGACGCGATCGTCTTTTTCACCGCTACTGGTGCTGCCCGAGGCGTAGGCGGCCACACCGGCGGCCCTTATGACACCGTGCCCGAAGTAATGATTCTAGATGCTCTGTTTCGCAGCCATGCAGATAAGTTCGTTCCGATCTTTTTTGACGAAGCAGGCCACCGGGTAGCCACTCAGTATTTGATGTCCACTTTGCATGGCGACTTGCCTGCTGAGCAGCTCATGCTCTATAGAGAAGCAAATTCTCACTTACCTGGACACCCCGAGCTAGGTTTCACTCCTGGTGTAAAGTTCAGCTCCGGTCGTCTGGGTCACATGTGGCCTTATGTCAACGGCGTAGCCATGGCTAACCCTAGCAAGATTGCTTTTTGCTTAGGCTCCGATGGTTCACAGCAAGAAGGTAACGATGCTGAAGCTGCTCGACTAGCTGTGGCTCAGGGCTTGAATGTCAAGTTAATTATTGATGACAATGATGTCACGATCGCTGGCCATCCTTCGGCATATTTGAAAGGCTGTACTGTAGCGCAGACTCTCACCGGTCATGGCTTACAAGTAATCGAAGGCGACGGTGAAGATATCGATAGTCTGTACAAAAATATCTGTACCGCCATCAACACCCCCGGCCCGATCGCTATTATCAATAAGCGCCCGATGTGCCCCGGCATTAAGGGGTTAGAAGGCTCTACTCACGGTCACGACGTGATTTCGGTGAAGCTGGCCATAGAATACCTCAAAGAGCGCGGTCACAATGAAGCTGTTGCTTTAATTGAATCGGCCAAGCCTGCTAAGCAAGACTACACTTTCTTGGGTTCCACCACTACGATGGATGCCAACCGCAACGTGTTTGGTGATGCTTGTGTATCGATCCTCGGCAAAATGAGTGAGGCCGATCGGGTTGCCAAAGTCCGGGTAATTGACAGTGATTTAGAAGGCTCTTGTGGTCTGAAGAAAATTCACGATGCTTACCCCGAAGTATTTATTTCTTCTGGCATCATGGAGCGCGGTAACTTCTCAGCAGCAGCGGGCTTTGGCATGGAAGCTGGTAAGCAGGGTATTTTTGGTACTTTTAGCGCTTTCTTAGAAATGTGTATTTCTGAGATTACTATGGCGCGGTTAAACAACTCCAATGTGCTGAGTCACTTCTCTCATTCTGGAATTGATGACATGGCCGATAACACTTGCCACTTTGGTTTGAACAATATGTTCGCTGATAATGGTTTGAGTGATGGTTATGCCACTAATTTGTATTTCCCGGCTGACCCCAACCAAATGCGAGCTTGTTTAGAGACTATTTTCCATAATCCTGGCTTGCGCTTTGTGTTCTCTACTCGATCGAAGGTGCCCAATATTTTAGGTACTGATGGTAAAGAGTTCTTTGGTGGTGATTACAAGTTTGTCTCTGGTAAAGATGAAGTAATCCGGGAAGGTACTCAGGGCTATATTGTGAGCTATGGTGAAGCGCTATATCGCTCTTTGGATGCGGTGGAGCGTCTGAAGCAAGAGGGAATTGATGTGGGTTTAATTAATAAGGCTACTTTGACTTCGATCGATGAAGAGACTATGGCCAAAATTGGTAAATCGCCAATGGTATTAGTAGTGGAATCTTTCAACCGTAAAACAGGCTTGGGTAGCCGTTTTGGTTCCTGGCTGCTAGAGCGTGGCTACAAGCCTAACTACAATCACCTTGGTACTCACATCGAAGGCTGTGGCGGTCTATGGGAGCAATTCCCTCACCAAGGTCTTGACCCAGTAGGCATTATGGCTTCTGTTAAGAAGTTAATGAAGTAGTCAGTTAGGTTTTAAGCTGCACGAGTTAGAAACATATTCTGACTCGTGCTTTTTATGAATCTGTTGACTGATCGAGTATTGTCGAAAGCAGCGAAGATAACAAATTAAAGCAAAATAATTAATGACCTTTTTTTAGCTTCTCAACGATCGAATCATCATCAATAATGCCAGCTCTAATATTGTATTCAAATCGGCACTTAGATTTGCGAAAGTAGCCGCTGTAAGAAAATGACTTTCCTTGCTGCCTATAAAGCTCTAGCTGTGCTTTGATGATTTGCGCCATCATATTAAAAGCAAACTGATAGGCTTCCTCCAGGCGATCGGGATTGTTAATGCCGACCAAATCATCCTCTAAATACTTGTAAACACCATAGGCCAACAGCTCGATCGCATGGCTATTGTATCCCCTGGCATTTTGTTGAGTTTCTTTTTTTCCTTGAACACAACGATAAATTTTGTAAGCGTAAAGCAACTGTTGGTATATCGGTGAATCTTTTTCGCCGTTAAATAATTCGTGCAGTGGATGAACATTATTGTTGGCCGCATCAAAGACCGCCTCCATAACTTCGTATACACTATTTTTTGCCGTTTCTGGCTGCTCATAAAAAGTCGCATACCAAAAGCGCAGCAGCGTATCGCTTTCTATTGTAGATTTCAACTGCTTACTGAGATGATTAGAAAAAACCTCACCTCGCTTAGTAATGTACGCTATTCCATTATTTGCGAATATTTCTTTGGCATACAAATTAAAATCTTTGTTGCTCACTTTGTCTTTGTAAGAAATCGGGGTCTGAGTATTAGTGGCATCTGTGATTTTTTCAACTATCTCCGTGTCACTTGTTTCATATAACCGCACATTAACAAAAACATTGTGCAGGCTATTAATCCCCCTGCGCTTGCTCTCTTTTAGCACTTCATAGATCACCCGAGTAGTTTGCAAACCATTCACAATGATCGGGTTGTGAGCTGGCAAAATATATTTGCCATTCTGTAACGTCGCTGGAATCTCCATTTTTTCACAGATAATTGTCACCCCATTATTCAGCAATGGAAAATAGATCGCTGCATCTGGATCTGTTAAAGTCCCTTTCATCCTCTGATTTGGTCTGACTTTAAATCCTAAAAAAGACCGGATATTATCAGAAAAAAGAAATTTGTATGTATTATTAGCTACCAGCTCTTGCTCAACTAACTGGCAAAGTTCATCGGCGGCAATCCGAAAATTTGCGGCTCGGACATTACCAACAGAATATGTGTAAAGACCTTGCCCCTGCCGATCAGAAATCACAATATTGGAGAGCTGCGGATTAAAAATGAATTTAATATCCTTACGTTTAGCCTGAGCCTTAATAAGCTGACTAATTTTCTGATAAATCGCTTCTATATCCCAGATTTCATATTCATCTGGTTTATGGTAAGCCTGATATATGTTGTTATTTGCAGCATAATTGGGATCATTATTTGCCCCAGCGTAGATGAAATAATACTTGATTTCGATAATAAACCCATCTTTCGAGAGCTGCTGATATTCATTGATTTTTGGCTGAAGTAACTCTGTATGCAGCTTGTCTATTCCATAGACAAAAAGATCATCCACGTCGTGTCGAAACTTATCTAGCTGATTGGCTTTTAAACTCAAGCTGTTTTTACACTGAAAAACCATTAATGTGTAGTAGCCACCTTGCTCCACAAACGCTACACCATCTATCCCTCCATCCTTACCTTTGAGATTAGTATCTAACTTCTGCCTAATTTGAATATCGTCATATACTTCCTGAAATGGGCGCTCAGTGATAGCTGCGATCGAAAAAATCTCAAAGGCAGTATCTTTATTAATTCCAAACTGCTCAGAAATTCTACTTAAGTATCCATCTATAAATAACTGCTTGTTATCCATCTACTCCACGCTCCGCCGCAGCTCCTTAGTTTCTGATCGCCTTTTCTTGGACTCTAGCCGTCTTCGATGCTGACCCACGCTGGGCTGCCTAATTTTACGGGGCAACACCACCACCGCCACACTCAAAATCAAAGAACGCAATCGATCGAACGCTTCATCACGGTTCCGCTCCTGACTGCGATGTTCCTGAGACTTAATTACCACCACGCCCTCTGTGGTAATCCTTCGATCGCACAGTTTTAAGAGTCTTGCCTTGTAATGCTCTGGCAACGACGAAGCCAAAATATCAAAGCGTAAATGAACGGCACTGGCTACCTTGTTTACATTCTGACCGCCAGCACCCTGCGATCGAATAGCGCTGATTTCGATCTCGCCAAGAGGCAGACTGATATTTTTAGAAACCTGAAACATGGATTTAGTGGAATTAGCTTTTGATTAGTTTAACCCATCGATAGATGCCTGCTGTTATCTACGAATACTACTGCCCATTGCTCTATAAATGTTAAGGTACGTGAGGCATTTTATAGAAGTCTTTGAACGATTGGAGTTAGGAATGACCGTAAAGGCGACAAACAAGGGACTGTGGGTAGCACTGTCGCTAATTGGGATCTGGATAACCAGCACAATGGCATTATTCAGTTTAGATCTCGCCCAGTTACCGACCTGGCTAAAATTCGTGGGCTTTGCATGGCAAATGTTTTTATACGTGGGACTGTTTGTGACAGCTCATGATGGAATGCACGGATCGATCGCCCCCAACAATCCTAAAGTAAATGATGCGATCGGTAGCTTTGTGCTGTTTGTGTATGCCATGTTTCCCTTCGGCAAAATGCGTCTAATGCACAATACCCATCATCAGATTCCAGCAGTAGTTGGCGATCCAGACTATCACAATGGCAAACAGAGCAATTTCTTTGCCTGGTATTTCAACTTTATGCAGAACTACTGGAGCTGGCTGCGGATTGTCTTGCTGGTTTCGATTTTTCATGCAATTCACCAGCTACTACATGTCCCAGAAGTTAATATGGCTTGGTTCTGGGTGTTTCCTTCGGTGGCCAGCTCTTTTCAGCTATTTTTCTTTGGTACTTTTCTGCCCCATAGTGAACCGGTGGGTGGTTATATAAACAAGAGCCGATCGACCAGTACACCTTTTTCAGAATTTTGGTCATTTATTAGTTGTTATCACTTCGGCTACCACGAAGAACATCACGATTTACCACATTTAGCTTGGTGGCAGTTACCCGCCGCACGAAAGCTGCGACTGGCTCACAAAAAAGATGGAGCTTTCACCCCATCTAATATTTAAAGCTATTGTTATTACAGCGTTACTGTTATCTTGATGATGAAAAGCTCGGTACCACCAAGACTTTATCTTGCTTAGTTAGCTTGTTGTAAAGAGTCTGAGTATTGGGATAGTTCGCAGCAGGTAGAGTCAAGAAACGGTTGTAAGGAACTACATCCTCCCCAAAAGCTCCTAAATATTCCATGCTGTTAACCATTTCGCCAATAAAGCCACGAATACCCGCAGAAGCCAAGATTTGATTGTACTTACGAATTTCAGCTTGATCTAACGGTGCCCGACCCAAGAAGTGCTTAGTACCTAACTCGATTACCTTAGTATTTGGGTAAGGGGTGTAAAACTCCTTGATGTAAAGCTGGGAAGTACCCAAACCTTCGATGAATTCCTTCAGGTTGATTTCTTGGTTGCCCAGTTGGCTTTCTAGCTTGCTGAACTCACTGGCCGAAAGCAAGTAAGGAGCGATATCCCGCTCGAAGATTTGACGATAGGCCGCTTGCACCACAGTATTGAGCTGAAGCTTATCGTTGGCTTGGGTGAGCTTGAACACCTTGGTTTGTTCGCGCTTTTTGGTCACACCTTGATTGGTGCGGAAAGTGATATCTGGTTGAGAACGCTCGGTAGTCACATGACCCAACTCTACAAATCGTGGAGTAGCCTCGATTTGAGCATTGGTACCCACGCCAGTATCGGTAATGCTACCAATCCGCAGCTTGCGCTGACTAACCCCAGCCGGAGTGAGGTAGCGTTCGTAAGGAATAGTATCCTCACCAAAAGCTTCTTCATATTCCTTGGAGCCAATAATCTCGTCTACCAAAGCATAGAAGCCTTTCTTGGCACAGAGATCAAAGTACTTGTTCATCTCTTGGCGACCATAAGTAGGCCGACCCAATAACCGCCGATGAATGTACTCGATCGCCTTCACTACATACAACTTAGTCCAGTACAAGTTGCGGAAGAGATCAGATTTAGCCAAGCCGCGCACAAATTCTCGCATGGAGATATCGCCGTTTTCTAGCTTGATTTCTAATACAGTCTGACGTTGACCAGAGTAAACATCCCGACCAAAGATTTGCAGATACGCCGCCTTGATAATGGCTTGAGTGGAAACTTCGGCGAAGGTAACACTAGTGCCTTTCACGCTGCCTTTGCCACCGGGTAACTGATCGAGCTTAAAGACCTTTGCTCCTAAGGTGCCAGGGGCTACACCGCGTGCGCCGGGATTGCTAAGCTGGTTGTTGATACCAGGGCCTTGGGCAACCAAAATTCGGCGGGTGTCTTTGCCAAAAGGTGCAGGACTATAGCTAGGGTTGCGAGTTTCTTTGGGGAAAATTGCACCAAATTGAATTTCCAACGGATCGTTGCCCGAACCATACACATGCTGGTCACGCAAGGGCTTGTCGTAGGAAGCAAAAGTGGTGAGGAAGTTAGGAATCTTGCGGAAAGGCGCACTGTATCTAAACAGGTCTTGCTGTATCCCCCAGTTGCGACACTCTTGAGCTTCTTGACCCAAACCGCGCAGATAAGGAACAGTTTCTTCGCCAAAGTAATCGCTGTACTCGTTGGAATCTACCAAGGCATCGACTAGACCAGCCAGACCTTTGCTAGAAACGATCGAGAAATATTTTTGCACTTCTTCTCGAGAAGATGGCCCACGACCAAGAATGTGTTTGAAAGCTAATTCCAATGCCCGACTGTTAATGAAAGGCAAGAAGAATTGCTGGCGATATAAAGGAGATTTGGCCACACGGCGCACAAACTCTTTCATGGAGATTTCGCCGTTTTTCACCTTAGATTCTAAGTCTGAAATGGACTGGCTGTAAGCTCGGGTAATGTCGCGCTCAAAGATCTGCCGATAGGCCGCTTTGATTACGTCATTTTTTTCTAATGCCGACAAACCGGGCTTCATCGCATACTTGGGACGACGCTCGGCAGCTTCAGAGTAAGCCTGAGGCAAGCTCAGACCTTGCTGGTCGTCCGTAGGACGCTGGCGCACCTTGTTGGCAGGCGTAGAAGATTTGAACTCTGTTAACAGAGCATCAAAGTAGGTGCCAATCATTTCGCGGGCTTCAGCATCTTTGCTAAAGTAGCCCAACGAAGCCGCCCGCATTTCCTGGATGGCAACGATCGTAGCGGCAGTAGAGCAAGCTCTTTCGATAATTTCTCGCAGGCCGCGAGTATTCACGATCAAAATATTCGGGTCGCCAGCCACAATCGCATAGGTTAGGTAGCGCAAAAACCAGCTCATATCCCGCAGGGACTTCTGCATGTTGCTTGGGCCATACTTCGACACGTTGATGGCTTGAAATCCTAAAGGAATTGGACCGCTGCCAGTAGCGGTAAATAGGTTTTTCACCCCATCAAACAAACCACTTTTGTTTTCGACAAAGGTGACTCCACCCAATTCTGAAGTTTTGATGCCGCTGGCGGTGAGCTTCATCGATTCTTCGGGTTGGTCGGGCTTTTCTAAAAAGGCCATTGGCGAACCGCCGGTAAAAATCCGGTTGGCCGCCCGTGAGACGATTAAGTCGGAGTTAGCCGTAATGATCTGGGCGATTTCGAGCCGCCGGTTGCCAGAATTGAAATAGCTTGTCAGCTCGCTGAGTTCACCGATACCCAAGAAGCGGTCTTGCTGCTCAGCTTGGGAAATTTTTGAGACGGGTAAGGTTTGGTATAGTTGCGGACGAGCAACAGAGCTTCCACCACTGGCTTTAACACTCATTAGATTATTAATCTCCCAACATTAAAATGTGTATCTTTTAAGCTTGGTTCCTGCCGCCCATAATGCTTTACAGCGATCGAATGAAAGCCGCGAGCTGATTGGGGCTGAGCTGGGCACCTGATTTTACATACCGGGCGCTGGAGACTTGCTGTCACCAGTTCCGAAAAAATATAACTGCCTAGCGCAAACTAGACCAGTCTTAGATTAAAACGTTTCGAGTCCGTATGGCTTCTTTGTAAAGAAGTGTGTCGAACTGTTTTTTAAAACTTAGGAATCATCCTAGAAGAGAAGCTGGTAGATCCGCCGGAAAATACAAGCTTTGTTACAGTTCAACTTTTCAAATCTGGGCGATGTGGCCTATTTCTTTTTATCTTCTTTTTTATTTTTTTCTTTAGCCTCTTTTGGTAGCTGGATAGCAGTATATTTGCCGCCTAAACCTTCTAAAATGACCTTGGTATTGTGCTGCATCATTTTGATGTAGGTATCGGCATCGCTGCCTTCTTTGCCTAATCCATCTGCATATAGCTCACCTTTAGCTACCTTGATGCCAGCTTTTTTAGCGATTTCGGCCAGTGGCAGTGGATCGGTGTTGACTTCATTAAAGACGGCTTTGATTTTTAGTTTCTTCAGTCGTGCTACAGTTTTTTCGACCTGCTCTGAGGTAGGTTTGTCCGCAGTGCTGTTGCCGTAGGCCGAGCCTTCTATCGCAATATTGTAGGAGTTGGAGTAGTAGACCAAAGAGTTCCTACTGCTAACGAGCTGTCGATCTTTGGGTTCAATGCTGGCAATCTGACGCTTGAGCCACTCCTGCATCACAGTCATTTGTTTGTCAAAGTTATCGTAGTTTTTGGTGTAAAGCTCTGCATTCTTGGGGGCAACATCAGAGAGGGTGCGTTTGATAGTTTTGGCCATTTCTAGCGCCCGGAAAGCATTGTGCCAAAGATAGGGATTGGGTTTCCCGTCTTTCTTTTCAGGGTTGGGCACTGCTAACTCGGCTACTGCTACCTTTTTTTCAGCGGTGCTGCTTTTAATGGCTTTATCCATTCCTGCTTCTAGCCCATAGCCGTTGTAAAGCAAAACATCAGCATTATTCAAGTCGGTGATATTGGCTTCGTAAGTTTGCGGCTCTTTATCTGGGGGAATTAGGCATTTGAGATCGATCGAGCTGCCCGCAATCATTTTGGTCAAATCACAAATAACGCTGCTCGTGGCCACTACTTGAGGTTTGTCACTGGTGGGTTTGGGTTTAGGCGGCGGAGCCGTGGGTTCTTCGGGTTTGGTTTGATTACAGGCTAACAGCAAAACCCCTAGACCAACCGATAGCATTTTGATGCCAAGCCGTTGGCGTAATTTCTTAGCAGTAAAGATATTCATAGATGTTTATAAAAATTGTCTGATTACCGTTAGTAGCCGTAAAGCCCTGTGCCGACCTGCCAGACAACCTGCCACGCACGGGTCTGAGGCAACCTCAGACCAAACGTGTACGCAGGTCGTGCCCGAATGCATTCAGGCAAAACTGTCGCAGGTTTAGGCAGAGGAGTATGTCAAACTCCAATGTCCTCGAAAATTATACTTGGTTGTACTTCATTGAGATGGTGTAAACGCCAAAATCACCCTGGCTGCAAGATTCATTGCTGGCGGGGTAAGCTAGATTTGGCTAATCGTTTACATAAATTTACTTTTCTTGACATCTTGCCATAAAATGTAACTAGGTATAAAATCAGATCTGATGAGTATTTATTCCTAGTGCTGACTGCTAAGAGGCTGTTGTGCAGGACGATACTATACCCCAGACTTTCTAGTCCCTACAGATCATGAGTCATTTCCCCTGGCTGACTGCCATCATTGTTTTTCCTCTAATCGCTGCACTCCCGATTCCGTTTCTCCCCACCAAAGACAGCAAGATTTTGCCGCAGTACACGCTCGCTGCTGCCATTGCTGAAATGGTGGGTATTTTGTATGTGTTTGCTACCCAGTACAACTTCGGTGACTCTGGCTTGCAACTGGTAGAGCAGTATGCCTGGATTCCGCAGATTGGTCTGAATTGGTCGATCGGTGTAGATGGATTATCAATGCCCCTGGTAGTTTTGACGGGTTTTGTGACAACTTTGGCAATATTTGCTGGTTGGGAGACTTCTAAGAAACCCCGCTTATTTTTTGCTCTGATGCTAGTAATGTACAGTGCCCAAATTGGGGTGTTTTTGACTCAGGACATGCTGCTGTTCTTTTTGCTGTGGGAAATCGAACTAGTGCCGGTATATTTACTGATTGCAATTTGGGGTGGACCCAAGCGGATGTATGCAGCTACTAAGTTCATTATTTATACCGCTCTTTCTTCGATCTTCATTTTGGTGGCGGCTCTGGCTTTAGCTTTCTCTGGCAATCATCTAACTTTTGATATGACTGAGTTAGGAATGAAGGATTATCCGATCGGCCTAGAAATTGCTGCTTATTTAGGATTCTTGATTGCCTTCGGCGTTAAACTACCTATCTTTCCTTTTCATACTTGGTTGCCCGATGCTCACGGTGAAGCACCGGCTCCCGGTTCAATGGTGCTGGCGGGTGTGTTGTTAAAAATGGGTGGCTACGCCTTGATTCGGATGAATGCCGAAATGCTACCCCATGCTCATGTGTACTTTGCACCGATGCTGGCGATTCTGGGTGTAGTCAATATTGTCTATGGAGCCTTGGCCGCTTTCTCTCAAGACAATCTGAAAAGAAGATTGGCTTATTCTTCGATTTCCCACATGGGTTTTGTGTTGATTGGTATTGCTTCTTTCACTGCCCTAGGAATCAATGGGGCTGTGTTGCAAATGATCTCTCATGGTTTGATTGCAGCAGCGTTGTTCTTCTTGGCTGGGGTGACTTACGATCGCACTCACACATTGTCTATGGAAAAGATGGGTGGTATCGCTCGATCGATGCCCACCACTTTTGCTTTGTTCACTGCCGGTTCAATGGCTTCTTTAGCTCTACCTGGAATGAGTGGTTTTGTAGGAGAACTCACTATCTTTCTTGGTTTGACAACTAGCACCGCCTACAGTGACAGCTTCAAAATTGTGGTAGTGTTACTTTCCGCAGTAGGCATCATGCTTACTCCAATCTATTTGTTGTCAATGTTGCGCAAAGTCTTTTATGGAAAACAAGATGAGCTGGCTGCCGAATCATCGGCTTGGTTAGATGCCAAACCTCGGGAAGTATTTATTACGGCTTGTTTGTTAGTGCCGATTATTGGCATTGGTCTATATCCCAAAATTGCCACTCAAACCTATGATGCGACCACGGTAGCTGTAGCTTCTCATCTTCAGTCTGCTTTGCCAATGATTGCTCAAACCGAAAATAACACTAGCATCTCGCAAATGTTCAGATCTCCATCGGTAGCTTTTACTGCAAGCGCAGCGATCGAATCCAAAAACCAAAAACAATTAGTGAGTAGCTTAGCTAGCCGTTAACAAGTCAAATATTAATTTAGTGAAAGCTTTTGGGAGGCATTGCCTCCTTTTTTACTAAGGAAAAACTACTTTTTACCAAACATGCCAAACAATCCACCCTTTCCGGCTGTAGCTGATGGCTTACTGGCGACTGGAGTGTCAGACATCATCTTTTTGATTTCTTGCTTAGCATTTTTCACGATCGGGGCGCTAGGATCTAGCTGGATAGCTTTATTAATGTGCATTTTAGCCATCGTTACCTGATTTTGACGATAATAGACAATCGCCATTTGGGCATGGGCGATCGCGTTATTAGGATCATCTTTTAAGACTTCCCGTAATTCCACATTTGCCTTAGTCCAATTCCGCATATTGATATATTCCTCTGCCCGTCGCATGGCTTTTTCTCCTTGCAAGGGGTTTTTAGATATTTCGGCGACTTTTGGTGTTTCGATTGCAGTTGTTGTTTCTACTGGCGGTTGCTCTACTGTTTTATTGGTAGCAGAATTAGCACTGGCCAAGGGAAGACGACTAGCTTGATTACGTTTTCGGAGTAAATAAACAAGATTTAGCTCACTAATATTACCGGTAACTTCAGTGCTATTTTCTAGCAAGGTATATTGCTTGAGAGCTAACTCTCTCAACAACTCGTGATAGACGCGATTTAGGTCTTCGGTACTTTGCTGATAGAGTTTCTGGGCACTGCTGCTAATGATATCAATTTTGCCCGCATCAGCCGTGATTCTTTTGGCTAGCAGTTCTAACATGGCCTGTTGTTCTTGAAGCTGCGCAGCTTTAGAAATTTGACCATATGACTGGTTCACCACACTCGAAAAAATCTTGGTGGCTAGCATTTTTTCGCTGACGGTTTGCCAGTTAGCGCTATCTGGGTGCATTAAGCGAGCAACCTCTTTGTATCGATCGCGTACACCCGTGGCATCGGCATCTACAGACACCCCCAAAAAGGCATGATGGTCAGTGAAGTCAAATTTAAATAAGCCTTGGGTTGGTTTGAGATTCATACTTGTTGCAGCAGATAGCCGATATCTCTAATGTGTGGACGTTAGTAATGCTGGGCTGCCGCTCAGAATAACTCGGTGGGAAATTCCCAGGGAGTTGCCTGAACTTTTGCTAAAGCTTGGCTGAGTGGTGTCTGTAGATGGCCATTGGTGGCCAAAATTCGACCAGAATCCAGCACGAATGGGCTTTCATCGTAGGCGCTGACTAATCCACCAGCTTCTTGTACAATCACTACTCCAGCGGCCAAATCCCAAGGAGATAAGCCGCGCTCCCAATAGCCATCGAGCCGACCGCAAGCCACATAGGCTAAGTCGATCGCTGCTGCTCCGCCTCTGCGCACGCCTTGGGTGTGGTGAGTAAGGTAACAGAACTCTCGATAGTTGTTGTCGGTGGTTTCTCGTCGATCATAGGCAAAGCCCGTGACCAACAAACTCTCAGCTAGAGTTGCAGTTTGGGAAACCCGGATCGATCGGCGGTTACAGGTAGCGCCAAACCCGGTGGCTGCCCGAAAAAGTTCTTGATGCCATGGATCAAAAATCACGCCCAGAGTGGGTACTCCGGCGACTAATAGGCCGATCGAAACTGCGCTGAAGGGATATTGGTGAGCGTAGTTGGTGGTGCCGTCTAGGGGATCAATGACCCACAAAAACTCTGCATTACTATTCCCATATTTCCCAGTCTCTTCGGCCAAAATGCTATGAGTCGGCAAATGACGCTGCAAAATTTCCACAATCCGGGCTTCTGCTTCTCGATCGGCCACGGTTACTAAGTCGCCAGGGCGGCCTTTAGACTCAATTTGGCCAGCGAGGTTATCTCGATGGTGATTAATAATTGCTCCGGCAGATAGGGCGGCTTCGGTGGCTATTTCTAAGAAACTCTGTAAATCTGTGGCTGAAGGTAATTGAGAGATAGGTGACTGGGACATGATGTTCGATATATATTTATGAGGGAGTCAAAAACTACGGTGCTGCCTACTAAATCTACCCCCATGTCTAAAAAATTTCTAAGACTCTTTTCGAGAATATGGCCGATCGCCAACAGAATTACCCTTGGTGGGCTTCTGATATTGATAAATTCTGGCAGGGTAGCTGCCCAAGATAACCGAGTATACACTCCTATTTCGTTGCCTCCAAGCAATGAAGTGGCTGATGCTTTAACCGATCGAGATATCCCTTTGGGTGATGGCGGCTTTGCTCGTGATTATGCCATTCAGCTAGCTAGCGGTGAGCAGGTGGTAATTGAGCTTACCTCCGATAACTTTGATACAGTAGTGACCCTGTTGAGCAAGGAGGGCAAAACTGTCGGCAAAAATGATGATGGTCCAGATGGTTCGAGTAATTCTTTATTATTTGCTCGCATTAAAAAGACGGGGTCTTACACGGTAAGAGTGCAGGGTTTTAGTGATACCAGCGGCGGAAAGTTTTTCTTGAAGGTTAGTCGCCTGAAGGCGGTGCCATAAAATCCTATTTTTTAGCATTGATGAGTTCAACAAGGGCAGCTTTGAACTTTTCGAGTCGCTGGTTTACGGAGTCTTGAGATTCTTGTAGAGCTTGGGTGAGTCGATCAATGCGCTGATTCAGAAAGTTGTTGCGGTCTTCTAATGATCGCAGTTCTTTGTTAAGCCGAGTAATTTCGGCTGGCAGAGCTTGATTGCCACTATCTACTTGACCACTGCTGTCGAGCTGTCCTTTTTTGAGGACTTGCCAAGTGGGTGGTTCGGTGGGCAGCAGTTTGACTAGGGCTGGTTTTTTGATCAAGAGGTTTTCTGTTGATTTATCGAAGTCAAAGGCTAGAGGTAGAGATTGCAGTCGATCGAACAATATTTTGCGCTGGGGGTTGAGCAGTAGCCAAGCGCAGCCCGGAGGGTCGATCATGGGGACTATCCAGTAGTTGCCATTTAGTTCGCGACCAAAGATCACGCTGTCACGGCTGGCGTTTTGGAAAGATTCGCTAGTGATGTTGGCTTCGATCGAGTAAGCGGCTAGTAAACTGGGTACGTCGTTGTAGGTGGCAACGAGTTTTTCGGGGGTGAGGCTGAGGCGAGGTAGGTCTTCGGTGACAATGCGATCAAAGACTTGGGTGACTCGTTGCAGGTTTACCGGAAGTTCGCCGCGCTGTAGGGCTACCAATAAGTTATCGAGGTAGGCTTCGAGTTCTTGAATATGCTGGGCGATCGGGGTTGAATCGGTCATGGCTTTCTAAAATTTTGTTTTTGGAACTTCTAGCCAAATGGTTAACATCTAAGAGTTTCAGTAGTACAATAATCTGCGTGCTTCAATATATTTTTTAATATAAAAAGCTAAATTAACTTACTACATTAGTATTTTGCTATGTTGCCTGATGAACGGGTATTAGATTTTTTGTTGGCTGCGTTATCCAATCATCCCAGTCGGAAAAATAGTTTGAGTGATCGTGAACGATGCATTATTGCGGGTGTTCTACAGAGAAAAACTTATCAGCAAATGGCGGTGGCCGAAAGGTACACCGAGGGATCGCTGCAAAATGCGGCTTCAGCTCTTTTTAAAGATCTTACTGTTGTGTTGAAACAAAAAGTCAATCAGCAGAACTTTTTAGAGGTTTTGGCAGCGGCAATGGATCAAAAAAATCCATTACGTAGTCCGTTAATGATTGTCTGTCAGGCGTGGTTGAGGGAAAATCGGGCGCAGGTGGTTTGCCTAGAACCACTGGGTCAGTCGAAAAATTCTTCTTTAACAACTTCTATGTTGGAGCGGTATTCTCGGCGGTTTGATCAAACGATAATGGTACATGTTTGGCAGTGTGAGTCGTTTGATGATGTGTTGACTAGGCTGCTGACAGGATCGGGGTTTGGTCAGATTCCAGAGTTGGTGCGGGGAAAGCCGGGGGCGATCGAGGCTTTTTTGGAGATGTTGGAGGTGCGATCGATGTTGTTGGTGGTGGAGTATGATGCGGCAGCGGTAGGTTGTCCGCCGGTGGATCTGTTGTTGGCGATGTTGCAGCGTCAGCATCGATGTTGTTTGGTGTTGGTGAATCCGGCGGCTGAGGTGCTGGCGCAGTTGCGGGAAGCTGTACTAAGCGAGTCGAAGGGTACGGTAAGGTCTATGTCGGTGACGGGTCAAGATCAGCACTGTCATGAGGTGTTGGATTTGTATTTGCGTTAGTTTAGGTGATCTCTGCGATTTTTCTGATGAAGTTGGAGATATTCGCTCGTAACCTGTTGAAATATTGAGTTACAAGCAGATGAGTTAGATGACTTACAGGTGACTCATAATGTTTCTGTTTGTTAATTTTTTGGTTATGAAGTGCCAAGCTTAGGGTGATTTGACTGTGAATAAATTTAAAGTTTGTGGAAAATGCCAAAAAGCAGGGCTATTTCTTTATATATTTTGTACAAATACCTCTAGACAAAGAGGATAAATTAAGCAGTCAAGAATTTTTAAATCCTCACAAGCTCTCACAAATAGGTTTTAATCACCAAAGAAAATGGTGAGGGTGTAGGTGAGGCTAGGTGAGTAAAATACTCGTATTTCAAAATAAGATACCTTATGTGTTCGAGTTTACGAGGCTTATGAATTTAAATGCCCCCAATTCTAGGGTATTTCAATTTCAGAATATTTTGTAAGTCTTGAGTATTATTGTGTGCTTGGCTATCGGTGTAGTCGTTTCTAGCGTAAAGTCTTTGGGCCAAATGCTGATTTAGGTTTGCCATAGGTATATTTGAAGTCTTAAAAAGTCTTAGCTATTTTTTGTTACTTCATTTTGAGCTACATGATACGTCCCTTTAGTTCATCTGTTGGTATTGCTACTCAATGAAATTAGGCGTATTTCGCTTTGCTGTTGCGATCAGTGCAAGTTCTGGACTGATTGGCTTGTTTCCTTTAGGAACTTTAGCTCAATCTGATCCGCCTTGTTCGATCGACCGTGTGGTCTCTGGAACTTTGTATCCCAATAGTTCTTTGGCGACGCAGCTACAGTCTTATGCGGGTGAGTCTTTTTTTGAAGTGCGATGCAAGGTGGGCAAGGTTGGCCGCCTACGATTACTGATCGAAGCGACTAATGCTCATGGGGCTACAGCTCAGTTTAGGGTAACTAGTACAAATGGTATTTTTACTGCTGCTAATAGTTCGGACTATGTTACCAATGCGATGATTGGTTTTCGATCGTCTGCGGAGCAGTTGATAGGGCGGGTGTCTTATCAGGTGCAGGTAACTGCGAGTAATGGGCGTTTGCTACAGGCGGCGCGAGATTACTCGGTGCGGGTTCAGGCGGTGGTAGATGTTGATCCTCCTGCTTAATTTCAGGTGGGGTTCAATGCTATTTTGCTGTATTAATCGTTAAATTATGGGCTGTTAAATTGGCTTCTTCTCCAAGTTTGTTTTCTTTACAATCATCATTCTTCAAAATCATGAAAAAATTTATTGCTTCCGTTGCTGTATTAGCTATTGCTGCTGTTTGTGCTCCTAGTGCTTACGCTGCTGGTGACAACGCCACTGCTGGTGGTTCGACAACTGCTGCTAGCTTTGACTCTATACACACCGGTTCAGTTGCTGGGACTTGCTCACTAACTGTTACTGATGGTGCATTACCCACCGGTCAAGGTTTTGTTCCTTCTCTGACTTCTACCACTAAAGGTAAAATCAGCACTGTGTGTAACACTACTACTTCAAAATTGGAGACTAGTGCAACAGGTGTTACTACTGCTTTGGGTGGTCAAGCTGCGACCTATAAGTACAATCTAAATAATGGAAGTGGTGCTTATTCGGCTGTTAATACAGGTTTAGTAGCGGTTAATGCCGTTCCTGCCGTCGTAGTAAGTAATCTGAGCAATGGGATGTCAAGCTCAGTATCAAATTTGGATGTAACTGCTGAAGTTGCAGCTCCAGCTACTCAAAATTTGGCGGCTGGCAACTATACAGTAACTGTAACTGCCACTGTTACCCCGTAGCAACATTATAGCCAAGCTATATCTTGCTTGATTTAGAAAATGTGCGGGGATGTAAATTCCTCTCGCATTTTCTAAGTTAACTCATATTTACTGTAATTTGTGCATCAGGCTTGTTATCTTTACTACTCCCATTCATACAAAATCATGAAAAAAATTATTGCTTCCGTTGCTATATTAGCTGTTGCTGCTGTTTGTGCTCCTAGTGCTTACGCTAATGGTGACAACTCCGCTGCTGGTGGCTCGACAACTGCTGCTAGCTTTGACTCTATACACACCGGTTCGGTTGCTGGGACTTGCTCATTAGCTGTTACCGATGGTGTATTACCCACTGGTCAAGGTTTTCTTTCTTCTTTGACTTCCACCACCAAAGGCAAAATTAGCACTGTGTGTAACACCACTACTTCAAAATTGGAGACTAGTGCAACAGGTGTTACTACTGCTTTGGGTGGTCAAGCTGTAGCTTATACGTACAAGCTAGACAATGGAAATGGTGCTTATTTCGGAGTCAATACGGTGGGGCCAGGAGGCTTCACAGCGGTAAATCCCGTTTCTGCTGTCAGGAAAAACGATCTGAGTAATGGTTTTTCGAGCGCAGTTTCGACTTTAGATGTAACTGCTAAAGCTAGTGTTCCAACTAGTCAGATACTAGCTGCTGGTAACTATACAGTTACGATTGTGGCGACTGTTACTCCATAGCAACGTTTTAATTAAGTAAACTACTATCGGATTATTTTAGGGAAACCATGACTAACCTATTAAGTAATCCTCTGCTTCTTATATAGCTTTAAGCTTTTTTAGGCAGCCAACAGTAGTTTGTTGATTACCTTGTAATCGAGGTTTTAATGTCGGCTAGACAACTCCATTAGAAAGTAGGATTATACTTACTTTCTAATTTTCTTTCTGTACTGAAGTATCTATGAAACTTTTAACTGGCTTGTTTTTGGGTGCTTTGAGTAGTTTAGTGTTTGCAGTTCCCTCTTTGGCGCAAAAATTTACTATTTCCCCTTTAGTCACTGTCAATAGCATCCGCAATGGTCAATCCAAAGGCTCTATTACCGTCACCAACAATGGTAAAGAACCATTGAGAATGAGGGCTTACGTAGAAAATTTTAACTATGATCGCGTGAAGGGTTTTACCATAACTGGTAATCACGACCGTAGTATTGCACCGTACCTTCAATTTTCACCTCGTGAATTGGTGATTCCACCGGGTGTTTCTCGTACTATTCGTGTTTCTGTCGCTCTTCCAGCTAATCTCCCCAACGGAGAATATCGAGCTGTGGTATTTCTGGAGGATTTGAAAGAAAGAGAAACAACTCAAAGTGGAAATAAAGTTTTGATCAAAACAAGGGTAGCTTCAGTTTTCTTTATCGGTAAAGGCAATACTCAAGTAACTATCCAAGCGGATAATGCGATGTGGGACAACACTAGTAAAAAACTATTTTTGGTCATGGCTAATAGAGGCAGTCGTACTGCATTTCCAAATGTAGACTGGGAAATTAGTCAAGCTGGTCGCAAGCTTTACAATGGACAAATTAGAGGCATATTACTACAATCGGATCGAGAAAGAGAAGTTCCCTTAACTATTGATGGAAAGGAACTATCCTTACCTGCCGGTAACTATGAACTTTCTGGTTCAGTGATAACAGGAGAATCGCCAAACCCTACTATTAATCCCTTCAAGTTAAAGTTGGCCATTCCCCAGCTTTAGGAGCCTTTCCTCATACCCTTCGAGAAAACCTATTTTCCTTGTTCTAACGTGTCCTGTTTCACATCACTCAACTCTGCAATAGCATTTACCGCTGCTTTAATCTCCCCCTCGTTCCTGCTATTAATTGCCCAGCCTAGCTCAGCTCAGCAGTCCTTAGTTCAGCAGGTTTCCCCCGCACCTGCCGTTACTCAACAAAAACTACCTGTTGGCCTGGTTATCAATGATCGCCTCAAGATTGAAAGCTTCATTGTCCTTGGTCAAGAAAACGGCTCTGAGGCCGTCGATTTTGATGACTGGCTGCTGCCCTTCGATGAACTCAGTAGTGCCCTCGGCTTCAGGATCAAAGAAGTTGGCGATACCCTCGAAATTCTTACCGCCACCCAGCGCTTTAAGCTTCCTGCCAACGTCATTCTTGCCGACAAAACCCTCGGTCGAGTCATCAAGGCAAGAGATCTGGCAAGTATTCCTGGCTTCATCGTCAAATTTGATATCAATAAATACGCAATAGACATCACTACTCCCCGAGGTACCTTAGGTGAATTTGCTGGCGAGGCTGCGCCTATTAGCCTCGAAGGAATCGATGTTGCACCCAAGCCCAATGGTGTCAGTCTGAGCATTATTCAGCAGCGCTTGAACTTAACTGGTGGTGCTAAACAGCCTGTAGATTTAGCAACTGCCCAAGGCGAACTGCAAGCTGCTGGCAACGTTGGTGATGCTGGTTGGTATTTGCGGTTGAACCAAGGTGCCATCGGCAACCCCAATAGTTGGAATATCCCGGAAGCCGTTATTCTACGTCAACGCCCCACTGATGACCTGATCATTGGCTCCCAAAGTCCCTTCTGGCGCTACCGCACCAATGGTACTGGCAGCTATTGGGCTGCTACCACCGTGCAGCGCAGTGGCTTCGATCCACCTAACCGCTCCAGCGGCGGTAGCTACACCTTACAAGATCGTCTGCAAGCACGGCGCAGTAGCCGCACTGTTTCTGGTTTCGCCGATCCCGGCACCGTGGTGCAGCTAGTGAGGAATGATCGCAACCAGCTCCTCCAAGAAATTTTAGTCGATAGCTCTGGCATCTACCGCTTCGATAAAGTTTCTGTCAGCGGCATCTCAGATGATGTCTCCGTCGGGCGCGACTATAAAGTTTTGCTCTACCCCAAAGGCCAACTTACGGCTAATCCCATTGTCCGAGATATCAGCTTCACCACCTTTTCTGGCCAAATTCCTGTAGGAGCCGATGCTTTTGTCATTTCTGCTGGTGCCAATCGCACCGGAGGCGGTAACTTTGGTGACTTCGATGCTGTCCAAGGGGGTGTGTTATATCGGCGCGGTCTCACCGAATCTCTAACCGTCGGAGCCGGGATTGCCTATGATCGTGAAGTGCGAGGCGTGGGTGAATTTTTCTGGAAGCCCAGCACAGAACTCGAAATCGCCGCTGCCGCCACCAGCAGCAGCACAAATTGGGACTACATCTCCCGGTTGAACTATCGACCCTCCCGCGACTTCTCCTTTGATATCATTAGCGATTTACTCTCGACTAATGCAAATGCTTCCTGGCGTTTAGGTTCTAACTTTACCGCCATTAGTAGCTATGAAAGCCGAAGGGGCGGGACTATTGGAGGTGAATACTTCACCAGCGATACCAATTCCTCTCTTTCCCTACGTGCTGATATTGATGATCAAGGCCGAACTCGTTTTGGTGTTGGTCGCCGCTGGAATAACCTGCAAGCCAACTACAATCAAAATGAATCCGGCTCTATTGGCCAAATAACTTACTACCCTGGTGGCTTCAGCTTGTATGGTGGCAGCGAATTTGTGCTGGGGTATCAGAATAACCAAACAGCTAATTCTCAGCTCACCAGCGCGCTCTGGCGCTATCGATCGCCTGAGCGCACTAACGATGGCCGTACACTTTGGCAAACAGAACTGGGCTATGGCTTCAATACCGTCGGTAGCGGAATTATTGCCAATGCCGACCTAAATTTGATTCCTGGTCTCCAGATTCAGGCTAGCTATCGTGGCGTTTCTGATACCAGCACCCAAGGCACCTACGCCGTTGCCCTCACTACCACCCTGCTCACTACTGGTGGCATCCGAGGCACTAACGATCGGGTAGAAGATTTCCGCTCTTTAGGCAAAGTAGTCATTCGACCCTTCCTAGATATCAACCAAAACGGTCGCCAAGATCCTGGTGAAGCCAACTATTGGGATTCTTTATTGATTCGGGTTAATGACCGTCCTGTTTCCAGCTTCCGCCCCCAAGTAATCAACGATCGAGCTGATTTCAACCTACCCAATGGCAGCTACCGCCTAGATATCGACCCCGCTGGCTACCCGATCAACGCTCGATCGCGCCTTGATGCCCTGCGGGTAGACATCATCAGTGGCGGTGTCACCGAAATCCCCATTCCCCTCACCGCCTCCTACCTCGTCAGCGGCTTTGTCAAAGACCAACGCGGCAACGCCGCAGGCGGAGCCAGAGTAGAAGCCACCAACCTCAAAACCAAAACCAAAGTCTTCTCCATCACCAACGATTCGGGCTACTACACCCTCGAAGGCATCGACCAAGGCGACTATCAACTCACCATCAGCGGTTTCCCCAGCCAGCCCAACACCCTCACCATCACACCCGCCACCAAGCCCACCCAAGAAATCGACCTCCAAGTCACCATCCCCAGCGAAGGCAGTGATCCAGCGCCTACCCCCCAACCCAAGGAAAGCAACAAAACAAAAAAGAAGGAATTAATAGCCACAGCCTTAATTAGCCCCAGTGACTATCGTATTATTCCCACGCTTCAACCAAGTCCTACGACGCGATCAAAGCACTTAACGCCGCCGCCTCCACTAGCCAATCCAACTGACCACCAGTCCAGCGCATTACTCAGCCCTGTTGAGCATCAGATTACTCCAACGCTTCAATCAAGTTCTACAGAGCGATCAAAGCACTCAACGCCACCACCTCCTCCACTACCGAGTTCAACTAATAACCAGTCCAGTGAACTACTCAGTCCCAGTGACTATCGTATAATTCCAACAATTCAAACTCCTACGGCACGATCAAAATACTTAACACGGTCATCTCATTCTCTGCCGAGTCCAACTTATCATCCACCCAGCGCATCGTTAACCGATCCCCCAGTGATCGTTCAGTCACCAACTGACCCTCAGCCGTAGCCTTCCCACTCTTATTCCCACCGCCGCTCACCGCTGACACGACCTGAAACTCCGAACCATAGTTACAGCGTACAACCATCAGTGATGGATCTTGATTGGGGTTGTATTCTGCTGCTCGATCGGGTGATGCTATCTCACAGGCTGGTAACACTTGGCCAGAAAAACTGATTGTTGCCGAATTTGCTTTGGCTGTCTGTGCTGTACCCAGCATCAGCAACATTGGCAGTACTATATAGCCAGCTTTGTGCATTAACATTAATCTTGCTCACTAAGGATCAGGAAAATAGGGTGATTCTGCTACGTGGACAATACGTAAACGCTAAATCCACTCAACAGCTTCAACCCAACCATATCCTTTACCAGCAGCTCAGAATAACCGTGAAAACACCGACTTTGTAGTTATTTGTAATTTGTCCGGATTTGCGTTGCCTTACACAGGGTCAGCCTCACAGCAGATCTATAGCAGTCATAAACTCCGTAAAGTTACGGAAAAAGTCAGTAATCAGTGACTTTTATTGTGAGAAGCCAGCAACTCCAAATTCAGGGACTACGCTTGTTACCGCCCGCAACTAAAGTCCCTTCAGGACTAGCATCAATTACAATAGTCCGGACATTTTTTAATCCCAGCTATTAATGAATTTTAGTCTTGAAGGGACTTCCCGCCTGTTGCCCGCCTGCACTTTTTAGTCGCGGGTGTCTCTTCACTAGCAAAGCTTTCGCAAATGAGATGCAAAGGCTTTGCTAGTGAAGAGATAATCAACTAATTTATATCAATAGGGCGGGAATTCATACTAATTCAACCTGTGAATTCTTAGCATTGCTATCGACAAGCTTATCAGCCATACTAGGTGAGACCCCAGGGAGCTGTTGTGCAATATCTTTCACATCTTCGATGTTAAGATCAGTTCCTATAGCTGTTTCTACAACTGCTTGATTCCAATCTGATCCACCTTTCTGGAGACCAGCTTGTTCTAACATCTCAGCAATTGCTTCATATCTCTGCATCGCGATTGATCCTACTGATGACGTTTGATCTAATGTAGTGCTTGCTCCATAAAATGTTCCTTGCTGCGACTGCTGTATTAAGTTGTTCTGCATCAAGTTTGGCGAAATTTGAATTTTTCTGCCATCTACCTCAATATAGGTTTGGAAATCTACATGGTCTGGGTAAAGTTTTACACCACCGCTTCCTGTACCACCCATTTTCCCAATAAATGTATCAACATCTATTTTTGTACCTTTAGTGATTCCTTTTGAAGCATATTCTAGGTGTGAATAAGTATTCATAATAGGATATCGCTTACCATTATATTCATAGCTATGATCAGTTTTCACCGTGACGCTATAACCGTATCCTCCATTTAACCCAGCTTTTTCAACTGTGCCACCGTACCATGGCACAACTAATTTATCGCCCCCCAAAACATAATCAATTCCTATATTATAGTGTCCGCCGGCACTTCTTTTATTGGGGTTTGCTGGATCAGGGTTCTTGCTATCTATATAGAAAGTGTTGCTTTTTTTAAACCCATGACCAGTTGCTTCCATAAACCCACCAGATATTTTGATTGGTCGATTTTCTCTACCATGCAAAAACCATTTGTAACTTTCTGTTTCTGAATTCACAAAGCCTTCAGGAATTTCTTCATCATTTTTTATATTAGTAAAAGGATTTGGGATATCAAATGCTTTGTGAGCATCGGCAAGATTGAGATTTTGTATTTCTGTCATGATGTTAATTCAATAATTTGCAGTTATTTTTCGCGAAAGGCAGATGGCAACTAATTACTATGAGACTTTACGGCCCAACATAGTCTTTCATTTCAGGATTAATAGTCAAAAAACTTTCCTTGTCTCCCGCAACGCGGCATTTTTGAAGATTTAGCGTTGACATAACAAGTAAATCTTTACGGTAGATATGATTGACTTTAGTTTGTCCCTTTCCTAAAAGAGGTTTAAATTCTGTAATGTTAGGCTGATTGTCTTTGTAGGCGTTAGAAATGGTTCTTATAACTTGTCCATTGGTATCTATTGCCAATAGTTCGTAAACTGCATTTACGGGCTTTTTGCTTTTGAGGTTAGCAACTTCAACATAAATATTGCTATTTGGTAACTCTTTTGTTCCAGTAACAGACCACTCCTTGACTCGACAAGCAATTGATTTATCACTACTATAGATCCATTTGCCAGGAGCTTTAGAACCAGCTACTTTACTTTCTTTACTAGGTGCCTTTTTAGACGCTGAAGAATGAACCATTTCAGCTTTCTTTTCTAAATTAAAAGTTTCAGTAGAATTTAGAGCAGGTAAATGTGCTAATTCTTTTTTGGCAGGTTTACTACAAGCATTTAAAGTAGAGAAACAAACAAGCACTATAGAGAACCTTCCTATATGCTTTAAGCTTACTGATATCATCAATTTATCTCCGGTGATTTGTATTGTTATTTAGTGTGGAGATCTTAACTTCGTTGTGTTGAAGTCAAGATCTCTAATACTGAATCTTATGCAAAAGTCATTTGTGTATCTTTTGTAACTCCATTGACAAGATTTTGAGCTTCGTTAGGTTCAATACCTGGTATGGATTTTACAATATTTTCTACATCTAAAATATCAAGATCAGTACCCATTGCAGTTTGCACAACTGATTTATTCCAATCAGAGGAACCTGGCTGAAGTCCTGCTTTTTCTAAAATATCAGCGATAGCTTGGTACCGTTGCATCGCGATCGATGAACCTTTAGCTACATGATGATTGTCTGAATGTAGATTAGTAGTTTTACTGCCGTGATCTGATTCGTGAGAACCTTCTTTTTGTTTCGGCATCGTGTTTTCATTGTTTTTTTGAGCTTTATATTCCTGTTGAAAATATTCAATAGGATTAACTACTTTTCCATTCACTTCAACTTTCACATGTACATGATACTCATTTCTTGCAGCTTTTCCAGTTGATCCAACTTTTCCTAACTTGTCACCAGCATTAACAGAAATTGAATTCTTCCCGTTAAATATCTCTTTCACACTCTCAGCGGATAGATGTCCGTAAGTAATTTCTACAGTACGATTTTGTGAATCTTTACCTGTTACGGTTACTCCTGAATCCGTTACACCATTTTGTTTGTAATAGTTTGATATTGGTGTTGCTACTCCATTTAAAACAGACAAGACATTAGTATTCTTAGTTATGCCCAACCCAGATCCATAATCAATTCCGCGATGAGTGTTAGGTCCATTTCCCCTGCGATCTCGATAAGAATCAAAATCTTGATCGCGTTCACGCTTTGGCTTGTAGTTAAGAAAATTTGAGATTGGCGCACCTGAAGTAATTGAACTAAAGCTATTTCGTTCAGTCTTGTTGACTTCATTTTTCCGAGGTGCAGATGTATTCTTATTCATTGGTTTTCCTTTGTAAAAAGTTACTAGTTATTGATTTGCAAGAGAAGCATTTTGTGTAAAGCCACAACAATTGTTATTAGTTCATACTGAGCATAACAAAGCTCAAATAATTAAAGAAAAGAAAGCATATATCCTCCGAATAAGAATGAATACTGATTTTACTCAAGTATATTTTTAATGCTACCAAGGTCATTTTTTAAATCGCTGTATTCACTTCCACAGTCGCAAAAATTTGAATATTCAACGACTATATCTGGCTTGCTTTTTGGTATAAACCATCCAGTTACAGGATCACCTTGATCAATTGGAGTTGTTAAAAAATCAATGTTATTTATTTTTAGCTTTCCAAGGCTTTCAATCGAAATTGTATCTTTATAAGTTTCCTTAAGTATTGCTGACAGAGGTTGCTTTTTCGGATTCTTTATCACCGTATAGCCATAATAATGTGGATATGGATAAAAAGAATAGTAGTCAACCTTATTGGCAAGACTGCACTGATAACTTTTGTATTCAGGTGGAGTCATGAAAGTAAACTTTTTCTCTTTTTTGATGTAAACCAAGCGACTATCCTCTGAGACTTGGATAGAAATACCTAAATCTGGTATCTTCACATATTTAGTTTTCGAGGAAGACTTATAAGTTTTTGGAAAGGGATTAGGACATTGCGGTGTTTTCACAGGATTGCTGACTGCCTGCTGTGCAAAAGCACTACCAGTTAGAGTAGTTGCTATTATAAGAGCAAGTGAATTCGCAAAAATTTTCATAGCTTCAAATGAGTTTGGGACGTTGGTATATTACTCTAAAATAATAACTTGTGTTCATTAGATTAGTCAAGATTCTTTCTTTGTTTTTTTGCAAATAGGCTGTTGTTTTTCATTAATTCTTTAGATGCGTCGATACAGATATTTTTAAGACTCTTTGCATATTTGCCAGGAATCAATTCGTTTAAAGCAACTACTCTAACTTTAATACTGTTTTCAGTAATCGCAGAGTGTTTAATCTTATACTGAAGAAGCTTTATTAGTCCATCAAAGTTTTTTTCTCCATAGGCACGACGCTGTAATTCACCATCACCGACTTTCACCTTGAGCTTTACAGGTATACTGGCCTCATTTTTATTGGCATAAGCTGGGTTAATAAAAATGCAGTCACCTGCTGGGAGCTTCAAGAATTCTTCAGGCGAGAAAATCTTCTTGATTTTATCTTGTTCTGAGATGCTGTTACTGCCGCCATCTTTGCTGTTCGATCGACTCTTTTGCTTATACCTTACATCCTCATCCCCCAAATAATCTGAGAAATACTTCGCCGACTCATATTCCCCAGGGTTAAAAATGAACTTAGTGTTACAACCAGACAAAATAGCTCGTGAATTCTCTTTACCGTAGGCTTTCTCTAACTGCGTCATGTTTTGATAGCCCAACACACCACAGAAACCCGCCGATCGACTTTCATTCAGCCAGTTCACCAAAGACGGCAATGATAAAGTTGGCAGCTCATCCAAGAACACCGCCAACGGATCAACCCGCTTCTTAGCAATATTTCTAGTTACAATCATGTGCAGCACCGTGGCCAAAATTGGCCCAATGATATCCCGCCGATTTTGATCCATGCCAAAAATGATCATCTGCTTGCCTTCGAGATCTAATGGAATCGTAGATTTACCGCAGAGGCAGGGCAGGATATCGGGTGAGACGAAATTAGTAAACATTAAAGAAGCGATCGCTGCTACGCTAGCTGCCGTCTTTTCTGATTCTCGCATCGACATGAACTGATCCCAGCTCGTTTTCACCCAGGGACTAATATTTGCCGCTTTTACCCGATCGATCAAGTCTGAAGAATCCAACGCTAATATTTTCTGGCAGGTCAAAAAATCTGGATACTCACTCAGCTTAGCTAGCTGCAATACCGCCTTAATTAACTGGTCTCCAGAGAGCTGGAAGAAAGGATCTTCACCGCCTTTGCCACCGTTAAGGCTAAAGTTACTGTTCAGAACCTTAGCGATTTGTCCAGCAGTCTCTGAATCATCGGCAGATTTCAGAAAATCTAGCAAGTTACAAGATTCACTGCCCTCAAAACCCGGTGCAAAAATTCGCACATCGTAGCCCTTATTCCGGGCATAGGCTGCATGGATTTCGGCTTGGCCACCGGGGAATTTAAAGTCATACAGGCAGATCGGGAAACCTTGGTCAATTACCGATCGAATCATCGGATCAATCACCGAAAATGTTTTACCACTACCCGGCGCACCGCAAACTGCTGTACCTCGCTGACCGTCAGGAATAAATATAGTGTGGTGCTGGGGTGCTATGTGGTAGCGCTCTACTATTTTACCGCCACGCTCTTTGGGTGTGTGTAACGATGTAATTATTGGCGTATTAATCCAGGTGGTCAAACCATCACGTTTGCGTTCGTTAATTTGCTGAATGCCTATTTTTCGAGCAGCAGCTTTTTCTCTGCCACCCGCCCAATGCGCACCAGCCATCCGATTGCGCGCCGATCGATCATCGGTCATCAGCCAATAGCCCCCAATTCCCAAAGCCACCAAAGTCAAAAGACCTTGGGGTGTCCAAAGCTGCTGCTTATAAGGCTGTAGCCACTGAGGCACTGAAATATCTGGTAATGATTGGGCTTGAGCGGGTTTGATTTCAGTGATTCCGACGCTAGTAACTGCCGCAATAATCAGCAAATACTTCAAAATGAAAGCTTTCATATTTATTTAGCAGCGACAAATTGATAAGGGCTAAGCGTTGGTAAGACCTTGGCCATTGCTGGAATTTGATAACCCAAATGATGTAGAGCCAAAGCATCTTCGGGAGCCAGCCAAGTGTCTGGATTATGGATACTAGCAGCGATCGATGATTCAACAGACCGTTCTGATAACTTAGACCAGCGCTGTGTCACCAAATTTGTTGCTAGTTCGATCGGCATAAAAGCACTGAGAGTAACATAGTTAGTTTCTCGCTCAACATAGTCAAAGCATTGGTCTTGTTGATCAATCCCCACTAGCTTTTGCCAGTGATTGGGCATTTCTAGTAACGTGAAAGATTTCATTGGTCGATCGCCAGTTGCCTGCGGCTGAGAATTACTAATTTGTGCTACCACTACTCCACGACCATAGCAAGAGTTGGTGCTAGAGAGTGCTGCCCGCTGCCCAGAGCCAAGAAGCAACAGACCAGCAGTGACTATAGCTAAAATGAAATAGAATAAGCGTCGCATTATCATGAGTTTTAGGCGATTGATCGAGAAATTGGTTTATTAGGCGAATTTGGCGGAGACCAATTGGCGTTTTGATTGCCATAGTTTACTGGAGCCACGAAGGGGAGCCAATCTCCCTCGTGGACTGTGTACAGAGGAAATCCACTAGGGATTGGAAAAATGGCTGGAGTACAAGTAGAGAATTCTTCCCAGCAAATTGGAAAAGTGAAAGATACTTGTGCGGTACCAGCACTAGCATCAATATTGGTCAACAACAGGCGCATGGTCTTACCAAAAGGATGATTGCCTGCTGGCCCTTTACAGGCACCCGGCGCAAACCAACACACAAAACCAAAACCATCGGGTACCCAATGCTCACCGCCATCCATCCAAGCTGCGCCATGATAGGCAGGGTTCGGAGAAGCTATTTCAGCGAACTTGCACTTATCACTACATTTTTGCTTGCGCAACTGATAATCAGCTTCGGGTAAGCCTCCAGATAGCTGTCGCCCCGGATCTCTTTCATCGTTGCTGAGTGGTAAATCGAACTGGCCAAAGTTAATACCCGCCACGAAGGAAAGCGGATTAGGAAATTGCGACAAAGAAAGATTGGGCAAGCCAATAGAACCTAAATCTCCTACCATCAAAGATTCTACGCCAGGGATGCTGCCCAATGCCTGGTTTGCCAAGCCAGGAATGGCATCATTTACATTAAAATTTTTTAATGTATCTAGTGATAGACCACCTAAAGAAAAATTACCGAAATCAGGTAAGACAGCAACTACTTGATCTAATGCTATGTTTGTAAGCTGCTGCTGAAGTTTTTCGGGATTCAGTAAATCGGCATAGCCATTAGCCTGCTGAAGAAGATTATTCAGGGGCTGAAGCTGGGCAAGATCGCCTAATTGAATCTTGTTGGTGATATCTTGAATCAGTGCTTCTTTGACTAGTGGTAAATCTCCAAGTAGTTTGTTTTGAACCAGATTGTTTAATCGATCACCTAACAACTTATTGGGAGTAATCAAACTATACAAGCTCTGAAGCTGGTCAGCGCCTACTTGCTGGAGGTTAATGCTATTAATGCCAGCAATTTGCGCCAAATTAGACTTAGTCAGTCCCAAACCAGAAAAACTTCCAATGGACAACACTCTCTCCGCAGGTAAAATTTCACCAATATTGCAGCCAAAGGGGATTTTGGCCTGTTGCGTAAATTGGATTTGGAGCTGGCTGGTGCAAGGAATCGCCGGAAATTGGTTGAGGGGTAGTTGAGGGAGATTGATTAATTCTTTGGCTACGTTTGGGGTTTCAGCTAGGGCGATCGCCGGAGTTAACCAGCTACCAAATAGCCAACAGCAAATAGTCAAACTAATTATCAACCAACGTTTAAACCCAAAAAAAATCATCATGGCTTGAGCTGCATAATTTGTTGAACAATCCGCATCGGCACGCCGGTTTGTTGCGCAGCAGCTTCTAATGTAGTGCCTCTTCGCAACGTAGATTGCAATGCCTGTAAACGTTGATCGAGGGGACTGGCTGGTACGATCATGTTTTTCTGAGTAGCTAAAACTAAACCTTTGGCAAACAGATCAGCTACATCGATCGGTGGTAGAGCCGGGGCTGCTACTACCGGACGGGCAAAGAAGCTATCGGGGACTACTTCTACTGCGCTATATTTGGTATCTTTGCCGAGAACCAGCAAAAACTGATACAGCTTGCGCTGATTGGATCGATCAATAGTGATAATAGTTAAGGGCAGCTTGCTGCTTTTCTTGGCTTTGGCGGTGAGGCGGGTGGGGAGCTTAAATGGATCCCCGATTTGCCGCAGGTAAATCACGGCAGCGCCTCCCTGGCTGCGCCCGGGAGCGCCAAGCTGGGAGACTCGCGGTTCGCTGCTGCCCGCTAGGGGAGAATCAAAATCTACCAAGACTCTGGCCGGATCGCTGATTCGTGCCTGCTGCACCAGCTCATTGGTTTTAATGAAACTGATAGTTAGTCCCCACAGCGGCGAAATTTCTAGGGTTGGGACATCTTTGCCGCCTAGACCTTGACTTTGACCGATCGATACCTGCTTGAAGCCAATATCGGCTAGAGCTGGGGTGGTAAAAAACAGGAAGGCGGCAGTGGCTACACAGCTTCCCCAGAAAATATTGGGCTGCATGTGCTACTCCTAAAAAGTCATGGATTGGTTAACAAAGACCCGAATACCCCGGCCTTTAGGAATTTGATAGATGTTGGGTCTACCGGCAAGTTCTTGAATAGCCTGCTGGTTGCGCTGTGACCAGACGCTAGAAAGATCTTTAAAACCACCTTCTAACACGGCACCCACTAAGTTGGGATCGCGATTGGTAATGACACTGCTGCTACCACCAAATGGGCCGTTGTTGTTAGAAAAAGTGCTGGAAGGCTGATTGAGGATGCGACCAACGTTGCCTAAAGCACCAGCAAAAACGCCTAGCAAATCGCGGTTAGCAGTGTGTTCATCGCGTTTAAAGTAGTCTTCACCAATTAATAGACCACCTTGGTCGTCACGAATCACGATCGAACCAGTTGGCGGAGCAAATTCTATCCCTTTAATAATGGCTGAGACTATTTCTAAGTCGGCAATACCGATGGTGGTATTAGCTTGCTTGGCAGTCACTACAAACTGAGTGCCGGCAGGGAAGGCTTCGCGGTTGTTACCATCTAGCATTGGTTCATCTAGTTTCAACAAAAACTTAGCGCCGTTGCTGGTGCCAGCACCCCATAAAACTGGCGTGACTGTGGAGCCTTTGGCAGAGGTGCCGACTAAAAGGGTGGTGATTGATAAGGGTACTTCGGCCAGTTTATTGCCGATCGAACTAGCTGCCGTAGGGCTATCTTTGTCTGTTGCTTTAGAAACTTCTTTTTGGGGTTCTTTGTCGATCGATTTTGAACCAGAGATATTTTGCTGATTGGCAAAAGCGGTTCGTGCGCCTCTGCTTTCGTTGCTGTTAGCTTTACTAGCAGTGTTGCTAGCATCTTGGCTGACGTAGTTTTGAAAGTACTGCGATAAAGGTGGTAGGTTAGAGGAGATAGCCAAAGCCACCGGAGAGATAGCTTGTAAGCTGTTTGGTCGGGTGTTTTCGGGATTCGGTGAAGATGGTGTGGCTACAGAGGTTGCCACCGCACCATAACGACCAATGCTGGCTAACTGCTGTAGTTCAAGAAGTGGATCAACAGCCGGGGCGGGTGCGCGATCGAAAGCTGGTTGGTGAGAAACGCTAAATCCAGGAGTGGTCGTCACTTTCAGTAAAGATTTTTGGGATGATTTGTTAGAAGCTAATTGTATTTCTGGTTGAATTGTTTTAACTGGTGCGATTGCTGCTGGCTCTGGTTTTGCTGGGACTTGGCGCACGACAGCTTCTGCTACCTTGGTTTTGATTGGAGCTACCACCTTGGGCTGAGGAACTACATGAGGAGCTGGTGAAGTAACTGGAGCACTGGCAACTATTGGTGCTCTGGTAATTGGTGCAACAACTACTGGTGGTGCAGTTTCGATCGGAGTTTTGGTACCAGTGTTTTTTTCGGTACTGTCTTTGATTTGACCAGCTTGCTGAGCTTGAGCCAGAGAATCTTTTTGTTTGGAGAGAGCTAATTGCGCTTTGGTTTCCGATTCGGACTGTTGAGCTTTAGTAGTCTCGGCTTTAGCTGAAGATACTTTGTCTTCTACGGGGTCTTTTTTCTTGACCACTTGGGCTACTTGCTCTTTGGGGATTTGGCCTTGAAAGAAAGTCATACCGCCTACAATTACCGCCAGACCGGCTCCGCCTACTAGGGCAGCTTTAGCTAGACCGTTATGTTGGAGGCTAACTTTGGTGCGATTTTTCTCTGGGTTGAATTCTGCTTCGTCGAAAACATCGTTGCTGCGATCTTCTGGTACGAATTCTCCATCAACAGCGATTTCTTGATCTATTGTTTCGTCATCTTCCACATTAAATTTGGTGCTAACCTCGAAGTCAGTAGATGGCTCTGAATTCTTGCCTCCACTCATTGGATCGTCAGACTCTAAATCTAAGCCCATTAATCCGGCCATATCTTGGATCGATGGTGCAGTATCAGAATGTAGTTGTTTGTTGGCGGTGTCCATTTATTTTTTCTCTGGTGGTGTAGTAGGTTTGTTGGCAGGCTCAGGTTTATCGCCAGGGACTGTAATTTTGCTGGGTTCGGCACCTTCGATATCTTTCATAGAGACTATTTCTAGTCCGGCTTGGCGAATGCCATATACCAAGGACTCTAGTTCGTTAGAGAATTTGCCAGATTTTGGTAGTTGGGGGGTGTCGATCGCCTGCACAACTATTTCTTTATTAAAAGGAATCTTGATGATATCAGCGCGTCCCTGTTGGTATTGCAGCAGAGTAGCAACAACGTTGATTTTCCATTTGCCACTTTGGTTTTTATCAACTAGGGTCGGCAAAGTAACATGCTGGAACTTTAAAGTGGTTTTAACTTCGCCTTTAAATACGCCGTCGGGGGTCATTTCTGCCAAGATTTTAACCAGTTCTGCGCGCAGGTCTTCGCTAAAAGTAAAGCTGGCCTGGAACGCCGGGGAGGTAATCCGTCGATCGCCGTCTTTGATTTTGACCAGGGCACCACCATCAGGAATTTTCTTGTCGTCGCTGGCTCCGGGGAGTTCGTTAGTCCAAGACATCAACATGATCAGTGAGTCGGTAACGAAGTGTTGGACTACTTCGGGCGATCGATCTTGGTTGCCAACGGCTTGCACTTTGATGGCTTGGCCATCGCTGAGCTGTACCAAAGAAGGAGCGGGTTTGCGCGCAATGTTGATGACGTTGGTCATAACTACAAGCTGTAGCATTAGGGTGATCGCAGAAAAGCCGATCGAGGTCAGGGCAAACATGGCTACGATGTTTTTGCTGCCTTTGGCGGTTTGCAAGCGGGTAATGCGACTCGTGCTCTTGGCAGAATCTAGCATTGAGGATATTCCTTGAATATAATAATTAAATGATGGCTATTGAGATCGATCGCGAGTTTTGGGCTTGCAGATGCGATGAAGCGGTGTTTCAGAATCTTGTTCTTAGTGTATACGACGGATCAATGGTATTCCATCCGCCAATACCACTAGCTTACTTCCAGCTATTTGATGGATGTTTGGTTTTTAAATTCATTTTTGATGGATTGACAAAGAAAATGCCTACATCTAATTTCGATGTAGGCATTTTGATCAACAGATTGGCAAAATATTTTCGATTTAAAGCGGTAAGACCAGAGCCTGAAGTAACACTCACGGCTAATACTGGAGCAAGCAGGCCGAGAACCGCAACAGTTACTATCATGTCTACGTTGTTTGAACCAGCTAGCACGATCGCCATTGATGATAGACCAGAAATCAGACTAAAGCAAACCCAACGTCAGGTAAGAAACACCCCAGGTAACTAAAGGCTTAGTACCTACCGGAAACATAGACAGTGCCATTACTAACCTACACTTCTGCCTCAGCTATCAGATGCTGGAGGCAGAAACGAATCAATTGAGTTTTCTACATCCAGCTTGAGCAACAGGATCAACAGGGTTAACTGTCACGCATATAATATACTTTCCACTTTTGGCGAGAGTAAATGTATGAGTTTTTTCATCGTATTCACTAGAACCATAAACACGGTAAGCAGCTCTGTTAGAAGAAGTTCCTATTATCTGCCAGCCACCGTTTAGCAAATCAGTTAAGCTTGTTTCAACTCTCTCCCACTTTGTAGGGACAGAATGCGCCGTTCCTTGGAAAAATAAACTCAAAGTAAAGATAAAAAAGGTCGTTCGTATTATATTTTTGTACATAATAAATTTTTAATGTGTGTCTTTTGAACTATTTGGTGAAGTAGGATATGGTGAACTATTTCCTCTGCCTCTTCCGAGGTCATAGAACCCAAGACCGCTGTTGAAACCGAAGCCTTGACCTGATTATGCCACGCTGCTTATCCCTGATTTGTCACTCTGGGTGAGCTAAAATAGAAATAAAAGGCTCGATAGCAAGCAGGGTATATGACACAGGCACGACCAGCATCACCCACTATCAATTTAATAGACCAATATTGCAGCCAGTATCAAATGATCT
>JANYHM010000030.1 GCA_025359065.1 Synechococcales cyanobacterium GL140_1_metabinner_5_sub | reverse complement strand
AGATCATTTGATACTGGCTGCAATATTGGTCTATTAAATTGATAGTGGGTGATGCTGGTCGTGCCTGTGTCATATACCCTGCTTGCTATCGAGCCTTTTATTTCTATTTTAGCTCACCCAGAGTGACAAATCAGGGATATTCAGACTAGTGGAGGTGTGTGGGTGCTTTGCTCCTAACTGCTTTTCACGGATTTTCAGCGATCGAATATATAGCGGCTCCGCTTCCTGATACCGTTCCATAGATTCATACAATGCCGAGAGGTTATTCAGACTAGTGGAGGTGTGTGGGTGTTCTGCTCCTAACTGCTTTTCACGGATTTTCAGCGATCGAATATACAGCGGCTCCGCTTCCTGATACCGTTCCATAGATTCATACAATCCAGCGAGGTTATTCAGGCTGGCGGCGGTGGATGGGTGCTCTGCGCCTAACTGCTTTTCAAATATTTCTAGTGATCGAACAAACAGCGGCTCGGCTTCCCCATACCTTCCCATTGAATAATACAATCCAGCGAGGTTATTCAGGCTGGTGGCGGTGTCTGGGTGCTCTGCGCCTAACTGCTTTTCACTGATTTTCAGCGATCGAACACACAGCGGCTCCGCTTCCTGATACCGTCCCATAAACCGATATAATCCAGCGAGGTTATTCAGGCTGGCGGCGGTGTCTGAATACTCTGTGCCTAACTGCTTTTCATGGATATTCAGCGATCGAACATACAACGGCTCCGCTTCCCCATAACGTCCCATAGATTCATACAAGGAAGCGAGGTTATTCAGACTATTGGCGGTGTCTGAGTGCTCTGCTCCTAACTGCTTTTCACTGATTTCCAATGATCGCAGCCGAAATGGCTCTGCTTCCGCGTAGCTACCTTGATCCTCATACAACTTAGCGACCCTTGAAAATGCAACAGCTAGCTCAATGGAATCACCAACCTGTAAATCGCCGATCGCCCCTTCAAACTGCAACGTCAGATCATGAAGCTTACGATGTGCTCCCACCTCTGCCAAAGCCTCCAGAGCTGGCAGTAAGTAAGTCGTCAGCAATGCTAAATCACCCTCTGGGCTGCGTTTATTGCTAGCTTGAGCTTGCCGCAGGCGCTGCAACAAATCATCTGACCGGCGGTAGGCATCGTCAATATTGCTATAAGTGCCGCCAGGGGAAGCGATCGACTCAGCAGCCACAGCATTTTCCACCGGCAGTGCTTCAGTCAACCGGAGCTTATAGCTAAACCAACTATTCATATCTGGCATAGTATGAATAGAGATATCTACAAAAGTCGGAGTCATCCACCAAATTTGGCGCAGCCCCGGTTGGATATATCGATCGCGATTAAAATTCAGGATAGTCTGAGCCTCTGGCAAAGACATACTATTGTTAAAAGCCCTGGCAAAACCAGTAATAGAAACAACTCCATTAGACAGTTGCTCTAACTGTTCAATCAAAGCCCCCACCACTGCCGCCGCATCAGCCTGCACTGGCAAAGCAATTTCATAGACAGGCACCCCCTGTTTAGCCATCGTCGCCTTCACCACCTGCCAAACTCGCTGCCGAGAAATTTCTGAAACAAACTCTACCCGCACCAAATCATCAGATTCACGCGCCGCCCATAGCATCAGCCTAGCTTCAGTATCCGCGATCGAACCTTCCGGTAAAGCCATTTTAATCAATCCCTCCCGGCACAGCGCCATTAACAGGTTGAATCTTTCCCTGTTCCACCAAAATATCTACCACCAGGGGATGTATGCCAAACCAGCGCTTACCATTAAATTCCTGCACCGCACGGGCATTCAACAACGAATAAACCGCCGGGTCAGCAATCTTAGCTGTGGAATCATTGTTATAAATTTTCAACAGTCGTTCAGCCTTGGCCTCATAAGTAACTACATCAATATCGTAGGGACTTTGACCCAATCGGCGCTCATAGTCACTGCGTAAATGGTTAATCGCTGCTTTGGCATCTTTTTCTGTAATAGTTAAACGGCCATCAATAATTGCGGTATCCGCTGCGTATTTCACCAGCCCAAAAAGATCGCGCAGATTGCCACCAGAAGCCACGATGAGGCGCATCATCTGATCTGGAGCAAATAAATCTAGATTCATGCGCACCTGCAAAATACTCACCAAGGCATCTCGTCCCGGTTGATTGGGAGACTTGTCTGCTTGGAACACCGGAATATCTGGCAGGACATAGCTGCGTTCACGAAGTGTCTGCGGAGCAGAATCGCCAGAGAAAGGCAAGCGAGGAGCCTGACTAGAGTAGTAGAGATTGACAGGCAAATTGAAAATCAAGTGAGTCCGCAGCTCTAAAAAAATTCCACCATAGTTGATAAATAAATCTTCTAGGCGAGCTGTGGGGATACGACCTTTATCAAAATCTTCTCCAATAAATAGCCATTCTCTTCCAGTCTGGCTACGCAGTAAGTTATTGCAATCATCGAGCAGCCGATTTGCTAGCTTCATTAATTCATCTAGGCGACTAATACGATGCTCTGTAATTTCTGCTTTGCGGTTTACGTTGTATTTAATGTCACTCCTAATTCCTGCGAACAGACCCAGCACATTGTTCCACAGCGAGTTTTCCTTAATGCCCGCACCGCCTTCGGCAGCAATACTTGTTGACTGAACACTTTCGGTGACGTTTTTCTCGATCGCAAACCAATCCCAGATTTCACGCAAGCGAGCATCGGATGGCATCTGATTAGCACCGCCTTCTTCAAGGGGTAATCTGGTTTTTTCTACCAGCTCAATCATCATCACTAGCAGCACGTCCAATGGCTGAAAACTACTGGGGTTAAGCGTACTCAAAGCCCTGATCCGAATTGGGGATATTTGGTCTTGGAGAGTGTTAACTAATCGACTGAGTTCTGTAGATTTACCAGATCCGGCATGACCCATAAACAGAGCTTTGTAGAATAGTCGATCGTTCTGAGCTTCCCGCAGCCCAAACTCCATCCTTTTAGTACGATTATCGCCCCTCACTTGGTTGAGTTCTTCGCGATAGAAGGCATCTAGTTGTTCTTTGGTTTCTAGTGGGCCAGATTGGAGGGTGCGGTACACCTTGTCTAGGGTTTGAGCCGGAGTAGTCTGGAGGATGGCCGCGTCTGGGCTAAACATGGTTAGGGGGAATAGGTAGGCGGAGGTTTACGATGGTGGCTCTCTTGTAGCGGATGGCTCCGAGTTTAACACAAGGTCAGAGACACTAAAGATTGTGCGAATAAAATCCACACTCCGGTTTAGGAGTCGTTGGACTGGGGATGGCGATCGACTCATGGCTTCACGGAGTCCAGCAAGATTCTTTGAGCAAGCAACGGTGTTGGGGTATGCTGCTCCTAGCTGCTTTTCAATGATTTCTAGCGATCGGACATACCGTGATTTCTTTGCTGCATATTCTGTCTTGAGTTACACTCAAAATATAGTACAAAAATCTTGGGGCGCTTTTATGTTCCAGCTTCGTTCTCCGGTGGTGAATCTGCCGACTATGTACGATTTACCCAGTGAAGACCCGGAGGAGATGGGTTTGCCTAGTGCTAAAGGGGTTTCGCTGGAGGTTTCCTCCAGCGCTTGCCCCGCGCGTGATGAATTTCATGGTTTTCAGCCTCAGTTATTGACTGAAACTTGCTTGCCGCCAGCGGTGGCTGACTACTTTGTGGCTGCTGATCTCAATCTTTACTACGATGTTGATCATACTTTGTGGCACAAACGACCAGATTGGTTTTTGGTGTTGGGTGTCCCGGCTAGTCGTTCTCAGGAAGAGTTGCGCTGGAGTTATGTGTTGTGGCAGGAGGGGGCTGCGCCTTTTTTGATAGTGGAACTGCTGTCGCCCGGTACGGAAGAAGAAGATCTGGGACAAACTTTACAAGTCGTGGGTAAGCCACCGACGAAATGGCATGTGTATGAACAAATGCTGCAAGTACCCTATTACGCTATCTATGACCGCACTACTAATCATTTTCGATTGTTTCAACACCAAGAGAATCGCTATCAAGAGGTAGTGGTAAATGAGGATGGGTTTTGGTTTGAGATGTTAGATCTGGGTTTGAGGGTGTGGGAGGGTGTTTATCAAGGGGTGAGTGGTCGTTGGTTGCGCTGGTTCGATCGGCAAGGTAATTGGATTCCTACGCAGGTGGAGAGGACTGAGCAGGAGGTTCAACGAGCCGAGGCTGCTCAAGAACGAGCCGATCGATTGGCCAATAAACTACGGGAATTGGGCATCGATCCAGAAACTCTGGAGTGAGTTAGGATGCTGTATTTTCTCTAACGTTTGAAGATTGTGCTGACGAAATCGACAATCCAGTTTAGAAGCCGTTTGACAGGAGAATTTGATCGACCCATGGCTTCACGGAGTCCAGCAAGATTCTTTGAGCAAGTAACGGTGTTGGGGTGTGCTGCTCCTAGCTGCTTTTCAAGGATTTCTAGTGATCGCAAATACAGAGGCTCCGCTTCCCCATACCATCCTGCTGCATGATACAATTCAGCGAGGTTATTCAGACTGGTGGCGATGTCTGGGTGCTCTCCTCCTAACTGCTTTTCTCGGATTTTTAATGATCGCAAATACAGAGGCTCCGCTTTCCCATAACTTCTTACTGATCGATATAATAAAGCGAGGTTATTTAGGCTGTCGGCGGTGTCTGGGTGCTCTTCCCCTAACTGCTCTTCTCGAATTTTTGATGATCGCAAATACAGAGGCTCCGCTTCCCCATAACGTCCTGTTGCACAAAAGAATGTAGCAAGGTTGTTCAGGCTTTCAGCGGTGTCTGGATGCTCTCCTCCTAACTGCTTTTCTCGGATGTTTAACGATCGCAAATATAGAGGCTCCGCTGCCCCATAACATCCCATAGATTTATACAATTCAGCGAGGCTATTCAGGCTGATGGAGGTGTCTGGGTGCTTTTCTCCTAACTGCTTTTCTCGGATTTCTAATGATCGCAATAACAGTGGTTCAGCTTCTCCATAACGTCCCATAAATTTATATAATCCAGCGAGGTTATTCAGGCTGGCAGAAGTGTCTGGGTGCTCTGCTCCTAAATACTTTTCTCGGATTTTCGACGATCGCAAATACAGAGGCTCTGCTTCCCCATACCGTCCCATTGAATAATAAAATGTAGCGAGGTTATTCAGGCTGGTGGCGGTGTCTGGGTGCTCTGCTCCTGACTGATTTTCTCGGATCTCCAGCGATTGCATATACAACTCTTCCGCTTTCTTAAACAAGCTACAACTTTCATGAAAACGGGCTGAAGCTGTACAGCACCAAGTCTTATCGTCTACTGACAGATATTCATGATACTGTACCGCTTCCCGCAAATGAGGAATCGACAACTTCAATCGCTCTTGTTCCTCGATCACCACAATTTGCTCCACCGTCTTCGCCTCTGCTGTCAGCGCCTCAGCAAACCGAGTGATCAAAGACTCCCGCTCTGGGTACTGAGCCAACTTCACCGCAAAGAACTCCCGCAGCAAAGAATGTAGTTCATAAACTTCTTGCCGTACCCTGCTTAACAGACTGAGTTGCTGTAGCTCCCTATCTCGTAGCCTAGTGCTATCATCCCCTTCCCAACAATCAACCACCAATCGCCACGGAATTTCTGCCAAAGCAAACACACTCAACAGCATCGCCAAAGTTTGAGCATTCTTACTCAACTGCTTCCAACTCAAACTAAAAGCCGCCACCACACCCACCTTTGCCGTCATCCCCGGCACAGCCTCCAACATCGCCTCCGCAGCCAACCGCTCAGCCTGCAACGACTCCCATAAATCTACTAAGCTCAGATCTGGCTGCCAAGCCAAATATCGACCCACCAACTCCAAACCCAACGGCAAATAGCCCAGCCAATTACAAATTTCCTTTGCCGTCCCCAACTCCCGATCAATCCGCTCCTGATCTGTCAAATACCGCAACAGCTTCAAAGCCGCCTCCTCACTCAATACTTGCACCTCATAACAAGAACCCAACAAACGACGACGACTTGTCATCAACACCTTAAACCCCAAACCAGAAGGCGGGATAAAAGGCTGCACCGACTCATCGTCCTGCACATCATCAAAAATCAACAGCTTGACACCCTGCCCCCAGTAACTCCAACAGCGTCTAATCCGCTGCTCCTGCGTCCAATCACTCGGCGCTGGCTCCAAATCCAAAGGCGTTAACTGCAATTCCAAATTTTCCCGCGCATTCAACCAACCCACACCGCCCGGATAATCTGCTGTGTGCGCACTGGCATATTGCAACGCCAACTCCGTTTTTCCAATACCCCCCATCCCCTTTAAAGCACAGAGCACCACTGGCGCAGCCTGCTGCAAAAACTCATGCACCGCCTGCAAATCTTCATCTCGACCCATAAACTGAGCCTGAGTCACCAGACTACCAGGCAAAGGCGGCAGATAGCTTTTAGGCGATTCCGGTTTCGCCGGCTCCAGTCAGCCATAGTTATTATTGAAGTTGAAAGTATTGCCAGAAGCATTTCCCCCAATGTTAATCGAGTTATTCCCAGATACCTTATTCCCAGCAGCCAACTTTTTCAACAGCGCCTCAACTTCCGATCGCAAAGACGCATCCTGATCCACCACCGATCAAACCTCTACCACCATTGCCTCCATCACCTCTGGTTCATCAACAGCCTTCAACCGCTCCGTAGTCTCCGCCGCCGTCCACCCCAACCGCTGCCATATCTTAGCCCCCAGCTTCCGCACATCTTCCAGTCCCTGCGCCGCCGCCTGCTTACCCAAATCCTTCAGCGCCCCATCCTCCATCGTCTTGAGTGCAGCAGAACCCAGCAACACCTCGATCGCGTGCTGTGGGGCACCAGAGCGAGCCAATTCTAACAGCATATCGAACATCACTAACACCGCATTAATACCATCTCATACTATCAAATCTTCGATCGACCGGCTACAGATTTTCCCTTGCCACCAAGGAATAGCACTTCGGCTAAGATAGAGCTGCAATTGCCCCGAGGAAAGATTCGAGATGTCTACAGCAACAATTTTGGACGGTAAAGCCCTCGCCCAGAAAATGCAGGGTGAACTGAAAGCCAAGATCGATCGACTACAGCCCCAAATAGGTCGTCCACCTGGGCTAGCCGTCTTGATGGTCGGCGACAACCCCGCCAGCGCCGCTTACGTCAAAGGCAAAGAAACCGCCTGCGCCAAAATCGGCATCAACTCTTTCGGCAAACACTTCCCCACCAGCGCCACCCAAGCAGAACTCACCGCCGTCATCCACGAACTAAACAACGACGATCGAGTAGACGGCATCTTAGTCCAGCTCCCCCTCCCAGACCACCTCGACTCCATCGCCCTCCTTTACGAAATTGTCCCCCACAAAGATGCCGACGGACTCCACCCACTCAACCTTGGCCATCTAGTCCGCAGCGAACCAGGACTGCGCAGTTGCACCCCCGCAGGGGTAATGCGGTTAATGGCTGAATACAACCTAGCAGCAGCCGGAAAAACTGCCGTAGTTGTCGGTCGCAGCATTCTTGTGGGCAAACCATTAGCCCTCATGCTTTTAGATGCCAACGCCACCGTCACCATTGCCCACTCTAAAACCCCAGACCTCGCCGCAGTCTGTTGCCAAGCTGATATTTTGGTGGCCGCTGTGGGTCGAGAGCAAATGATTACTGCCGAGATGGTTAAACCCGGTGCGATCGCCATTGATGTAGGTATCAACCGCATCACCCAACCCGATGGCAAGTCTCGACTCGTGGGCGATATGGATTTTGATGGTATTTTGCCGATCGCTAGTCATATTACCCCTGTCCCTGGCGGCATTGGAGCTATGACTGTCACTATGCTGCTAGAGAATACGGTGTGGAGTTGGGAACAGCAGCTCTAATCAACACAGTCCTAAATATTCATGCTATCTCTGCCTTACAATATGCTGCCAATAATTGCCTTCGTTTACCCCCAATCTCTCCTCGCTGCCACCCCGCCACCCCAAGAAGTTTCTCTTGCCCAAGAAGTTCGCGCTTTGCCAGGAAGACTCGATCGAACACCAGTCTTTAACAGCAACAGCCCTGAAAAAGTCTTAAAAGAAGGCATTCTGCTTTCCACTTTTCCTGGTGAGAACAAAGCCCATCCAGCAGCCCATTTAAACTATGCTTTTTCTGGAAACTTTGATGTTTTTGCTCACCATGTAGCCCAAGCCAAACCCGAGAAAGATCTGCGCAGTTTATACATCGGCGTAATGCTCCAGAACCCCACCAACAAACCAGTAACAGTCAAAGTTTTACAGGGTGCGAGTTACCTCAGCCAACCCGATGCCCCTTTTGTGAGCTTGGCTGGCCAAATCGAAGACCCCAACGGCAGCGTGTTTGCCGGACCAGGTAGTCGGGCAACTAGTGATGTGCTGCGCGATCGCAGACAAAGTATTTTTCCTGAGCAAATCGTTATTCCTCCCGGCGGCAGCCAAATGTTAATGAACTTGCCAGTGCCGGTAAAAGGACTAACTCCACCTTTGAACGGTCGATCGAGCTACATTCGTCTTCAGAGCAACGGCAAGGTTTATGCCGCCAGCATGGCGCTATTTGCCCCCAGTTCCAACGGTGTCGAACGTGCTCCTACTCTGGCTGAATGGCAAAACTTGTTACAGAAAGGCGAGCTGTCTAGCCCGCGTGACGTAGCACCTACTGTTCCCAATAGCCCCGGCGGTATTACCTATGGCCGCGTGGCTGGGGTATCGATCGGTTCTCGCTGGCAGGCTAACTTGACTGATCTAGGAAAACAAAATTTGACGGTACCAGCAGCAGGCAAAGCCATCTCTTGGGGAATTTCAACACTTGTGGGTGGTCAAATGGGCACCGGGCAAGTGGCATCAGCCAAAATGGCGGTGCGCTACCCCGATACTGCTTATGAATCGCACGGTAACTATGGAGTGCACTATAGTTTGAAGCTACCGCTCTCGAATCCGAGTGCTACGGCTCGACAGGTAACAGTGGCCTTACAAACTCCTTTGAAGCAAGAATCGATCGATGGTGTTTTGCGATTTCTGAACCCATTACCGCGTGCTGTGCATTTTCGAGGCACGGTGAAAGTTAGTTATCCTAATGACCAAGGCACTATGCAAACAAAGTATTATCACTTGGTGCAAAGACGTGGCGACCAGGGTAGTCCATTGGTGAATCTGACTTTGCCACCCCGCAGTAATCGATCTGTGCAGGTAGATTTACTCTATCCTCCAGATGCTACTCCTCCCCAAGTTTTAACATTGCGGGGCTTGTAAGTATCTAATTGAGTTAGCCGTGACCGGAAATGCTAGGATTGTTGCCACCAATAATCTTAGGGACTTTCGATCGCCAAAGGCGCAAGCGAAGCCATCGCCTGAGCTGACTTTCCCAAATGTATCAATTTTGAAACCAGAGCAAATCATTAGGAGTTAACCCTATGGCTACTTTGACCATTCGGATACCAGACAATAAACATCTCCGATTAAAAGAACTCGCTGAGTCTCAAGGAGTTAGTGTAAACAAGCTGATCGAAAAGATTTCTACGATCGCCTTGGTGGAGTTTGATACCCACACCAGATTTAAGCTGATGGCAACGCGGGGAAGTGCTGCCGAAGGTCTAAAGATATTAGACAGGCTCAACCTTTTAGAGAGCCGCTAAGAGCCAGCAAAAGGCTGAAGCCAATCTGTCAAATCTTTACTGCTTGTGAAATCCATTAGATCTTCACCAAGCTGCTCTATTTGTTCGATCGCCTTTGGCGCAAGCGGAGCTATCGGCAACATCTTAATCTTCACAAAAGTTTCCTCAGAGATCTTGCCAATCCGACGTTCCAAGAGCTTAATAACCAACTCAACTTTGCCAGCTTCTCGACCTCTGGCTTCGCCTTCCTTTTCAAGATTGCTAATATATGGCATGTTTCTTTCGTCCTCATAAGCTATTAAATCTTGTTTGAAAGCCTCTTCTAGCTCTGGCGGCAAAGTCATCACCCATGCGATGAAACGAAACAGGTCAATAACTTCCTGACGGCTGTACCCTTTTTGGTACATCATCGTCATCAGAGCAAACTTCTGCTTTCTGCGCCGCTGCTGACTTTCTTTACCCTTAGTAGCTTGAGCTGCTAAATGAGCTTGTACTACCACTGCAAAAGGATTGTCACTGGCAGCCAGATCATCCTTCCGCTTCTTATAGTCTACCAATTTCACGATTGGAAAAGAAGCCTGAAGATTAAAGCCCAACGTCTCCCGCGCAAAAGAATTGGGTCGCCAATTTACATCGGTATCTCCCAGCACTGCAAAACTGGCCACCTCTCGCTTGAATTTATCTCGTAATCGCGCATAGTAAACAAAGGCCCGTTCACCAAATTCGGCCTCTTTTTGATTCTGAATCTCGATGTGCGCAACTATCCATCGTTCTTCACCGTTTTGTAGATAGACCTTAACCAATTTATCGGTAATTCTTTTGCCAGTCTCGGCTTCCAGCGTTACCTGCTGAAGCTCTCCATCTAAAAATTCAAAGTCTCGATTCCAATCAATCTGGCTGTATGCCTCTGGAAAGAAAAAAGCCATAAATTGTGGGAAGTAAGACTCTAAAATCTGCTTCCACGGGCTATCTAAGGGTGTTGTCATTTATATCAACTGGGCTTTAATTTATCTTTGAACAAATCGTTGACCTTCAAAGCGATAGCGATCAATCGACTTTTTGCTACCATCTTCATTGACACGCAATATTTCAATAACGCGACCCATACGAGGTAGAACTACTCCAATCGTATATTTGAGATCAGGATCGGGAGTTAGATCTGCTGGTAGAACTGTCTTAGTCACGTCTTGCCAATTTTGAGCCGGGTCTAGGATTACGAGAACATCTCCAACAGTGCAAGAAATATTACTGGCAACTAAGGGAGTACCGGTGGGTCGGTTAAAAATAGCCATCGTATAAGAGCCACAAGTATCACCACCTGGATTCATTGATAGATAGCCATTCTTGAGATCGTAAATGCTATTAGCTTCTCCCCGCTTTGCCCCATTCAGCATTTGCTGTCTTTGACGGCCAGCAATCATGAGCTGCAAATACTTAGCAGGCATTGCCAAAAAATAGTCTGCTACTGTTCGCCGATCGCTATTTTTCTTGGCAACTAACGTTGGTTTTGGGGCATCTGGAGGCGGAGGGGATTCCGCAGCTATTGTCGGAAGTGCAGCCGCCGCCGTCGATCGGTTGCCATGATTAGGGCTATCAGAACAACCCATCAATCCAATTAACAAAATCCCACAAATACTAAAATGTCGATCGATCATAAATTCAGTGTTGGCAACGTTCCTAAATTTTAGCGCACTACAAATATCTACATAACAAAAGAGCCGCGCTGGACTTCAGCACGGCTCTTTTACTGTCAATAAAATTAGAAAACTTGCTCAACTTCTTCGATTTCGGGAATCGCGTCGCGCAGGCGGCGCTCTAAGCCCATCCGCAGGGTCATAGTAGAGCTAGGGCAAGAACCACAAGCTCCCTGCAACCGTAGTTTGACGATCGGGCCATCGATTTCTACTAACTCGACGTTACCGCCATCAGAGATAAGATAGGGGCGCATCTCATCTAGGATGGTTTCGACGTTTTGATTGTTTAGTGCTAATGCTTCCATGATTTTGCTGCTATTTTGCTTCAACTCAGTTGAGATCCATTGTAACCGCTATTTGCTGGGCTTGATTTTGCCCTCTTTGACCAAGGCTCCATAAATCAGCGTTGCTGCTTCGCCTCTGGTGGTAGCCTTAACGGGCTGTAGCATGTTATCTTGACCATCTTTAACGACTAGCCCAGACCCGATCGCTGCTGCTGTTTTTTCCTTAGCCCAATCGGGTAAGCCTTTAAGATCAGTGAACTTACTGAGTACACCAGCAGCATCGGCTGGTGGCTTCAGATTCATCCCCTTAGCCAAAGATATCTGCATTTGATAGCGAGGGATTTTCTCATCAGGCTTAAAGAGAGTTTTAGAGTAACCCGTCATAAAACCCATTTTCACCGATCGATCTAGAGCCTCGCGGCGAGCATAGGTAGTAGGAATATCTTTGAATTCCAATACTTGCTGGGCTGTAGCCCTATCAACAAATGCCCGATCGAGCATTTTGGCATATTCACCTCTGGTAATTGGCAGGTTAGGGTCAAACTTCCCACCTCCAAAATCTTGCAGTACTCCCATTGATTGCAGTACCTCTATTTTGCTCTTACCAAAGTACTTGTCTGGGACATCAGTAAATTTAGGTACTGGTGTGGCAGCTTTAGTTGATGCACCAGCGATCGGAGGGATAATAGGTGGCACAAGCACAGTGCGCGTAGTGCCTGGAACTTCTGCTGTATTTCCCTCGCCAGCATCAGGTGCTGCCGTTACCCCAGCGGCTTGCGCTGGAATCGCCAGTGTTTTGGGTTTTACAAGCTTGTCACGACTGCTAGGCTGAGGGTTTGCAGGACCTTCAGTTAAAGGCAAGATGGTACGAACATCGGCGGGCTGGCCAGAGTTGGCCTGAAAAAAACCTTGGTTTGGCGTGCGGTGAGAGATCACCCACCAAAAAATCCCGCCGATTCCAGTCATGGCCACCAAAATGGCAATCAATTCATCTGCGGTCAGCCGACGGCGGCGATTATTGTTGTTGGGATTAGGGCTTTGAGTCATAACGCTTAGTTCGGCTAACTAATGGAGTTTACGAAAACTTTTGACTAGTATGATAACCTGCTTCCCCCAGATCGATCGCCTTACTGCCCCAGAACTTAATATTTCTACCACTTAGCTCAAGAACTATTTCATGGCAATCATACTCTAAGTAGCAACGCTCAATTAAATGTAAGATGGATCAACCTGAAACCCTTGCCCAGACTAAAGTCATATTAAGTTTAATTGGGCGTGCCTATTTATCCCGAATTCAAGAGACAATATTGGTGTTGTCCTACACTACTAGAAAATATCCGGATTATTGGTTAGGAGTACGTGGGAAAATTTTAGCTAAGCATTGTTGTCACCAGATTGTTGCGCATGTCACAAAGTCCAAATTACTGACAGCATAATATGCACAGTTTAAACAAAATTTCCTTAATCAGTTAATTAAGTCCAGTATTTTAGCTGATCATAAACTAAATTTGGGATGTTGAGCAGATTTAGCAGATACAATTCTGGTAAGTGACAAAACTTAACCTTTATTACAATGTCCATCACTGCTTTACTAGCTCCTACTTCTATTTTCTTAGATTTAGCAAAGATCAGTGAAACTCCTCTTTTGGTATATCAACCAGTAGAAGTAGCTGCTCAGTACCAACTGTTGACCAAGGCTTTACCGTACGTAGAGCACCACTTTGCAATCAAATCTTTACCGAGCGCTGCGGCAATTAAAACCATCCGAGATCTAGATGGATATTTTGATATTGCTACTAACGGAGAGATCGACCTGTTGCGAGATGCCCAAGTAAATCCCGAGCATTGTATTCATACTCATCCAATCAAGCGCCTACAAGACATTAACTATGCGCTGGATTATGGAGTCAAGCATTTTATAGTAGAAAATCCGGCTGAAATCCTTAAGTTTAGAGGGTTTGGCGAACGGGTAGTGCTGATTTTGCGGGTAGCCTTTGAAAACAATTTAGCCGCCTGCAATCTTTCTGCAAAGTTTGGCTGCGCTCAAGCAGACTGCCGTGATTTAATTCAGTTGGCTCAAAGCCTAAACCTGACAATTGGAGGCATTTCTTTCCATGTGGGTAGTCAGATGCCCAGCAGCAAGGTTCATCAGGAGGCGATCAACTGGGCTAATAATTTATACCTAGAGTTGCAAGAAGAAGGTATTTTCTTTAGTCTTTTGGATATTGGCGGCGGTTTTCCAGCTCGCTATACCAGCCAGGATATAGACTTGGTGACATTTTTAGCCGAGATTAAATTGCCACTCGATCGCTTTCATCACAATTTTCCAGACTGCCGGATTCTCAGTGAGCCGGGTCGTTGCTTGGCAGCTCCAGCCCTCAGCCTAATCACGCAAATTGTGGGCAAAAAATATAAGAATGGTCAAACTTGGTACTACATCGATGATGGTGTTTATGGTAGCTTCTCTGGGGTGATATATGACCATCAACGGCACATTGTTGCTCCTTTGATCAATTCCACAGCACATTGCTATTCATCGGTCATAGCTGGGCCAACTTGTGACTCAATCGATATTATCGATGATCAGGCTATATTACCAGACATGGAAATTGGTGATTATTTGATCACTCACAACATTGGTGCTTACAGCATGGCTACTGCCACCGATTTTAACTTTGTTCCTCGCGCTAAACTACTGGTGTTTGGCCAGTAATTAAAATAATTCCGATAATAATAAATAGCACTCCCAAATATTGGCCCAGGTTGAGAGATTCTCTATATAGCATCACTCCAAACAGCACTCCTAACAAGATAATCAGTACATACATAAAGGGAATAGCTAGGCTCAGATAACCACCATTACTGAAAATGTTCACAAAAAATACGGAGGCCATAGCTAGACAAATTCCTGCCCCAAAAATCAATCCACTTTCGATCGAAATCCAGGAGAACTTTTTCCAGTCAGCAGCCTGCATGAGCAGACTGTAGAGTAACAGGCTGCTGAAAGCCGCAAAGTTCAGCAGCATCGAGGCCAAGACACTATCTACTTTGCCAGCGACTTGTTTGAGCACTAAATCATGACCAAAGTAAGCCAGAGCTGAAAGAATCGAAAAAAGTATCCAGGGCTGAAGCATAGGATTGACCCGGTAATTAGAAAGTGACACCAGCTATTCTACTTGCTTGCTAGAGCCGTCCGGAAAAGAATTGGCGTGTCGAGGTAATTTGGATGCCACCCGCTGGTATCACGGAAGTAGCGCAGGGCAACGAATCGCTGCTCGGGTGTAAGACAAAACCAGTGTTCGGTGCCAGCAGGGACATTGATTTGTTCAGCGGCTTGGATGGTAAGTTCTATTTGGGATCGATCGGGGCGCACAAAGCCAAAGATTCCGGCACCAGCCACCACATAACGCACTTCATCATCAGCATGGGTATGCGATCGATTAAACCGGGCAAGCATTGCATCTAGTCCGACCAAGTTAGCATACAGATCAATCAGATCTCGCATCTGGTAGCCACTGGCACGAAGCTGCTCAAAATAGTGATCGAGGTGGTCGAGGACGACATTGTGATCCTCTGCACTGAGTTGGGGTTGATCAAGGATCTTGAGCAATTCAGGATCATTACTGATCGGCCAATCTTGGAGCTGAATGTTTAGGGGAGCCAGCTCTCGATCGATATCTGCTCGATCGTGGTAAATGGTGCCATCAGTGAGCCGTAAAATTGCCATGTGTAGTGTATCCCAAAACTGTACTAATCCTAGCACTCATAGCAAATGCCAGGGATAAAGGAATGACACAAAACAACGAGACTTTGACTATAGACTTAATGAAAATTTTTCTGATCGAGTCATTCTCAAGATCAATAAATAACTAAAGATATTTGCGGGCGGCGTAATACTGCTGCCAATGTTCACCCGGCTTATCTTTAACTACCCGATCGAAGTAATGACCCAGCTTTTTCACATCATCTTGAGAATCTTTGATGGCGCTGCCCAGCAAACTTTGGACTAAATGCTGCGCCGCCACCTGGCCATCATTGTAATAGAAACCATGAATCCCCGCTGCATGTCCCACCGAAACAGCTTCCGCCGTACTCATCACTGTAGTTAAAGGCTCCAGCGACTTGCCATCAGTAGTTTTGCCAGTGCGCAACTCGTGGAACGTAGTTACCAATAGCTCTGTTAATTCCGGCTGTAGCGATATGGGGATATTTGATTGTGCCAACAGGGCATCGGTTTGACGCTGTACCAGCTCTAACTCGCGGGGCAAATTATTAATCGGCACAATTGTCTCAAAGTTAAAGCGTCGTTTCAGAGCTGCGCTCATTTCGTTCACCCCGCGATCGCGGCTGTTGGCCGTAGCAATGACATTAAAACCCATTTGAGCATAGAGGTTGCGACCTTCATCGGGTAACTCAGGAATTGCCATTACTCGATCGCTTAAAATAGATAGCATAGTGTCCTGAATTTCCAATGGGCAGCGAGTAATTTCCTCGAATCGCACAATTTTGCCCGCCACCATTCCCCGATGTAGTGGTGCAGGAACTAGTGATCGATCGCTGGCTCCTTCGGCTAGCAACAAAGCATAGTTCCAGGAATATTTCATAGTATCTTCGGTAGTGCCTGCGCTACCTTGGATCGTGAGAGTCGAGTCACCGCAAATCCCGGCTGCCAATAATTCACTTAGGTAGCTTTTAGCGGTGCCCGGTTCGCCAATGAGCATTAGTCCTCGATTAGTGGCTAAAGAAACTATGCAGCGCTCGATCGAGTTACGGCTGCCAACAAACTTGGGTTCGATGCCCAGTGCCGTGTTGCCGAGGATAAAATCTAAGATCGATCGGGGGGTGAGCACCCAATTAGCAGGACGCGGATCTTTCCCATCGCGCTCTTGCAGTTTTTGGAGTTCTAGGGCGTGAAGAATTTCCGCAGGGGGGCGTTGGATAGTTGGAGCTGCTTTTTTGGTGGAACGAGCCATTAAAGTTGACTCCTCTATTCGCTGCCTTTGTCTCTTACGCCACGCATAATGCGGGATAATTCGCTCTTTTCGTCCACTGTGATGCGGCTAGGGGAGCCGCTGATGAGACCTTCATAGTTACGGAAAGAATCTTTGATTTCTGCACCGTCTTTGCTAATAGTGTATTCGCGGATGCCTTTATCGTGCCAAGAGCCGCGCATTTTGAAGACGTTGATAGCGCGAGACATTTCGCCGCGAATTTCTACATATTGCAACATCAAAATTGTGTCGGTAATAGTAGAAATATGGGAGTCGGTGATGGAGTGTGAACCCATGAACTGATCGGAGGTGTTGGTAAAGAAGCCCGTGATTTCTTCTTGTTTGGCGTAGCCGGTGATTCCAATGACGAACTGACGAAAAGCGTTGTTGCTTACGCCCCGCGCTAAGGCTGATAGGGAGTCGATCGCAATTCTGGCCGGTTTAAAGTCTTCGATTTCCGACTTGATGGTTTGCAGATGATCTTCTAAACCAGCCGATTCAGGATAGGTACAAAGAATTTTGAGTAAGCCCTTGCGTTCCATTTCCTCAAAGTCGGTGCCCCACGAGTAGGCGTTACGGGAGAGCTGCGCTCGCGATTCTTCATAGGCAAATAGAATTGCTTTTTCGCCAGAGTTGCAGGCTTCTTGAATAAATTTGCTGACCAACAAGGTTTTGCCGGTACCCGTGGCACCAGTTGCCAAAATAATCGAATCTTTGAAAAAGCCCCCACCGCACATTTCGTCCAGGGTTTTGACTCCCGAAGATACCCGCACATTTGAAGATCTTTGAGTAAGGCGCATGGCTCCCAAAGGGAAAATATTAATGCCTTTATTAGTAATAGTGAAGGGATATTCCCCTTTCATATGAGTGGTACCGCGCAGCTTAAGAATTTCGATCGTTCTACGACGACGTTCTCCTTCTAAAACGTTACGGGCAATCACTACGTTATCCGAGACAAATTCTTCTACCCCATAGCGAGCAACTGGACCGTATTCATCTAGGCGCTCGGTGGTCATAATCGTGGTGGCATTCATTTGCTTCAGTCTGGCCACTAGCCGAAACACTTCCCGACGGACTACCGAAGCAGCATCGTATTGCTGAAACACAGCAGTCATGGAATCTACCGATACTCGTTTGGCCTTATATTTACCGATGGCGTATTGAATGCGCTCGATCAACGCGGATAAATCAAAGCTCCCAATTACTTCTTGGCCATCTGGATCGGGGGAAGCATCCAAAATAAACAGCTTGCCTTGGTCTACTAAACTCTGAAGATCCCAGCCAAAGCTATGAGCATTTTTAATGATATCGGCAGGCGATTCTTCAAAGGTAACGAACACGCCAGGCTCATCGAATTGGGTGATGCCGTTGTACAAAAACTGCACAGCCAACATGGTTTTGCCCGTACCAGAAGTACCGCTGACGATCGTGGTGCGGCCTACTGGCAATCCCCCATGGGAAATGTCGTCAAAGCCCTCGATCATAGTGCGAATTTTTTTTACCCCTAGATCATTGTTCAAAGTAGTGATGGTCTGAATACTGGAAGGATTATTTTTTTCTTCGGGGGTGGCTAGGGAATTGGATATGGTCATTGGGAAACTCGAGAAATTTACTTGTAATTTGGCTTACTTATTAGGCTTTTAGATTAAAATTTTTGCGGCGAAAGATATTTATAGTCTGCTGTTTTTCTATTAAAAGCCACCTTCTACTAATTCTTCGTAGAGTAGGTCTAAGCCAATAAGGACTCGCTCTCGATCGGATAAATCACCAATGATTTTTCGCACTGGTGGCGGTAGCACCTTAGCTAAGGTTGGTGTAGCCAAAATTTTATCTTCTTCGGCTAATTGGGGATTTTTTAACACATCAATTACTTTCAGAGCATAAACGCCTTGAAACTCTTCTTCTAGAATGTTTTTGAGGGTGCGCAATGCCCGCACCGAGTTAGGAGTGTTACCGGCCACGTATAGTTTCAGTACGTAAGTTTTAGCTAGAGGACTCATAAATGATCGCTTTTTGTACTTATTTGGTCAGACCCAAGCAATGTTTGTAATGGGACAAGCTTGGACTTGGGATGCAGACAAAATCATGAAGACTGGCAAGTAGCCAGAACTAGCAAAAATTGTTTTGATTATCCCATCCAGACTCCGCTAGAAACAGCAGTGACCTAGGAATTGTTACAAAAACGTTGCATCTCAATGTTCCGATTCTAGCAGTCAATCAACTTATCATTTCTTAAAACATTATAAGTATTAGTACTTTGAGCCACTAAAATACCTGGTGACCAGCTTCAAACGATCGCTGCTGTTACTATGGCTTTCAGGCTGGATTAAGATTGTGTGAAGCTTTGATTCTCCACCGTCAATCGCTAAACTAACAATCGCTAATTTCTTTCGCGGGGCACCGATCGGCGATACATTTCGCATAGATGGGCAATGACATCAATTAAAGTGAGGCGATAGTCTAACAAGACATCTTCGCTCCAACCTTCTAGTTTGAGCTGTTTAGAGAATTCTTCCATCAGCTCCATGTGTAGCTCTACTACTTCGGATACCGAAAGATCAGCAAAAAACAGCAGAGTGACAAACTCATCGAGCATGTCATTGAGATTGAGTTCAGGAGAAAAGTAGGCCAAGACAATCTCGTGGTACTGCACCTTGAGCTGGGCGGAGAGCGTCTCTCGTTCTGCGGTTGAAAGATTGCGGAAAAAGTGTTCAGAATTGCGATTGTAATAAACCGCTAAATAGCCTAAACGCTCTTTAAGTTTTTCGGTGAGGCGACGCTGCTGTTGAAGCAAAAAAGCGATCGATTTTAAATCGGGCAGGGGGCAGCTTAGTTGCTCAACGGCTGGGGCTAAGGATAAAAATTCGGCAATGGCACGCTCGATCGACTTGTCCAAGACCACCACTTTATCTGGCGAAATGGTGACTTCCGAGGAGTGATAGAGCGGTGGGGGTAACGGCGGAGTATTAGAGCCAGTAACAAAAACTACCGGCAGGATAGTGCTTTGCTCGCGTAGGGCACTAACGCTAACCAATAATTCATCATCTACTTCTAACACCAAGCAATCAATTTCTGGCTTGCGACTACCAACTAATCGCAGCAAATCTTCACCGCTTTCTAACTCTTTCAGAACATAGCGGCCATCGCTCAGGGCTGCACGTAGTTGTTGCAAAAGCTGAGGTGACTTTACCGAAATCGCAATGGTAAGGAGGGCAGACAAGCTAATTTACGCTAAATTAATCTTAATGATATCACATAAAATTTACAGAAAATTCATAGAAACTTAAGCTGTTCAACCTAGAGCCAGCCAGCAAATTAATTAAGTCAACGAGTCAGTTTTTGACCCTGATGCAAAATAATCCGATTGCCGTCAGGATCGTATATGTAACATTCCCGGCCATGACTGGCATTTAACACCGTTGAGGTTTGGGGGTAGCCATTAGTAGCTAAGTGTTCCAGGGCTTTTTCTAGGTTGTCCACCGATAGGCAAAGACTAACAGCACCCGAAATCGGTTGGGCAGTTTGCGGAGCAAACTCCTTGCTGCCAGCTTTGGGTTGAAAGATGCCTAAATCAACTCCGGCTACTTTAAAACCACCATAGACATTGGGTTGATAGGGCTGGGGTGACTGTTGGAGCAAGACAGAATAAAAAGCTAAAAGTCGATCGAAATCTATGGCGGCGATCGTCACCAAGGCGGCAGAATAATTAAACATAGTGATTTGGGTGGATGCAAAAAAACAAATAGGCGGGAATTTGCTGTAAAAATGGCAAAAATTCACTCGCACAAGGTCTATAATGGCTAAGCTCGGGCATGATTAGCAAATAGCGTCCGAAAAGACCAGCGCCGTGGGAGGGCATCGATCAGTTATGGAATTGGCACATCGCACCAGAGAGGTCAAGCCTTCTGTCACCCTCGCCATTTCCGCGCAGGCCAAAGCTATGCAAGCTAGTGGAATTGATGTTTGCAGTTTTAGCGCTGGGGAACCGGATTTTGATACACCAGAGCATATTAAAGCTGCCGCTGCCGCCGCTCTGGCTATGGGAAAAACCAAATATGGCGCGGCGGCGGGTGAACCAGCCTTAAGGGAGGCAATCGCCCAGCAAATGCAGCGGGAAGTACAGTTAAATTACCAAGCCGCCAATATTTTGGTAACCAATGGCGGCAAGCATTCGCTGTTTAATTTAATGATGGTGCTGCTGAATCCGGGAGATGAAGTAATTATTCCAGCACCTTTTTGGCTGAGTTATCCCGAGATGGTGCGATTAGCTGATGGTACTCCGGTCATTGTCCATACCGATGCCAGCACCAACTATAAAATTTCGCCAGAACTTTTGGCAGCAAGTATTACCAGTAAGACTAAGCTGCTGATTTTAAATTCTCCCTCTAATCCTAGCGGAGTGGTCTACACTCGTGCCGAGTTGACTGCTTTAGCGGCGGTGATCGTAGAACACGATATATTGGTGGTATCTGACGAAATATACGCCAAGATTATTTATGACGGGATCGAGCACGTCAGTATTGGTTCTTTAGGTAAAGAGATCTTTGATCGCACGATCATCAGCAGTGGTTTTGCAAAGGCTTATTCTATGACCGGTTGGCGAGTAGGGTACTTAGCAGGACCAACGGAGTTAATTAGAGCCGCCAGCATGATTCAGGGACATAGTACTTCTAATGTTTGTACCTTTGCTCAGTATGGAGCCATCGCAGCTTTGGCTGGTTCTCAGGAATGTGTATCAGACATGTTGCAGGCTTTTAGTCGCCGTCGAGAAGTGATTTTACAGATGTTGAAGGCGATTCCTGGCTTAGATTGCGCCAAGCCAGATGGGGCTTTTTATGTATTTGTGAATATTCGTCGATCGGGCTTAAGTTCTTTGGAGTTTTGCCAAAGATTGTTGGAATCACAGCAGGTAGCGGCAATCCCCGGCTTGCCCTTTGGGGCTGATGACCATATCCGGCTTTCTTATGCCACAGATTTAGAGACGATCGAGAGAGGCATGGAGCGGATTGGGAAGTTTGTGCATGAGTTAATTTAACGGTGGTTCGGCTACGCTTACCAACCGTTAAAAGACATATGTGGTAGGAGTCGAACCGAACCATCAACTTAGCGGCTATTTGAGAGCTTTTTTGATATCTGGTGCTGAAAAGGCGATCGATGCCGGTAAAGCTCGATGAGCAATAGTGGGTACCGATTCTCGCAGGTGGGCTGTCAACTGAACCGTGGTGGAATCATAGATCTGGGTCAAGATCTTGGGATAGCAACCTACACCGATAATTGGCACCAACAAGCAAGCAATGATAAAAATTTCGCGCGGCTCAGCATCAATCAGTGCTTCGTGGGCAACCAGCTCTTTGTTTTCTTTGCCAAAGAAAATTTCACGCAGCATCGACAGCAAATAAATCGGAGTCAGAATGATCCCGACGGCCATCAGTATAATCATTACCAGCTTGAACTGGTCGTTGTAAGCATCGCTAGTGGCAAAACCAACAAAGATCATTAGTTCGGCAACGAAACCGCTCATGCCCGGTAAGGCCAAAGAGGCCATCGAGCAGGTGGTGAACATGGCGAAGATCTTGGTCATCTTTTGGCCTACGCCACCCATTTCATCCAGCATTAAGGTGTGAGTTCGATCGTAAGTAGCACCGACCAAGAAGAACAAGCTGGCTCCAATCAATCCGTGGGAAACCATTTGTAGCAAGGCTCCACTCATTCCTAATTCGGTAAAAGAGGCGATCCCAATCAATACAAAACCCATGTGAGAAATCGAAGAATAGGCAATCTTGCGCTTCAGATTTCTTTGAGCAAAGGAAGTTAAGGCAGCGTAGACAATATTCACCACCCCCAGCACCACTAGTGCTGGCGCAAACGCAGCATGAGCCGCCGGCAGCATTTCGGCATTCATCCGAATCAGGGCGTAGCCACCCATCTTGAGCAAGATCCCGGCCAGCAGCATGTGAACTGGTGCAGTGGCTTCCCCATGGGCATCGGGCAGCCAGGTATGCAAAGGAATAATCGGCAGCTTCACGCCGTAGGCAATTAGCAAGCCCCCATACATAAAAAGCTGGAAGTTTAAGGCATAGTCTTTATGGGCTAACGCCTGCATATCGAAAGTGGTAGTGCCACCATAAAAGCCCATGGCTAGCGCAGCAATCAAAATAAACAGTGAGCCGCCAGCGGTGTACAAAATGAACTTAGTAGAAGCATAGAGGCGCTTTTTACCGCCCCAAATTGACAGAAATAAATAGACTGGCAGTAGCTCTAACTCCCATACCAAGAAGAACAGCAGCATATCTTGCACAGCGAATACTGCGACTTGACCGCCGTACATCACCAGCATTAAAAAGTAAAAAAGCTTGGGTTTATAAGTCACTGGCCAAGCTGCCAAGGTAGCCAAGGTAGTTATAAAGCCAGTCAGCAGCACCAGCGGCATCGACAAACCATCCACCGCCACCGACCACTTCAGGTCGATTTGAGGCACCCAGGTATAGCTTTCCACCATCTGCATCCCAGGATTATGGACATCGTAGTGGTTGATGAAGGCATAGACAATAATCGCAAAATCGATCAGGGCGACGATTAGTGAATACCAGCGAACGGTACGGCCTTTTTCGTCGGGCAAAAATGGAATTGCCGTTGCCGCAACGATCGGGAACATAATAATAGTCGTTAACCAAGGGAAATCAGTCATAAAAAATTCTTGCCTGCGCTCTGGTTTAAGACAGCTTTGTTTGCGGTCGGCTTCTCATCGAGGTAACTTGGTAACGTGCAACCCTGATCTTCCACCAATGGCACCTAGTCTAACTCAGCCATTCTGGATATTCTTTGCCCAGTTGATATTTCGTTATCTTTGATGGGCGGCGGATTCTGAGCTGTGGCCGGGGATCGCTGATCTGGTATTCGATTGCCACTTTTGAATATTTTTAAAGTCTCACTGCAAAATTAGGTAATGTTTTGTAAAGATCTCTGCAAAATGAGAGGCTCCCAAAGTATATTACTCATAGCACGGACACTAGATCCCAGCTCAATTCTGCTAAAGTTTTTATTGCCCTATAAGCATAAGTACTCACTCCAGAATTGCGAAAATTAATTAAGTCCGAAAATTATCTTATGACCTCCAGCTCCACCGCCCCTGCTACGTCAGTTAACCCTGACACGCTGCCACCTCTCGATGCCAAAACTCGTGTGAGCGGGTTTATGCAACAGATTCAAAATGTGATCTGTAAAGAGCTGGAAGACGCAGATGGCGGAGGTGAGTTTCGGGAGGATTCCTGGACTCGTCCAGAGGGCGGCGGTGGCCGTTCTCGGGTGATCAGGAGTGGCAACGTGTTTGAACAGGGCGGGGTGAATTTTTCGGAGGTGTGGGGAGATAATCTGCCACCTTCGATTCTCAAGCAGCGCCCCGAAGCAGCCGGTCATCGTTTTTACGCGACTGGTACTTCGATGGTGCTGCACCCCCATAACCCCTACATTCCAACGGTGCATTTAAACTACCGCTATTTTGAAGCTGGACCTGTTTGGTGGTTTGGTGGCGGTTTGGATTTAACCCCTTACTACCCTTTTATTGAAGATGTGAAGCACCTGCATCAGACTCTGAAGGACGCTTGCGATCGGCACAACCCCAACTATTACCCCACTTTTAAGCGGTGGTGTGACGAATATTTTTACCTACCCCACCGAGATGAGACCAGAGGTGTGGGCGGTTTGTTTTTTGACTATCAAGACAGTTTAGCGGGCGAGTTTTATCGCGGGGACAAGCCCGATAGTCCAGCCGCACAATATAGTAAGTCGATCGGTGAGCAGCCAGCTCGGAACTGGGATCATATTTTTGCTTTTGCCCAGGATTGTGCCCAGTCGTTTGTGGCTGCCTACAAGCCGATCGTGGAGAAGCGCAAAGATACTCCTTACGGCGATCGAGAGCGAAATTTTCAGACCTATCGCCGAGGGCGGTATGTAGAATTTAACTTGGTGTACGATCGGGGCACAATTTTTGGCCTGCAAACCAATGGTCGCACCGAGTCTATTTTAATGTCCTTGCCACCAGCAGTACGCTGGGAATATGGTTATCAGCCTGAGCCAAACAGCCCAGAAGCAGAGCTGTATAAAACTTACTTGAAGCCTCAAGATTGGCTGGGTATCGAAAAATAGTTAATCTGCTAAAGTCTGCGATTAGACTTAAAGATATTGAGTTTCTTGTGCTTAACCATGGCTGAAGTTATTGAAATACCGATCGGGCTTGCTCATCCTATTCATAGCGCCACTTGGGAAAATTACTTACAACAAGTAGAAAATCCCCAGACAGAATTCGAGCGAGTTTTTTTTAACCAGGGTCAACTGTGGATCGATATGGGTAATGAGGGCATTAACCACTCCAGATTTAACAAGCTATTAACCATGATCATGTATGCCTGGTTTTCCAGGAATGCAGAGATAGAGTTTGACCTGTTGGGTGGTTGCACGATCGAGAAGCCTTTAAATCAAGGAGCAGCACCTGACGAAGTTCTATATATTGGTGATGGTTTTCCCCAATGGCAAACTGGTGAACCTCGCCGCATTAACTTAGACAAATGGCGAGTTCCAGATTTAGTAGCCGAAATTTCGGATACAACTTTAGCCGTAGATTTAGATGCCAAGAAAAGGCTCTATCTAGCTTTGGGCATTCCAGAGTACTGGGTGATTGATGTTAAAGGCAGACAGGTGTTGGCTTTCCAATTAGTAGATGGCAGTTATCAACAGTGCTTAGAATCAGTTGCGCTTAGTGGATTGCCAATCTGCATTGTTGAGCAAGCTTTGGAACAGATGGTGAAAAACAACGGTAACGCGGCGAAATGGTTCGCGGCACAAATAAAAGATTTACCGAGCAAGTCCGATTGAAGAAATGTCTATCACTAATCTACTGACCGTAGGGACGTGACATTTCAATCGTCCCCTACGTGCCAATTAATTATTTTTAGCGCAGCCAGGACAGTCAGAGCAGTCTTCGATGCCCCATTGGTGTTTGAGTAATTTCTTGTAAGTGGTTTCTTGCCAGAGCAGTTGGCTATAGAGCTGCACCAAAAAATCCTGAGCTTGTTCGCGGCTCATATCTTGGATTTGGGTTTGGAACGATCGAACGCTAAATTGTTGTTCGAGAGTTAGGTCAAAATTCTGAGACATCATGGCTGGTCACTCCTTTGGTTTGAGCTGAAGCAGATTGAATTCTGGGTATGGGCAAAACGCCAAATGTAAAGATTGCTTGACAATCGATCCAATTTGTATTGCTAGTAATATACCCAAAGATGCAAGAACATCGATTAATGTTGCCAACAAAAATTCTTTGTTTGAAAGTATTGTCGATCGCCTGACATCCAAAAAACTGCTCAGATTGAACCGCAAACCCTGAAAACCTTATTCAGCAAAGGTTTTAAGCTGGTTCAATAGATCGATAGCTCAACTTGACCCCACTCAAAGTAAGCCGCTTGAAGGCTTGGATTCTCGTCACAAAAAAGGTAGAATTTTTCTAGTCTACAGATTCACCCACATGTTTGATTTCCTTGGCAAACAACTATCTGAAATGATGTTCAGCAACAAGCCTCTGAGCTTTGAGCTAGTTGTATTTCGCTACATCCTATCTGGACTGCTGTTTTTGTTGGCTAGCTTGTTTTTGTGGCTCAATTGGTCAACTTCAGAACTTCACCTAGATTGGCCATTGGTCGCTATGGTTAATGGCGTTATTTTTTGGCCAACTCTGCGATTTTCGTGGATGATGCAGGTGGTGGGTGGCTTTTTATTTTTTCGTACCTTTGGCTAAGTGGAAGCTGTCAGACTAAAATAGCCAAGAAGGATTTTTCTGGCGTGATCAAAACCAACCACTAACAGTAAAATCCTCCCCATATCAAAATATTTTTTATGACTGAAGCCAGCAAAACCCCCAAGACTCCCAAAACAGCAGCATCTGGTGATGTCGCTGATACCAAAGCAGATCCAGCAGCGGCAGAAACAACCGAAGCCCCCGCCGCTAAAAAAGAAAAAGCGCCCGCTTTAGAAGACAAACCTTTCGCTGATTTTATTCAGCAAGACTTTGTGCCAGCAATTCAAAGTGGCCTGAGTGCCCAGGGTCTGGCTGATTTGAAGTTAGAATTTGCCAAAGCTCCCGTGACTATCTCGGGAGTGCCCAATGTGCCAGACTGCTGGCAGATCGTTGGTAAATGGAAAAACAATACTCGTCAATTCAACCTGTACTTCTTTGCTGAAAACATTCAAGGCCAGCGGGGATTTTCTTGTATATCTAACGGTGGGACAGCGAGTTCGATCGAGTCCTTCTTAATTGACGAACGCAAAATGACCTTAGATTTACTGCTGTTTGGCCTCACCAAACGCCTAAATGCCCAGAAATGGCTGTTGCCAAACTAGCTAATTCTTTGCAACTCTTAATACAAACCCATACCCTAACTCTCATGGTGTTGGTAAAATATCTAGAGAGCGAACGGCTTGTAGCCATCTAAGTATGCCTTGTAGCCTTCCAAACCATGCCTTGTAGCCGTCAAACCTATAAAAAAACACTATGGTAAACTCACTTACGAAACCGGCAGCCGACCTGCAAAACCCCGACCTGCAAAACGCGGTCAAGATGCCAGCCAAGGAAACCATTTTGACTCCTCGGTTTTACACCACCGACTTTGAAGAAATGGAGAAAATGGACATCTCTTACAACGAAGAAGAGATGCGCGCCATCATTGCCGAGTTTAAAGTAGATTACAATCGCCATCACTTCGTGCGCGATGAACAGTTTGACAACTCTTGGGACAGCATTGACGACGAAACCCGGCAGTTGTTTAGTGAATTTTTAGAGCGCTCTTGTACCGCCGAGTTTTCGGGCTTTCTGCTCTACAAAGAACTGGGCAGACGTTTGAAAAAGAAAAATCCCTTATTGGCTGAAGGTTTTAACCTGATGTCTCGGGACGAAGCTCGTCATGCAGGCTTCTTAAACAAGGCCATGGCCGACTTTGATATGTCTTTAGATTTAGGCTTTTTGACTCAGAGTCATCAATACACTTTCTTTAAACCCAAATTTATCTTTTACGCCACCTATCTCTCCGAGAAAATTGGCTACTGGCGCTATATCAAGATTTTCCGCCATTTAGAAGCTCATCCTGAGAATAAGCTATATCCGCTGTTCAACTATTTTGAGAACTGGTGCCAAGACGAAAACCGCCATGGTGACTTCTTTGATGCAGTGATGAAGTCTCAGCCCCATATTTTGAACGACTGGAAAGCCAAACTCTGGTGTCGGTTCTTCTTGTTGAGTGTGTTCCTCACCATGTATTTGAATGACCATCAGCGTACTCGGTTCTATGAAGCTATGGGTATGACCACTCGGGACTTCAACCTGGATGTGATCAAAGAAACCAACTGGACTGCCGGGCGAGTATTCCCGATCATCTTGGATGTGAATAATCCTAAGTTCACAGCTTTGCTAGATAAATCGGCAGCTAGCTACCTCAAAATTGTGAATGCCCCAGCGAGCAATTTGCCTAAATTCTTGAAAATTGCGAAAAATATTCCTCATATCGCAGCGATCGGCTGGAATGCCGTCAGAATGTACGTCATGAAGCCGATCGACACTGCTAAATTAGAAGGCACTGTTAGATAGTTTCTAATTCTTAATAAATAAAAAGGGTCTAGATTTGCTAGAACCCTTTTTTTTGTCCGCAGAAAATGTAAAATCTAATGAAACATTGACTAATTTTTCAGAATACCTTCATGGTGGATTCTACCCAGCCCGGTAATCTTTCTGCGCTCAAAGCAGAAATCGCGCATTTTCGTGAAGAACTCAATACTCGTGATCAGCTTGTGCAGCAGCTATCTCAAGAGTTATTTCGGATCGTCAAGACCAATCACTCTCAGCCACCTCGGGGTGAGCTAGCCGGCGACTACAAAGGCGAAATCCGCGCCCTGCGGGAACAGCTCCAAGGAGTAGAAACCCAGGTACAGTACTATCAGGAGCAACTGCATACTCGCGATGCCGAGATTCAACAGCTCCGACGTACCGTGCGGGAACTAAGCGATCGGAGTCGGATGTTAGAGCAGGTAGTGCAAGAGCTACCTAAGATCTACACCCAAAAATTCGCCGAGCGTCTGGCTCCGATTCGGGACAAGATCGCCAAGCTGCACCAAGAAAATCAGCGCTTACAAAACGAGTTGCAGCTAGCCGCAGATCGATCTGCCGAAAAAGTGATCAAACCCAGCAAGGTAGAGCTAGATTTACCAGAGTTGCCGCGTAGTGGGATGGCTTTTAGCTCCTAACCTATGACCAGCGCAATTTTTATTCCTGGTGATGATGTTGCAGTATTTGTGGCCATCCAGGCAGCAGCGATCGAAGCTGGCTATCACAGCCGCCTTTGGCAGGCTACTGAAGCGCTAAAGCAAGCAGATTATGATGTCTTGTGTCCTTTGACTCTAAAGCTTCCCCCAAACCTGAAATTTTGGGGGAGTAAGGTTTTTGCAGCCTGTCAAGATTTAGAGGCTTTGCGGCAGGTGGTGCAACAAATGGGCTACGGGGTGGGGGAGTTACAGTTTTGGCTGCCGATCGTCCACACCATAAAAGGGCCACTGTATGCTGAGGCCATTACCCATCCCCATCATCAACAGCCGTTAGATTTAACCGACCAACAGCGTCAGCCTCTGTATCAACTGGGGTTCAGGTTGTTAGAGTATTTGCAGGCACCACCATCGGTGTATTTGATGGGTTGTGGATTTCAGAATGGGGAATTGGTGTTCGATCGGCTTTTGCCTTTTCCGACTACGGCGGCTTTGGCTAGTATCAAGGTGCAGCAGCCCAATTTGTTTGTTTGTCATTGGCGCTGTTTGACTGGCCAGCCGATTTTAGATTTGTTGATCCCTAGCAATGTGAAATTTCAGACTTTGCTAAAAAGCTATCCAGCAAAATTTGCTGGATAGCTTTTTTATTGGAATTTAGAGCCTAGCGACGGACTTCTTCGGCATTGTAAGAGACGATCGGCAGTTTATCTTTGGCTACTCGATAGCTGTTTTCTTCCATCAAAGACTTAGAAACGCGGGGATCGAAGGAATATTGGAAATCGGCATTTTTGGTGGCAATGCGCTGTTTGGCATCTTTCACTTCAGACCGAAGGTGGTACAGCTTATTTTGTTGATTCATGCTGTAAAGCACCAAGTTGGTCAAGGAGGTGATGCCCAAAATGGAAAGTAACAAATAGATTACTAGCTTCGTACTAGAGGCAAGTAGCTGCTGCTGTTGAGAAACAGTGGCTTTCGACGTAATCCGTCGAGGGCGGGCGGTGGCATTATCGTACACAGGCTTCCGGAAATCGCGAGATGGTAGAGCTGTCATGATAGTAAGTTACCCAAACTGATAGAGAAAAGCATAATACCTAGGGCGACCCAACAGTACCCTAGACAGAATATATAGCATTTGATCGCTCCTTGCAGAAGTAATTCTGATCAGGAGCGATCAGCTAACCGCAGTATATCTCTACTTGTAAAGCTCAGTGGCCAAACGTAGAGCCAAGAAACCGGGAACTAGAGCCACTGCCAGGGCGATGTAAACGTAGGTGTCGGTCATGATCGATTCTCCTAAGATTTTTAAATTCTTAATAAGAACCAATAGTTTCATTCTTTTGGCGCTTCTGTCAGCCTTTAGTAAAATTTTGTATTGATTTAGCCAGAAATTTTACAGCCAGCAGCCTCACCAGAATCATAAACACGGCAGTTGCGTTAAACTCGAATCAGTCGGAATACTATCTTTGAAGTTAATGCTAGAGCAAATTTTGCCCGCACTTGGGAACATGGGTCTTGAGACCCCCGCGATTTTGATTGTGTTGATCGCCTTGGAGGCTGTACTTTCTGCCGATAATGCCATTGCCCTGGCGGCGATCGCCAAAGGTTTACCCAATGAAGCCGATCGAGAGAAAGCTTTGAATCTGGGTCTGGTGGTAGCTTACGTTTTACGAATGACCTTGATTTTGACAGCTAGTTGGGTGAACAGCTATTGGCAATTTCAGATTTTGGGTGCCGCTTACTTACTGTGGTTAACCTACAAGCATTTCTCTAGCAAGGTCGAAGAAAGCGATGGTGAAGAGGTTAGTGAATATAGTTCTCTATGGCAGGTGGTGCCAATTATCGGCATTACCGATTTAGCTTTTTCTTTAGATAGCGTGACTACTGCCACGGCGATTTCTAATAACACTTGGTTGGTATTAGCTGGCGGTACAGCAGGCGTGATTACGCTGCGGTTTATGGCTGGTCTGTTTATTCGCTGGCTCACCGAGTATGCCAACTTAGAAGACGCTGGCTATGTCACAGTCGGTTTAGTGGGTTTAAGACTAGCTACTCGTGCCATCCAGCCCAGCCTAGTGCCCCCAGAGTGGGTGACGATCGTGCTGATTGCCGGAATTTTTCTGTGGGGCTTCTCCAACAAGGTGGTCAGTCAAGGCGGTGGTGAGTCCTAGTATGAAGCCTGTGCCAAAAGATCGTGCCAAAAAATTGTGTATAAGATGATTATGAGTGAGCATTTAAGCCCAGATCAGGTGGCAGAACAGTTAGAAGCTGCCACTCAAAACCTAGGACTACGCTGCATTGATCGACACATTTTTATCTGCTCTGACGCTACCAAACCAAAATGTGTCGATCGTGAACTTAGTCTGCAATCTTGGGAATACTTAAAAAAAAGGCTGCAAGAATTAAAACTTGATCGTCCCTCTAAACAACAATTAAACGAACGTTCGGACGTAATATCGGATCAAGTTACAGAAATGGTTTTTAGAACCAAGGCCAATTGCTTACGCGTTTGTCAACACGGCCCGATCGCAGTTGTATACCCCGATGGAGTTTGGTATCACTCTGTCACGCCTAGCGTGGTAGAAGAAATCATTCAACGACACTTAATCGGCAATGAAATAGTGAGTGAGTATTTATTCTGTCAGAATTCTTTGACTTCTAAAAAATTGGAATGATCCCAAAAGAACCATTGCACTTATAATAATGGCACTCCTCCAGAGTAATGTATTCTAATTGAAGCGTTTTATGTAATATATTAATTATAAATAGCCATTTTGTAATCAATATAATTCAGATCAAACACTTTTTATATTACATCCGTAACATTAAGTATCTACAAGTTTGTGGCCAGATAATCATGAAAGGATCTACCGATCGAGATAAAAAGAAACTACTTCTAGTAGATGACGATCCCAACCTGGTTTTATTAGTTAAAGACTATCTAGAGTTTCGGGGTTATGAAGTAATAGCGGCCAACAATGGCCGGGAAGCCTTAGAAGTGCTGGATAAAGATATTCCAGACATGATTATTTGTGACGTAATGATGCCAGAAGTAGATGGTTATGGCTTTGTAGCCGATCTGCGCAAGCGTCAAGACATTGGCTGGATTCCGGTATTATTCTTATCTGCAAAGGGGCAAAGCCAAGACCGGATCAAGGGCTTAAACCTGGGTGCCGATGTTTACATGGTCAAGCCCTTCGAGCCAGAAGAACTGGTCGCACAAGTAGAATCTTCATTAAATCAATCTGGCCGCATCCGTCAACATGCCGATACTGGAGCGCCTAGCGAGACTTTGATTCAGGTTAACCCTTCAGTAGAACTCACTCCTACTGAACTCAAAGTAGTCCAACTGGTGGCCAAGGGCTTAGCCAACAAGGATATTGCCCAGAACATGAAGCTCAGCCAACGAACGGTAGAGAGTCATGTATCTAACATGTTGGGTAAAACTGGTTTAAATAACCGCACCGAACTAGCACGGTGGGCGATCGAAAGCCGCATGGCGTAGATTTTGACCCAAAATTTCAATTTAAGGATAGAGAGCTAAACTAGGTCACGAAACCACACAGCCAAACTTAGGCCAATTAGCTCTCTATTTGTTTGGGTTGGGTTGGCGATAATCGGACATAAAGATGTGCGATTAAAATTGTGACTTATAACCTGCGTATTACAGACTTGCCGATCGATGAACGCCCCCGAGAGCGGCTGTTAGCTAATGGAGCTAATCATTTAAGCACTGCCGAACTAATTGCCATTTTGCTCGGGACTGGTCAAGGCCCCGGTAAATTATCGGCGGTAGGATTAGGACAGTATTTATTAAAGTATTTGGGTGAGTCTCAGCGAGACCCTTTGGTGCGACTGCGAGAAGTAAGTGCCGCAGAGTTAATTGAAATTCCGGGAGTGGGTCCGGCCAAGGCCACGGCAATTTTGGCAGCGATCGAGCTGGGCAAAAGAACTTTTCAAATTAAGCCCGATGAGCGATCGATCATTGACAGCCCTGGTTCCGCAGCAGCAGCGCTAAGTCATGAATTGATGTGGATGAGCCAAGAAAAATTTGCGGTGTTGTTGCTAGATGTAAAAAACCGTTTATTGGGTACCCACATTATCACTATAGGCACAGCTACCGAGACTTTAGCGCCACCCCGAGAGATTTTTCGAGAAGTATTACGACAAGGTGCTACAAGAGTAATCGTCGCACACAATCACCCTTCGGGCAGTCTAGATCCAAGCAGCGAAGATTTACGTTTGACGGAGCAATTACTGGCCGGGGCAAAGCTATTAAATGTGCCGTTACTTGATCATTTAATCTTAGGAAACGGTGATTGGGCTAGCCTGCGACAAACGACTGAGCTATGGTCAACATACGGTGATATTTTGTAATAGAATTGGCTGAAATAGGGGCTTCCAGTGATTTCAGTTACAACTTAGCTGTGATAAGTGCCATAGACTACCCTAATCTTCGACACAATATTAGAGTTTCAGGCGGTAAGATCATGGCTACTAGCGGCTACTTATGTCCTAGATGTGGTTCTCAAGATGTCTATCGATCGCGCCGACGCAAAATAGAATATTTATTCTCATTAGCCGGGTTTTATCCATACTTTTGCGAAGAGCTGAGCTGCAAAAAACGTTTCTATCGCCGCACCCGGCGATTTGCCAAACCAACCCCTTCTCCTTGGAAGACCGAGTAACAATAGCAGATACGACTTCAAAGCCCGTTTTAAGGTAAACGGGCTTTGTTGATCTCAAGCTATTTTTTGTCAGATGGGTTCTCTATGCGCTGCTTGATATCTTGTAATGTTTGTAGTACTAAACGTTTAGCCTGAAGCTGCCATCCCCATTTTTGTAACACGATCGCCCCGGCCAGTCCGCCAGCAGTAGCCAAATAATCGAGGGGTTGATTGGCAGCAATCCCAAACAGCAACCCCAATCCAGCAATACCCCAAAAGGGCAATGAAACCGCCTGCCGCTGATCTTCCACAATTTTGGCGATGCCCCCAGAAGGTAGCTCTGCTTCAAGCTGGGTTCTAATTTCGTCTTGTTCGCGGCGAGACACCGAAAGGCCAAATTTCTGCCGCAGTTTTTCAATTTTGCGGGCATCACTGCTGTATTCGGTGAGCTGGTCTTCTGCCAGCAAAATTAAACGCTCGTACTGTCCCACTCGATCGACTCCAAATATTCTGCACTATCCTTAAGATTAGCAAGATTATTGTATCTCGTGGGGATCGATCATGTCATTGCCACCTTTTTGGATTAGGATTCTTGGCCTGGGGGTAATTATTGTCCTCAGCCTCTGGCTAGTGAACTCTATTTATAGCCTGTACGTGGCAATTCAGATTCCCTGGTTGGCCAATCTGGTGTTGGGTGGCATTGTAGCGCTGATTTTGGGGGCGATCGGTCTGTTGCTTTACTACGGTTCAGCTTTCTCTAAGCGCCCATCTAAAAAGCCTAGGGTCAAACAACCAATACCTAAAAACGATCGGGATGCAGCGGAGCTGAATTTGGCGACGACGCAACAGCAGGTGGTGCAGATTCAAGATGAGGTAGCCCGCCAAGCTTTATTAGAAGAATCTCAACAAATCGCTGAGAACCTAAAACGCGGAGCGATTCGGGTGATTGTGTTTGGGACTGGCTCGGTAGGCAAGACTTCGCTGATTGCGGCAATGGCTGGTCAAGTTGGCGGTAAGTTTGGGGTGGCGTTGACAAACGCCGATGAAGTCGCTGGTAAGGTGGGAGCCGCAATGGGGACTACCGATCGACCAGTAGAGTATCCGGTGGATTTACGGGGGCTGAATCGTCAGATCTTATTGGTAGATACCCCAGGGATTTTGGAGGCAGGCTTAGCGGGCACCGATCGAGGACGAATTGCTCTGGAAGAAGCGGCAGCAGCAGCGATGGTAGTGTTTGTGGTCGATAATGATCTGCGCCAGTCAGAGATGGAACCGTTGCAGGCGATCGCCGCTGTAGGAAAGCAGTCTTTGTTGGTGTTGAATAAGGCCGATTTGTTTACGGTAGCCGATCAAAATTTGGTCTTGAATCAGCTTCGATCGAGGGTATCTGGATTAATTGAACCAGAGAATGTGATAGCAATCTCAGCCTCACCGCGTCCGTTGACCTTAGAAAATGGCAAGTCACACCAGCCACCAGCAAATATCAATCCATTTTTAGATCGCTTTGCCCAGATTTTGTTTGCTAGCGGCGAGGCCATGGTGGCGGCAAATATTTTGCAGCGATCGCAGCAGCTTAGCAGTGCAGCAAAGCTGTTGATTGATCAGGAGCGCCGCCAGCAGGCGTTGCAGATTGTGACTAAATATCAGTGGATGAGTGCGGGGGCGATCGCCATTAATCCTTTACCAGTAGTAGATCTAATTGCGACGGCGGCAATTAACAGTCAGATGATTATTGATATTGGTAAGGTCTATGGTTGTCAGCTAGATAAATCGAATGCTAAGGAGCTGGCTTTGTCTTTAGGTAAAACCGTGGGGGGGCTGGGAATTTTGCGCGGTTCGATCGAGCTGTTAAGTAATGCTCTAAAACTGACGATCGCCACTTATGTAGTGGGCAAAGCAATTCAGGGAGTAACTGGGGCTTATTTGACTCGCATTGCTGGTCTGAGCTTTATTGAGTATTTCCGCAGTAATCAAGACTGGGGTGATGGTGGGATAGATGAGGTGGTTCAAGAGCAGTTTAAGTTGGCGCAGAAGGATGATTTTGTCAAAGGATTTTTGCAGGAGGCGATGACCCGAATAGTGATGCCATTGAGATCGAAGGAGAAAGATCGGGCTTAAGAAGCAGGAGTGTTATTGTTCGCCGAGACTTAATGATCTTACGGCCACCACAAAGCCCTCACCTAGATAAACTAAGGTGAGGGCTTTAAGATACAGATATTAAAATCTACATGTTGCCGCGAACAGCCGCGAGCACAAAAATTACCACTGGTCCGGCGATCATGATCAAGCCGACCATCGAGAGCTGGGCAACTACTTCCCAGTTAATTGCGCTCACTGCGCCGGTAATCATGTCCATAGTTTCTCCGATATATTAACTTAAAATATTTTTATAGATCCTGCTATATCATCGTACCTATCAGCAAGCTGCTAAGCTGAGTCTTTGTTACAAACCTTTACAAAAGTTTAATCTATGAACAAGTGGAAATGTATAAGTGGCTGTGGTGCTTGCTGTAACCTAGATCCAGAGAGTCGTCCCGATCTAGATGCCTACCTTAATCCCGATCAGCTAGCAATATACATGAGCATGGTGGGGAACGATGGCTGGTGCGTGAATTTTAATAAGGCTGATCGAGATTGTAATATTTATACCGATCGACCAGATTTTTGCCGGGTACAAGCAGATACTTTTCAGGCGATGTTTGGCATTGAACCCGCAGATCTAGACGACTTTGCGATCGACTGCTGTCATCAGCAAATTGAAGATGTCTATGGCGATCGCAGTTTGGAGTTACTAAAGTTCGATCGGGAGGTGGGCATTATTAGCTGATTGCTTTAGGAGTCACTGTTTTTCTCAATCCCGCGATAGATTCTCTCGACGGGGAAAGTCAGATCGATACTCTTCAATTCGACTATATCGCCATCTCGATAATAGATTGCCTGCCAACGATTAAGGTCGTCCTTGCGATAGAGATCGATGGCAGTCTTATCTGCACTCACTAGCGCATACTCTTGCAAGGTACTCGATCTTCGGTAAAGCTCAAATTTATTTCCACGGTCGTAAGCTTCTGTACTGGGGGATAGCACTTCGATAATCAAACATGGATAGCTGATAAATTTTTCGGCACCTCGATCTCGTTCGTCACAACTAACACTCAGATCGGGGTAAACAAACTTATTAGCATTCTCGACTTTGATTCGCGCATCTGAGTTGAATACCTGACAGCCGCCGTCATCTAGGTGAGTATCGATTAAAGTTGTCAACTTAACTGCAATTCTGCTATGGTTCGGGACTCCACCAGTCATCGCGAAGACTTCACCATCAAAATACTCGTGCTTGACCTCCTGCTGTTCCTCCCAGGCGAAGTACTCTTCGGGGGTGAGCTTTGGTAATTGTTCGCGTGCTGCAATCATCGATCGGCACCTCAACTAAGAATTAGTAAAATTATACCATAATTTAACAGGCGGTAATTGTCGTTAGTCAAGCGAATCTTAGACAACTACCGCCTACCCTGCGCTTTTAGTCTGAGATTTAGGCAGTTTCTTCTAGATTTTGTTCTGGCATAATCAGACTTAGCTCAGCGGTAGGAGCCATGAGTTGCAAGAATCGATCGGCAGTAGCATTATTTCTGCCCAAGAAGAAGCTCTCCCAGTTAGCCGCTGTGGGCGATACATGACTATCGACTTTGCAGGCATAAGACTTCATGGATGTACCGGCGAGTTCACGTTTTACCGAGAACTGAAACACACAGAGACTAGTAAACATCGAATTCTTGGGGCGTGCCGGAATTTGGTTGGCCTGGGCGTGAAAACGAGTGATTTCGTTTACCAACTGTTGCCAGTGGCTGCTAAAACTCGCCTGGTTAGCACCTTTAGCCAAATAGCCCAGAGAAAGCTCGTGCAGTGGTTCGTTGTTTTCATCCAGTAACAGCACTTCGTAGTATTGACCCAAGCCATACTTTTCCCGTTCGTTGTGAGCTTGGCGAGAATATGCACCGCTGACGATCATCCGCTTTTCTTGAACAGAGGCTTGGCGATCGAAAGCAAATATTGGTGATCTTTGGACTACCAGCATCCGGGGATTTTTCAGCAGCAGACCTTTTTCTTGGCCACCGCTGTTGTACTGGTATGTCACCAAATCTTTAACCTTAAAAGAATGCCAGCCTGCTTTTTCCATTTCGGCTTCGGTGATGAAATAGCCGCAGTCGATATCGCCTTTTTCACCGCGTAGGGCTTGGATGCGAGGCAGGCGGGCTTGTGGGTCAGTATATTCGGGGCTGGCAAAGCGATCGAGAGTTACAGGAGTTTGAGCTGGGACAGTTTGCAGGGTGGTCATTGTAATATTCCTTGGGTTGCTGAGTGAAAATATGAAACGGAATAGAGCACAGAGAAAAACTTGTATTGAAGTAGTTCGTTAGTGCTTTATTTTATCCATGGTTAAAGAGTACTATAGTACAAAGAGATTGGCAAGGGGTTTGGCAAAAGTTTTTTTTGTAATCTGTGAAACCTTTATATGACAAGTATTACGAGTGATTTAACTTCCCTGAGCGCAAGTGATATCGATCACCTATAATTGATTGGTCATTTGTCTGCTTATTTATGCCAGCTATCCCTCATTACCAGCAATTGCCGAATGGGATCACCCTGATTGTTACGCCCAGTAATACAACAGACATCGTCGCCGGTCGAATTTTTATTAGAGCTGGCAGCTACTTTGACCCCATTGATCGATCGGGTACCAGCAACTTGGCAGCAACGTTGCTTACCAAAGGCACAACCGAGCTTTCGGCCATGGAAATTGCCAGCCGCATTGAGTCGGTAGGGGCAGGAGTGAGTGCAGAGGCCAACAATGACCATATCGAAGTCAGCTTTAAAAGTGTTACCAGCGACTTTGCCGATATCTTCCGGCTGGTGGGAGAAATTATCCGCAACCCATCGTTCCCGGCTGAACAGGTAGCATTAGAAAAAAAATTGGTGGTGGAGCGCATTCGATCGCAGGCAGAGCGTCCCTTGACCCTGGCTTTCCAGCAGCTTAGAGAAAGCATTTATCAAAGCCACCCCTATGCTCGTCCGCTGTTGGGTATGACCCACAGCGTGATGAATATCGATCGCCAAGCATTAGTCGATTTTCATCAGACTTACTTTCGACCAGACTCAGTAACCATTAGTATTGCGGGCAATGTAGATTTGGCGGCGGTAGAACAGTTAGTAGATGACGTTTTTATCGATTGGTTTTTACCGGCATCTCCAGCACCTACTATGCAGCATCATGCTATGGAGTCACCTGCCCAGCAAAAAACTCTAGCCAAAGATACTCAGCAGTCGATCGTTATGCTTGGTCATTTGAGTGTGGCGGCTACTGACCCAGATTATTTTGCTTTGAGAGCGATCGATTCCTATTTGGGTAGCGGTTTATCTAGTCGGCTGTTTGTGGAGTTACGCGAAAAGCGCGGCTTGGCCTACGAAGTAGCTAGTGTTTTTTCGACTAAGCTTGATCGATCGATTTTTGCGGTCTATATGGGTACGGCTAATGAGAAAGTGGCAATGGCGATCAATGGTCTGCAAGCAGAACTAGCAAGGCTGTGTGTAGCTCAGTTGAGTGAAGAAGAACTGGCTGATACTAAAACCAAGCTGTTGGGCAAGTATGCTTTAAGTAAACAAACAAATGGTCAGTTGGCCTATATTTATGGCTGGTATGAATCTTTGGGACTGGGTTGGGATTTTGACCAGACTTTGAGTAGGTCGATCGATGGTTTGACCACCGCCCAAATTGAAGATGTGGCCATTAAGTATTTCGATCGGCCTTATCATCTTTCGGTAGTCGGCGGATAAATTTATCTCCAAAAAGTCATGCCCTACAGCAATTTCACCCTAGAACGGTCTCTGACTCTTTGCTGTGGCTGCTGAAGAATTAGTCCCCAAAATTTCAACAGTATTGCCAATTCGCAAAAGTAGCAGCCTGACCACAGGGCTGACCTTGCAGATCGGTGAGATTCCAGATTGTGGCTCGATCGATCACAAAACGTCTCCCGCTGCTCGAAATCCTGATGCCTTGGTAATTCTCGATGAAGCCTTGCTGCTGCACCTGTGCCATTATTACTGCTCGTGCAGCCTGATTTATCGGCTCAGCGGTAGATTGCGAGGGGGTGCGAGTAAACATTGCCCAATCCATCTCCCATAGATCCAATGCTACCTGGTTGCCATAGTTCAACACCGGATTGCTCTGGGTGTTATGAGACACCACCACCGCCGGGGCAGTATATAGCAATCTAGCCTGCTCACCAGGCGATCCAGAGCATTCGATTAGCTCGCGACCCAACAGCTTGCGGTAGCTAGCTAACAAAATCTCTGTCCAGTGAATAATTTGTGGATCTTGCCAAATTTCAGTCAAATATTTAGCCCTACATTTTGATCGAGTTGACGGCTGCTACCGTTAGAAATCCAAACCAGTTACAATGGATTAGCACAATTCTCAGCAGTCATGGTACAAGAAACAGCTCCCAGTAACAAACTTCCCAAGATCATCGTGGCGATCGTCGCAGTGCTGTTAGCAGTGGCGCTCTTTTTTGGCCAGCGTTTACAGCAGGGTAATAACTCCTTATCTGCTCAAGCTAAAGCTGCTACTCCGATCGAAGTAGCCTTGGCCAGCGGTAGACCAACTCTGATGGAATTTTATGCCGATTGGTGTGGAAGCTGTAAAGCCATGGCTCCCAATTTGGCTAAAATCAAGCAGGACTACCATGGCAAAGTGGAGTTTGCGATGTTGAACGTAGACAATACCAAGTGGCTGCCAGAAATAGAAAAATATCGAGTCGATGGCATTCCGCACTTTGTGTTTTTTAATCGCCAGGGTCAAACATTGGGGGAAGTAATTGGCGAACAGCCCGAGAGCGTGATGCGCTCTACTCTAGATGAAATTATGGCCGATCGCATTAAGTCAGACAATGCCAAAATCGAGCAGCAAGAAGGCCAAACTTCTCCGATGACCACCGGAACGGCGGCAAAACCCACTGATCCTCGGAGTCATAGCAGCCAAGCTCAACCAAGTTAGCCCGGTTTCCTGTAATTGGTACAACGTCTCCCGACTCACTCTCTAGCTGCCAAATATAGATCTCAGATCTAGCAAGAATCCGGGGAGTACGTCCTCGCCGCTTAGAGTATTGGGATCTTCTAACACTTCAACATCCTGCCCCTGGCGATAGATCTCTACCTGTCGCTGCTGGGGGTTAATCAGCCAACCCAAGCGCACTCCATTGTCACGATATTCCACCATCTTCTGTTGCAACTTTGTCAGACTATCGGTTTCAGAGCGAAGTTCGAGGGCAAAATCTGGCGCTAAGGTTGGGAACTTTTTACGTTGTTCGGGGGTTAATGCTTCCCAGCGCGAAAGTTCTACCCACGCTGCATCAGGCGATCGCTCCGCGCCGTTGGGCAATATAAATGCGGTGGAAGAGCTAAAGGTCTCGCCTAATTCGGTTTGCTCGTTCCAGTTGGTCAAGCGAGTAATCAGCTTTGACTCTTTTCTACCGCTCTCTCCACCAGTTGGAGCCATAACTTCTAATTCTCCATCTTTTGTTAACTCAAACTTTTGCTCAGGGTTATCTTGGCACAGCTTCTCAAAGTTCTCATGGGTGAGTCGAAGCGTAATTCTACCAATATCTATTAACGTGGGTTTGTTTTCGATCGATCGCATAACTCTAAGCCTCCACAAGTTTTCAGACTTTCCATCAATTATGGACTACTACACACCTATCTAACAGCTCAGAAATTTTCTGCTCGTCTCGTTGTTGGCATATTCCCCGTGATCAGGCTGCTGAACCAGATGTACTTTTAGTAGTGCCCATTCAGTTGCTAGGAAGCTTTGCTAAAAACTTGAATCTGTTGAATTGCTTCTCCTTCTTGCTTCTGGACATGATACAGATCCCAGCGCACTTGCAAGTTTAACCAGAAGCCGCTAGACATCCTAAAAAACTTCGCCAAGCGCAGTGCAAAGAGTTACGCCTCGTTTACCATTGATGATTTCATTGATCCTTTGGTAAGGCACATGGATACTGTCGGCTAACTGTTTTTGAGTTAAGCCTAATGGCTCCAAAAACTCGGTGAGTAGCATTTCGCCGGGATGGGTTGGCGGGCGGTCTTTTGGAATAAGAACCATAGCTATGTTCTGCAATTTTTGCCCTTCTGTGACTTGAGGAGCTTTGCTACCGTTTTTAGTAGCTCAGGATGCTTACCCAGTCTTTTAGCCCAGTAAGGGGTGTCCCCGTTGTAGGGAGATTCATTCCCTCTGACCCTTGTGTATCGTAACTATGGGGACATCGGCCTAACCACCAAGAGCAGCTATTTGCCCAATTTGATACAGATCCGTATCTATCAGTCCAGTTGCTTCTGTAATCTTTTGTATCGCAACATCTAACCCAATTTGGATAATACGAATCCCCTTCTTTTAAACTACGACACGATCCGGCATCGGCTACTCGTGCTGTAAGATTTATGCTAGTTACAGAAAAAGCAAGAGTGAAAGCTAGTGTGGTAAATAACGAAATAGTTTTTTTCATGTTTGTATAGTTACTAATCGGTACCAACGTAAGGCGAGACAACTTGTCCTAAAATAGTTTGGGGTTTTGCCTGAGAGTGCAGGCTCTACAGCCATTTTCGTTAGGTAAGACCCATACGGACATAAGATGCTAGCATATTTTACTTGATGCTGTTTTATGTGTAAAGATCTGTATGGCAACCGCACATGTTTCGTAACAAATGGCAGCCAGAAAATAGAGAATGTGTTGAAGTAAGTGGCTGGGCTTAATTAAATATAAAATGCTCTAGGGTATATCCTCCGAGATTCCATTCCATCGATAATGGCTTAAGCTAAGTCAAATTCATTTATTTCATCTGGATGATTGCGAAGATACTCTTCTTCGATTTCGCCAATAGGCTTTAATAAACATAGTTGAGCGGGAATTACTTTGATTTTCTGATACGGACGATCGTACCGTAAATCTCATGATTCAAGGTCGTTGACCTCTGGTCTACCGTAGGTAATCGAGAGTTGTTTGCTACTATTCTTGCGGGTGGTTTTCCCGCGCTGTTTGGGGGTGCTGGTTTCTCGCTCGGCATGGATTCACATCGGCAGGCTTTAGCTAGGATCGATCGCAGCCCCAAGATGATATTATTATTCTATATATAGAATAATATGGGTTTATGGAATGGAATATCGTCTTCGATCCAGATTTTAGAGTCTGGTTTTACGAGCAGGAACAAGGATTGCAAGATGAAGCATTTGCCGTAATTAGGATTCTGGCAGAATCGGGACCGACACTCGGCAGACCGCGAGTTGATACAATCCAAGGCTCTGATTTCAATAATATGAAGGAGCTTAGGATTCAATATCAGGGCGAACCTTGGCGAATTTTATTTGCTTTCGACCCACTGCGACAGGCAATCTTACTAGTTGGGGGCAATAAATCTGGTAATAATCGCTGGTATAAAGAAAATATCCCAATCGCTGATCGACGATACGAACGATATCTAGAAACACTTAAAGAGGAAAATTAATGCTTAAATATACTACTATAACTGAAGAATTAAATGCACTCCCCCCAGAGCGACAAGCAGCGATCGAATCTAGAGTTTCTCAGATTCGGTTAGAAGAAGTTACACTCAGGCATTTGCGCGAGAAACTCGGTCTATCGCAATCAGAGTTAGCAGAACGATTGGAAGTACAGCAGCCAGCGATATCTAAACTCGAACGCAGACAAAATCTAGAATTGAATACATTGCGATCGGTTGTCAATGCTTTGGGTGGCACAATCGAAATTATTGTCAGAGTGCCAAATAAAGATCCAATTCTGCTAAGTGATTATCAAGAATAAAGTTAAAGCTATTCCAAATTTATCGAGAGTTGTTTGCTACTATTCTTGCGGGTGGTTTTCCCGCGCTGTTTGGGGATGCTGGTTGCTCGTTCGGCACGAATTCGATCGAGCAATACCGCAGCAGGTTCGTCGCTGGGATCTTGGGGCACGAGTTCGCCTCGGAAGGCTTTGGCTAGGATGGATCGATCGAGTTGATTCATCTCTTCTAAGTGTTGGTAATAAAGAGACTCAATTTTGTCACAAGTTTCAAAAATAGAATCAATTATTTTAACTATTTGTCTTTGCTCATCAATTAGAGGAATTGGGAATATTAATTCTTTAAGATTAGTAAGACTTAAAAATTGACGAACTGTATCAGTCGTCTTCTCTTGCATTTGAGACTTTAGTATTGCATTTTGAAGCAAATAAACAATAAAATCAGAAATAGCTAAAGATGTATCAATCGTAAATTTGTTACAGTTTTGAGATAAAATCGCTTTTTTTATTTCCTTTGGGACTAATGCAGCTTGACCTGAAGAACCTACTGCAACTATAATAATGTCCCCTGGATACACAGCACTTCTGATTAGTTCCTCAGCCTTGCCTTCTGTAATATAAACAAAATTTTCTGAAATAAACTTACCTTGTTGGATATTCTGTCCTCTGATAATTGGAATTCCATTTTCTTTATAATCTTTTGTACCAAGTGCAGAACCAAATGGGCCACTACTCATTGAATATTGAGTGGTGGCTGAAATATCTTTAAAGCAAAGCCATGTCCATGTTTCAGGCAATATTGAATGCTCTATACCAATCCTAGACTCGAGGATGAGGTTTTCTGGTTTTCTTGGTTTCTTTCTACCATCTGTATTAGCTTTTATGCAAAGCTGCTCATATTGAAATCTGCGCTCATACGATATCAGCTCTAATAATGCTGAAACAGGTTCGATGTCGGGATTTTGCTTGCGCCAGTCGGCGGTTAAATCGCCTCGAAAGGCGGCGGCGAGGACGGATTGACGGAATTGCTCGATTAGTTTGGGTACTTCTGCTAAGGCTGTGCGGGCTTTGTTCGATCGATCGGTCAGTTGTTCGATCGCGTTCACAATCCGCCGCTGTTCATTGAGAGGTGGAAGGGGAATAGGAATAGCTCTAAGACTTCCAAGCGAAATGAATTTCTGAGTGGTACCGTTAATGAATCTTTGAACTTCTAATATTTTATTTAAAGGCTCGCTCAACAACCAATATTTAAGAAAAAGTGATTGAATAACAGCTTCATTTTTCTTGAAAAGCCCAATGTTTTTTATGCTGAATTGCCTATCAGTATTCACAACAATTGGACTTCCAATTGTGCCAATCATTGCGAAAAGAATATCTCCGTTTTCAACTTCAGAACGAAAGCTTATTTGTTTATGATCTTCAATGGTAATAAATTTTGCTGTATCAAAATTAATATAACCATTCTTTAAATTTTTAGATGTGACGAGAGGGATTCCGTTATCGACATATTTGGGAGTATCGTGCGTACCATCTCTAACTGATGAGCATACTTCATTAGAAATAGCCCATGTCCACAAATCAGGTATTTCAAACAGTCCTTCACCATTAAATTTGTGTTCTTGCTTCAAACTAAGTCCCCCTCACCAACTTCTAACAAATCCTTCAAAGCCGCCATTTCTTCCATCGCCGTCTCCAACCGCTCCATAATCTTGAGCGCAATCACCCCAGGCTCAGGCAAATCATCCGCCGATTGTAAACTTTCATCCCGCAGCCAGGAGATATCCAGATTATCCCCCCGCTTGACGATTTCATCCCGCGCAAAACACCGCCATCGCCCTTCCTCACCCAGATCCACCCGCTGACTCCCACCATTCGGATCGTTGCCATACACCTCTATAAACGGCTGAAAATGTCCCCGCGTCAACGGCGTGCGCTTGCCAAATGAAGGCATATTCGTCCGTAAGTCATACACCCACACCGCCTGAGTATTTCCCTTCTCCGTCTTCCCTCGTTGGAAAAACAGCACATTGGTTTTCACCCCAGGAGAATAGAAAATCCCCGTTGGCAGGCGCAAAATCGTATGGAGATTGCATTTATCCATCAAATCCGATCGAATCGATCGGCCTTGCCCATCTTCAAACAACACATTATCTGGCAACACCACCGCCGCCCGTCCCCCTGGTTTCAAGCCCCGATAGATATGCTGAAGAAACGCCAACTGCTTATTAGAAGTCTGGTAAGTAAAATCATCCCGCGTCGGTTTCCCCCCCGCCGTCTTAGTGCCAAAAGGTGGATTCGATAGCATCAAATCTGCCTTGGGTAAACGCTGCCCCTCCGATGCCAGAGTATCCCCCAGATCGATCCCCCCTTCAATGTCATGGAGCATCAAATTCATCAACAGCAGCCGATGAGCATCCTGCACCAGCTCTAGCCCATAGAAAGCCTGAGTGCGCTGAAACATCTGCACCGACTCTGGTAGGTCGAATAAATTATCCGTCTGCTGCTTAATATACCTGTCCGCCACAATCAAAAACCCACCCGTCCCCGCTGCCGGATCTTGGATTGTTTCCTTGGCTTGGGGCTGCATCAACTCCACAATGCAATCGATTAACTGACGCGGCGTAAAGTATTGCCCCGCCCCCGATTTCTTCTCTGTGGCGTTCTTCTCCAGCAATCCTTCATACAAATCCCCCAAGCCCTCTACCTTCGCCGAATACCAATCCAATTCATCAATATTGGTAATCAGCTTCTTCAAGATCGTCGGCTTCTTCAGAGCCGTATTCGCATTGGCGTAGATAGCTTGCACCAGCGGTTTAGCTTCCTGAGCACCCAGATGCAGCAACAATTCCCGATAAAAATTTAACTGTTCGATCCCATCCTTTGCCGTGAGATCTTGCCACCGATAGCCCTCTGGTAATTTATCTTCCATCCCCCGTTCCTGCGTCATCTTCAGAAACAGCAGGTAGGTGAGTTCGGTAGTGTATTGGAGATAGCTAATGCCATCATCCCGCAGAGCATTACACAGACTCCACAATTTTTGAACAATATCAGTAGTCGCAGTCATTTCGTTATTATTTTCCTTCCCCGGAGGGGTTGGGGTGAGTAGATACTTGCAGCTAGACAAGTTTACTCGATCGCTGAATCTATTTAGATTTGTAGGCTGGGCTGAACGGAGAGAAATTCCACATCAACTAGTGTTTTCTCTAAAACTAACTAACACCACTTGCTGTTGGGATTCGATCGTACATCGCCGAATGTTCTGCTTGAGCCAGTCTGAGATCGTATCCAGCTTGCAAATTCAACCAAAATTGGGCACTGTTACTAAAATAACGGGA
>JANYHM010000006.1 GCA_025359065.1 Synechococcales cyanobacterium GL140_1_metabinner_5_sub | reverse complement strand
TGGGTTGAGTGAAAGGATTAACTAGCCGACTAGTTTCTTAAGTTATAGAGTTACACCCAGTCCTTCGGGGCTGGGTTGAGTGAAAGCATTGACAGATCATGTCACTAAAACCATTGGGTTACCGCATCGTTACACCCAGTCCTTCGGGGCTGGGTTGAGTGAAAGCGCTGAAGAGGCTCTGCGTGACATCCTCCCAACACCTCCCTGACGGGTAGGTATGGGCTTCTCGTCAGAGACCCCGCAGGGTCTGTACGACTTCCTTGGAGGTAACACCAGTAATAGAACCAACTATTTCAATGTTACCTTTACGGCGTTTTATAGTGGGGAACATGTCCAGCCCCACTCTCTTGATGTTGATACCAGCGTTAATATCGCGGTCAACCAAGAGTTTTAAATCTTCATCCCAATATTCTCGAACGCTTGTATTTGTGAAAACGACTTGGTCACGGTATGCAAGCAATTGGGATGTGTATGCAGGATTTACCTTAAGAACTATGGCTCCAGCTTTTTCAGCTATGTGACCAAGTATCGTAAAGAAATTGCCAAATGCTGCATCATTCCAGCTTAAATTTAAGCCAGACTTGGCGGATTGTCCGTTGGGCAAATACTCACCAGTCTGTTCATCCTGTTTGGTTTTACAGCGTTTGGTTAGACCTTTAAGATTCAAGTTTTCGTGGAAGAAAACTTTCTTGCCGGTTCGTACCAGTTGATGAGCAGTTTTATATTGAAAATCTTTGCGACAACGAGCAATCTTTTGGTGGATGCGGCCTTCTCGTTTAGCTAGCTGGCGACGGGATTTTGACCCGCGCTTTTTGGCATTCTTGCGAGTAGAAACCTTAGCCAAACGAGCTTTACTTTTACGTAAAACTTTGGTAGATGGTAGCTTAGCGCCATCAGAGGTAGCTAGGTAGTCATCTTCATGCAGTACTGCATCCATGCCGAGAGAATTTTCCCAAATTGGAATAATATCATCAGAGTTAATTGGAACAGTACTGTCTTCCAGGCTTAAATTGACGAACCATCCATCGTTTCTCTTGATAAGCTGTACTTGCTTCAAAACAGCACCATCCGGTAGATGACGATGAGATCTTACTTTTAGCAAACCTAGCTTAGGAATTTTGATGTACAAATACTTGCCACCAATAGAGCAAGAATGTAAATCTAACCCAGCACCTTCAAACACCATTGAGCGATATCTAGCATTGTTTTTAAATCTAGGCTTACCGCTCTTGCTGCCATTACTATCACCCGCTACAAATCTCTGGAAAGCCAAATCAACACGCTTACAAACCTGTTGCAGTGTATTGGCAGGCACTCTAGAGAAATCAAGAGACTCCCCAGACCATTCCACAACTTGAGGCTGTTTTTTCAGGTCTGGTAGATATTTCTTTTGGCTGTAGTAATTAGGCTTATCGCGCAGTGTTGGCAGTGAAGTTACAAAAGTAGGGCAAGCATTAATTGCACTACGGTTGTTCTGCCACCAATCAAAGCGATCTCCGAGCTGCTTGTTATACCAGTATTGGCAAATACGAAGCCAACCATTAAGCTCAAGCTTTTGGTCAGTTGTCGGAAGTGCTTTGTATTGGTATGTATACCGCATTTTCTTGATGAGTGATATGATTTAAGTATACACCAATATTCAAGCAATGCAAAGAGCTTAAGATGAGAGACGATTTTGTTAGTAAGCATCGTTCAACAAGTGATTTAAAGGCTCACTTGGTATTGACAACTAAGTACAGACGCAAAGTTTTTGATAGTGTGATGATTGACCGCCTACATGAAATCTATGCAGACTTACTGGGTAAATGGGATTGCAAGTTAATAGAATTCAACGGTGAGGAAGACCATGTACATCTTTTGTTCCAGTACTTCCCCGACATTGCTCTCAACAAATTGGTGAACAATCTTAAGTCGGTATCTTCGCGGCGAATCCGTCAAGAGTATGGTGAGAAGCTTGATGCGATATATAAAAAGGAAGTGCTCTGGAATGGTTCGTATTTTGTAGCATCTTGCGGTGGGGTGACTGTAACAACACTGCGCAAATATATCGAAGAGCAAGATAAGCCTTCGTAGCCAACAGGTTGCTCGGCTCTTCATCCAGCGCCTATCTCCTACTGGCTATGCCTTTGTATCTAGTAGGCGCTGGAATCATCACCGAGCTTCGCATTCCTCTCAACACCTCCCGAAGCGGGTAGGTGTGAGGCTCCTGCTGGTTAAGCTGACCTAGTGTCTTGCCCTTTGCTGTTACACCCAGTCCTTCGGGGCTGGGTTGAGTGAAAGTAAGAATAGATGCTTTATTTTCAAGAGGGATTGTTACACCCAGTCCTTCGGGGCTGGGTTGAGTGAAAGATCAGCATTCCTAGCAATCAAATCTGGTGGAATTGTTACACCCAGTCCTTCGGGGCTGGGTTGAGTGAAAGTGATTGCCCATTGTTGTTAACCGTAATCGAAGAATGTTACACCCAGTCCTTCGGG
>JANYHM010000004.1 GCA_025359065.1 Synechococcales cyanobacterium GL140_1_metabinner_5_sub | reverse complement strand
GGCGTTAAGCAGATCATCAACTTTACCGATGAACGAAGGCACATCTTAAAATTCTTCAGTCCTGCCTGCCAGAACTACTATCTTCTTCTGGAGACAGATCCGTAATTGTTTTCCAGCCCTCTGGAAGAGCGGAACGTGGGCTTTAAGTTATCCGTGACGCTGTTGGTGCCATTGCCAAGCATGGCGAATGATTTCGGCAAGTTGGGGATACTTGGGTTGCCAAGCCAAAACTTGTTGAGCTTTGGCGCTGCTGCCCAGCAAAATTGGTGGATCACCTGGTCGCCGATCGCCATAAACCACTTTGATTTCTTTGCCAGTAACAGCTTTAGCTGTTTCAATTACTTCTTTTACCGAGAAGCCACTGCCGTTGCCCAAATTAAATACCTGACTATCGCCGCCTTCGATCAGGTAACGCAGCCCTAATACATGGGCATCAGCGAGGTCGCTGACGTGGATATAATCGCGAATACAGGTGCCATCAGGAGTTGTGTAGTCGGTACCATAGACAGAAATGCTTTCTCGTTTCCCTAAAGCGGCGAAAAGAATTAACGGAATCAAATGGGTTTCTGGTTCATGATCTTCACCCAAGCGGCCTTGAGGTTCGGCACCGGCAGCGTTGAAGTAGCGAAAGCGAACAGACTTAAAGCCATAAGCCTGATCAAAGTCCATCAACATTTGTTCTACCATCAACTTACTGCTGGCATAGGGGCTAATGGGAGCGAAAGGATGGTCTTCTACCAAGGGAGTATATTGAGGCACTCCATAGACCGCACAGGTAGAGGAGAAGACGAATTTGTTGATGTTCGCTGCCCGCATCGCTTCTAATAGAGTGAGAGTCCCAACAACGTTGTTACGGTAATAAATAGCCGGGTCGTTTACAGATTCACCCACGGCAATATAAGCAGCAAAGTGCATGACGGCAGTGATTTGATGCTCTTTAAACAGCCGATCGAGTAATGGCCGATCGAGGGTGCTACCAGTGACGACTTCTACTTGCAGAACTTTTTCCACTAGTTCTTGGTGGCCATATTCTAGGCTATCCAAAATTACTACATCGTAGCCAGCTTGTTTTAGGGCAAGGACTGCATGGGAACCAATGTATCCGGCTCCACCGGTTACCAAAATTTTGGGATTGGGCATAATAAGGGCGGTGATGATCATCAGTTAATCTAAACACAACTGTTAGGGATTAATCCACCGCAAATGTCGCAATGTTCACAATGCTAGGTTTTGAAAATGGCTGTATTTTTTGCGCTAATTCCGTTATTTTTGACACTTATTGGTCTGGCTCTGAGTATTTGGAGCATATTTCCGGCACCCAATATGACTTTGCTGCCGCTGAGTGTGGGTGCTCCAGAAATTTGTGTATGGCTGTTGGCATTTAATATGATCGGTCTGCTCAGCTATGTGGTTTTTCGGCAGCCGGAGTTTCTGGGGATATTGCGTTGGTTAGGGATAGGACTAAGTGTTATGACTATGATGCTGAATGTTCACCCGCTGTTGCAATTGTCCGGGACGATCAAAGCCGCTAATCGATCGATGGATCAGACTTTGGGTCATAACTATGCTGTTAATATTCCAGCAGAAATCAGGGCGAATTTTCGGCCTCGGCCTTTTAGTGTTTTGACTGCGCTGCGGGGGATTGATGCGGCTCCTATTCGTATTCAGAAACGTATCGAGTTCGCGCCTGGGCTAGCTTTAAATCTTTATCAACCAATAAATTCCGGAAAATACCCGGGGGTGATTCAGGTATATGGTGGTGCTTGGCGGGCAGGAAGTCCTGACCACGACGAAAAATTTAGTCGTTATTTAGCAAGTCGGGGTTATGTAGTGGTATCGATCGATTATCGTCATGCGCCCCAGCATCGTTTTCCGGCGCAGTTAGATGATGTAAAGATGGCGATTGAGTATGTGCGATTACATGCTGGCCAATGGGAAATTGATTCAGACCGAATGGGGATTATTGGTCGATCGGCGGGTGGCCACTTGGCTACTTTGGCGGCTTATCAGCCAGATGCTCGGCCTTTTCAGGCGGTGGTGAGTTACTATGCGCCAGTGGATTTGACGGTGGGTTACGTTGATCCGCCGATGCCAGATCCGATCGATTCGCGGCAGGTGATGCGAGATTTTTTGGGTGGTACCCCTACAGATTTGCCTGAGCTTTACAAACAGGCTTCGCCCGGTCAGTTGGTGAATCGGCAATTACCGCCAACCCTGCTGGTTTATGGTGGTCAAGATCATTTGGTGGAGTCGCGGTTTGGTCGCAAGCTAGCGACAAATTTGCAGACTTTCGGGACCCCGACGGTATTTATCGAAATCCCTTGGGCAAATCATGCCTTTGATGCAATTTTTAATGGCACCAGCAACCAATTGGCGCTCTATTACACTGAGCGGTTTTTAGCCCGATCGCTTATGTAACTCTTGTGAAGTTAGGCTAGCCTAACTTCACAGATAGTCGCTTTTATCCCTTAATGTTTTGCGATTACATGTTCTGCACAAGTAATCCGTAAATTACCATCGGCAAAAGGAGCATCAACCAGCCCACAATGATGAGGTTGCTCAGAATTGGGATAACGATCGGGTTGAAAGAAACTACAGGTTACACACATCTTGGCAACCGAGATTTTCCCTTGTTCTTGGAGTTTCTTAATTATTTTGATCAGTCCCCGCAGAAAAATCACTTTTTCTGCGGCGGTTAATTCATCTACTGTAGTTAATAAAAAATCTGACCAAGTGGCCGTCTGTCCAGCGGCTTGTTGGCCTGGGGTGGTTAAGGTAATCACGATCGCCCGCCCATCTGCTGGTGATCGAGTTTTTTGTACCAGACCTTTATCGATTAGGGAAGCAACAGCATCACTCGCAGTAGCCGCTGTCACCCCTAAATTTTTAGCCACTTCTGATAATCCAATTCCCCCAGTATTGCCCAAGAGATTCAATATTTGTCCCTGAGTGGGGGTTAATCCTTGGTGTCCAGCATCCTGCCAAGATTGACTTTTGAGTGCCATGCCAATTTTTTCCAGACCAATCAAGATGTGATGATCGATTTCATTAACGCCATCTGGTAAAGGGGCAGAGTTATTCATGACAAAAGATGTTGGGCACTAACTATCCATTATACCTGTCGCTCCATAGTAAAGATATCGAGTAATTCGTTGATTGACCTCTGCTTCAGATATTCGGCCAAACCATCCATCCAATAATTCCAGGTTTTGATCAATGAGCAAAAAGGTAGGGGTTCCAGGCAGTTGGTTCAAGGTAAAAGTGGCTGATACTTGGGTGGTTTCTTGTAAATTAGCAATCATACTCTGACGAATCGCCGATTGTTCAGCAATGCTCAAAGATTCCAGATTGTTATTTGCACATAGAAAGTCAATGTTGTTAGGAGTAGCCAATTCTGCACCTGTAGTTAATCGATCGACTGCAATGGGAAAGTCGATCGCTTGCAGATATTTTTCCCCAATCGCCTTACAAGTTTCTCCTACGGTTTGTTGTTGAGTCAGTAATAGTTCGGTATTTGCAGCCGTATTGTAGTCAAAATCTTCAAAAGCAGTAGAGAGTCCCAATACATTCAAGCCTAAATCATATAAAAATAGCTATGGCAAATTAAGGATTTCGGGGGAATAATCTGCGCCCTCTAACATTACTTGCGCCACTACGCCATAGGCATCTGTCCAGGCTTGTTGAACATCTGGAGTCCAGCCATTACCCAATTTGGCCTCGAAGGTTTTGAGCAAGGCACTACCCACCATTGGATAATGCTTGGGCAACACGCCATACTTAACATGACGAGTCCCCAAACCTTTTAAGGCTTTAACGAGAGTATCTAGATCTCGCAAATTATTTACAGTAAATACTAAAGATTGAAATAGTTGCATACCTTGCTTTTCCATCTGAGTACCAGCAAAGAGTGGCTGCACTTCTGGATAATCGGCAAAGAGCTGGGCATAGAATTTGGTGGTGAACTCTGTGCCTTGGTTGGCGACTGAGGCAAAGCTGCTTTCTAACAATTCAACGTTAAGAGTCATAATTTTGACTACTCTCAAAAATAATCAGGACTCCTAAATACTTTCACTTTGTTAACCATTTGTCAAGGGTATTTCAAAGATTTGATAATGTGAACGAGCAGTTTAGCATGGCAAAAATCCCCTACATCTGGGTGGTTTGGTTGTGTTTACGATCAATAGTCCGGACAGATTTCAGGAAAAGTCAAGCCCTAAGAGTACCGTGATGTATGAGTTTTTGGTAGTTTGGGTGT
>JANYHM010000082.1 GCA_025359065.1 Synechococcales cyanobacterium GL140_1_metabinner_5_sub | reverse complement strand
ACCTGGAAAATAACGATTTATTTGACGAGTTTGGTTTCGTTTCTGTCTTTCAGACTATTCTTTTTTCTAGGTTCCTTGGCTGCAAAATTAGCTCCACTAAACCCTTTCAGGTCTTCGCTTAGGCCGGTTTGTTTTTGCCGCTTATCAAGCATACATCACCTTCCCAATTCTGTCAACTATTTTCTTTTTTTAGCCTAAGATCCTGGCAAATTGTACAATGTGGGGGCTGTTGTTTTTGGAAGTTATGCGGATTTTTGTCACTGGGGCGAGCGGTTGTGTGGGTCATTATGTTAGTGAGACTCTGATTAATAATACCAACCATGAGCTATTTTTACTCGTTCGTGATCCAGCCAAACTGAAGTTAGATACCAACGTGCGACCAGGGGTCAACGTGGTTAAGGGTGACATGAACGAAATTGGCACATTGGCCGATTTGTTAAAAACCATTGATGTGCCGGTGCTAACAGCAGCGGGTTGGGGTGGCTCTAGTGCATTGGCGGTGAATTACACCAAAATCCATGAGTTGCTGAATTTACTAGACCCACAGGTTTGCAAACAGGTAATTTACTTTGCTACCGAAAGCATTCTGAATAGCAAAAATGAGTTACTACCAGAGGCCGGTAGCATTGGTACCGAATATATTAAATCCAAGCACCGCTGCTTTTCGTCGCTCCAAGAATCGGCAGTGGCCGATCGCATTACCACAGTTTTCCCTACACTGGTGCTGGGTGGCGACGAGAACAAGCCCTATTCCTTTTTATCGGCAGATTTGCCCATGGTAACTAAGTATGCCGATTTAATGCGTTGGATTAAAGCTGATGGTAGCTTTCACTTTATTCATGGCAAAGACATTGCCGAGGTGGTTCGCTATTTAATTGACCATCCCGAAGAATCTGCCAAGTATGATCGAAAGGTGGTGATGGGCAATGAACTAGTGCAGGTAGATAAGGGCATTCAAGAAATTTGTGCCTATTTGGGTAAGCCGGTAATTTTTCAAGTACCTATTTCGATCGGCATGATTAATATCATTATTAAGCTCTTTAAAATTGAGATGGCTCCCTGGGATTACTTCTGTTTGCAAAATCGCCATTTTAAACACGACCCGATCGTTAATCCCCGCACCTTTGGTATGCCTAGCTATGCAGCGTCAATCAGTGATGTGCTCAGCACCCGAGGAATTCCTAAAGTAGGCTAAATTGCAATTGTTGACCCATTGATCTTAAAAAGTCTTATAAGGAGTTCAAATGACTGAACCAGCTTCTCTCCGTGAACGGTATACAATCATCATTGATGAACTCTTGGCAAGTATTCTGGGCGGTAAAGTAATTGTCTCGAAGGGATATATTCAGCGGATTCTCTCGGAGCAAGTGTTACCAGGAAGTAGTGAGATCTTAGAAGGCTGTCTACAAGAGCAAATCACCTCTACTCAAGCACAAATCGTCAGTGAAGCCAGCGAAGTAAAACAAGCCAAATTGGGTCACAAAGTCCGATCGCTAGAGATGATTGGCAAAGTTTTGGTGGAGTGGCAACAAGAACGGCAAACTAGTGAAGCAGTAAATCGGTTGGTAAACAACCTGATGCAAACAGCCCCAGCCGATCGATTGGGAGTATTATTCCACGCGATTGATCGAAATCAACCCCAACCACTTAATGCGGAGCAGTTACAGCAAGTAATCAAAGATCTACAACGCCAGCAGCCTGAGGGTGTCTCCAACCCTGAACAACTTGTTGCGGTGGCCACCGGTCTCAAGAAAGGCTTAGCAGTATTGATTAACCTAGAACCCCATTTATTGAGTTGGCTCTACGGCGCTGGTCAGCAGACTGGCTTTGTCGAAGCATCTAGTCAAAGTCCCTGGATGACTTGGGCAGATCGATCTAACAGCCCAGTAATTTCATTACTATTGAGTTCGATCGCCCGCCAAGAAACTATCCCCGATGCCTTTGCGGTCAATCCTCATACCGAAACCTGGGTAGAGTTAGCGATTGTCCTTCAGGGGATCCAAATAGGCTTGGTGCGCTGGTTTGACCAGCAGCCCTATGATTTGAGCTGGGGTAAACGGATGTCTTTTAGTACTCTGTTGACCTTTGCTAGTTTGTGGTGTGACTTGGCTAATAAGGTGAATAACTACCCCACTCTGAGCCAAGCCTGTTTTCAAATTACGCTGCAAATTCTACGGGCTGCCGCCCAGCGATCGGATTTTCCGCTATACGGTGGGATTTTTGCTACTCTCAATGGTGACAGTTTCCATAAGACTTTGACCTATTTTGATCAGCCCTTAAAGCAGGTGACTGGTACTCAAGAAAAAGGTCGGATTATTACGGTTTTGGGCTATTCCCAAGGAGTTTTGGGGAATACCCTGCGGGCGATCGAGCTATATAATGAAGCCCTAGAAATTGCTAATGCTGCTGCCGATCGACCCTGTGAAATTGCTAATTTAAATCACCTTAGCCGTATTTATTTACAACAGCAGGACTATGAGAAGTCAATCGGCTACAGTCAGCGGGCGTTAGTGTTAGCTCGGCAAAATGGCGATCGTCAGGGGGAAGCCAATGCTTTGACTAACTATGGCTTTGGGGAAGTATTGGCAGCGCAGAGTCGGGGTGAGATGGAGCCGGAGGTCTACGAACAAAATATTGGGTACTTAGAGCGGGGAATGGCACTGGCTAAATCTTTGGAAGATTTGCAGAGTTTGGCGCTCTGCGCCCATAGTTTGGGGCGGGCTTATTTGGCGATGGAACAGTGGCCAAAGGCGGTGGAGTATTTGACTCAGGGGATTAAAACGGCACAGTCGATCGGGGATTTATATTTGCAGGGAATGAATATGGCTTACTTGGCGGAGGCTTATTATGAAACGAAAGATGCAGCGGCGATCACCTTTGGTGCAAGCGAAGCTATCATTTATGCGGTGTTGGGGATGTATCAGTTGTACCAAATTGAGGCGAGAGAGTGGCGACAGTCGGCGGGCTTGGTGAGAATTTTATGTGGTGGCCAAGATTTGATGATGGCGTTAGCGGCAGTGCGTAGCCAGTTGTTGCCGATGATTGGCGTGGATGGCTATGATTATTTGCCTGAGATTATGGCTGAATACGATCGATCTTTCTAGTCCAGAATTAAAAAACAGCGAACTTGAATCACCGCACAACGTTAGCTCAACCCAACCTCTACAAAGCGAAACTTTACTCTCGCGCTAACTTCGAGGTTCATGAAAAGCAGGTACTCATGTCAGTCAATTTACAATGAAACGTATAAATCAATAGCTTAATTTATTAACCCTTGAGTGACTTAAGGATCGAACATATGAAACTAGACAATCAACCTAAAAATATCAAAGTAATTCTTTTTAAAGAAACCAAAGTTGCGGTTCTTGAACACCATGGCAATCCAAATTTAATTGGAGATTCAATCCGCAAATTTATCGAGTGGCGAAAGCAGAATGATTTGCCACCCCAGATTAGCAATACTTTCAACATTCTCTATGCAACACTCCGGACAGTTTTATGAGGAGTGGCGAGAAAAGCTATCCAGCGAGTAAAATACAGTCAAACAAAAAAAAGAGACTGTTCAATGGATAGCCTTCAAGATATTTTAACCGACGCACTGGCATCAGTGGGTCATTT
>JANYHM010000067.1 GCA_025359065.1 Synechococcales cyanobacterium GL140_1_metabinner_5_sub | reverse complement strand
TAATTGCTGTTGTGTTAACATGACTTCAGATTTGTAAGTATCAATGATTTTCTGTCTCAGATCTACTGAATATGCTTTCACTAAGTTTCTCCTCTAGTAAATAAGCATATTATACTTCATCCGATCCTGATTTGCTATATCAGCTTGGCTAGAAAGTGTTGACAACTAAGATCTGATTCCTTGGATTTCAAAAACAACATCGTTGTAGTCGCGATCAACCATGCACTTGAAGAAACCTGGGAAATGGTTTTGGGGCAGACGGAAAGGTGGATCGCCCCGCTATGATATTGGGGAAGTTTTGCGCAGCCGTCATGCAACCAGTTACTCAGAAAGTTGAAAACCTCACCGTCCAGATCTACCCAGATCTCACCACTCTTATTGAAGATACCGTCGATCGATTACACCAGTATCTTCAGCAAAAAATTGATCAGCAAGGCCAAGCCACCATCATCTTAGCCTCCGGTAGTTCCTATACCCAGTTTCTCAAAACTTTCACTGCCAATCAGCAGCTCGACTGGTCAAAAATCACCTGCTTCCATCTAGATGAATACCTGGGCATCGAAGCCAATCATCCCGCTAGTTTTCAGCACTACATGCAAGAACTAGTCGCCGATCGAGTACCCTTAAAAAAATTCCATTTTCTAGATAGCGGCACCCTGCAACCAATTCAAGAATGCCGCCGCTACGGTGCCTTAGTGGCTGCCCAGCCGATCGATCTCTGTTTGCTGGGCATCGGAGACAACGGCCACATCGCTTTCAATGACCCATTGGTAGCTGACTTCACCGATCCCGAACCAGTCAAAATCGTCAAACTAGCCGAGAAATCTCGCCGGCAGCAAGTGGATGTGGGCTTTTTTCCTGATATTGCCCAAGTGCCTCAATATGCCATGACCATGACCATTCCGAGCATTTGTCGGGCAGAGCAGATTTACTGTTTGGCTACTGGTCAGCGGAAAGCCAGCATTGTGAGCCAATTTTTACACCAGCCGATCGCCCCCAGCTTGCCCGCTACTATACTGCGTAGACAGTCCCAGGCTACACTGCTGTTAGATGCTGTAGCGGCTAGCTTGCTCTAGTTTTAACCCAATTAATTTTTAAACATAGGTTTTTTTGTCATGATCGATCGACTTTCTCGCGCAGCTCGCTTTTGCTCAATGCCGTTACTAGCAAGCCTAGCCGTTACAGGATTGGTTCTGGGTGTAAAAGAGCTGGGCTGGCTACAGCAGCGTGAATTAGATGCTTATGACCAGGCGACTCGTCTAATGCCTGCTGAGCCTACTGACCCACGCATTTTAGTGGTGTTAATTACTACCAAAGACATCAGCAAATATGGCGTGCCAGTGCCCGACCCCATTGTAAATAAGGCATTGCAAAAGCTAATTGATGGTAACGCCGCAGTAATTGGGGTGGATTTAATCAAAGATGTCACCAAAGATGAGTTGCTCAAAACATTCAAAGCCGACAATCAGGTCATTACCATTTGTAGTCATGGTGGAAAATCAGAAGAAACAATCAAAAGTCCTCCCGGCATGGATAGCGAAGACTTTTTAGGAAAAGTGGGCTTTGCTGATCTGCCCGTAGATCCTGACGGGGTAGTACGCAGGGCTTCGTTGTTAATTGGTGGCACCGATCCTGCCTCTGGCTGCTTGGCGCAATATTCCTTAGCCGAAAATATGGCGAATCATTATTTGGAGGACATCCATAAAAAGCAATCAGGTTTAGATGAAGCATCGCGGCTGTACAAGAGTGGGGAAAGATCTATTCCTAATTTGGCAGCTAACTTTGGGGGCTATCAGAAAGCTGAAACCGCTGGATATCCTATTATGTTGAAGTATCGCCGATCGGAGCAAGCTTTTGAAACAGTGACTCTCAGCGATGTTTTAGATGACAAAGTTAAAAATATCAAAGACCGTATTATTTTGGTCGGCGCAGATTACAAAATAGGTGGCGGAGATAAAGACAGCATCCGCACCCCTTTTAGCCCCAACGGAGCCGAAGATCAAAAAATGCTGGGGGTAAGAGTCCATGCTCAAGTGACCAGTCAATTGATCAGTGCGGTGTTAGATAAGCGTCCTTTGATCAGAGCTTGGTCAGAACCAACTGAGGGGCTATGGCTATTTGGTTGGTCGCTGGTGGGCGGCAGTTTGGCTTGGTTTGTGCGTCATCCCGGCAAGTTGTTGGGTTCATTGACCTTAGCGGGAACTGGCTCGATTGGGGCTTTTGGCATGTTGTTTGCCAACTCGGTGTGGATTCCGGTGCTTTCACCCTTGTTGGGTCTGAGTGGTGCGGCGCTGGCGGCTTATGGCTGGCGGAACTATGGGATCGATCGAGAGCAGCAAAAAATGCAGTCACTGGCGCGGAATCAAGAACAGACGATCGAAGCTCTCAAACAGATTCTGAGTCAGCAGCCGATCACGGGTATCCCCACCCAGAACATGTCTCAGCAGCAGATGCCAAAGACTACAGCTATTCCTGAGCAAAAATTGCTAGGCGATCGCTATCAAACCATCAATATTTTGGGTGCCGGGGGTTTTGCCACTACCTATTTAGCCGAAGACAATAATAAGCCCAGTAAGCCTCGCTGTGCGATTAAGCACCTCACTCCAGCACGTCGGGATGCAGCTTTTGTAGATATGGCTCGCCGCTTGTTTAATACCGAAGCGGCTATTTTGGAGCGGTTGGGCAATCACGAACAGATTCCTAATTTGCTGGCTTATTTTGAACAAAATGGTGAGTTTTATCTGGTACAAGAACTAATTGAGGGTAAATGTTTGGATGTAGAGCTAGATGACACCGCTGAGCCTTGGACAGAAAAAAAGGTGGTGGATTTATTGCAACAAATGCTGCCAGTTCTGGAATATATTCACGAACGGGGAGTAATTCACCGCGATATTAAGCCCAGCAATATTATTCGCCGTAATAAAGACAGCGCATTTGTTTTGATTGACTTTGGGGCAGTGAAAGAAATCAATCCCCAATTGCCCGATGCCAACACGATCGCCATCGGCACCCGAGGATACACTCCCGCCGAACAATATGCTGGTTTCCCGCGCTTTGCCAGCGATGTTTATGCTCTGGGGACGATCGCCATTGAAGCCGCCACTCATACTAATCCCCGCGAAATTCCCCAAAACGAGAAAACCGGCGGTTTAGACTGGGAAGATTTAGCACCGATCAGTCCTGAGCTGAAGGCAATCATTAATAAGATGGTGGCCTATCAATATCAGCAGCGCTATTCAAGAGCTGCTGATGTATTGCAAGATTTACAAGCAATGTTACATGCTAAAACCACCGATTCACCATCTTTATCCAATTAACATTTATGGAATGTAATCGGCTAAATGTCTAAGGATATGCAGGAAAAGTCCTTAGTACTTCCCGCAAGTGAAAAGCAGTGCTAAAATCTGTTATCGAATAATATTTCAATAACAGGAAGATAATCATGGCCGCAGCACAAAGTAGCCTCTTGGGCGATTTTAAAAACTTTATAATGAAAGGCAACGTGCTGGACTTGGCCGTTGCTGTCATCTTAGGCGGAGCATTCGCCAAGATTGTAGAATCATTTATTAAAGACATCATCACTCCCGCAGTTTTATCTCCTTTGTTGGAAGCTGCTAAGCTCAAAGACATTGGTGAATTGAGCTTTAACGGTATTAAGTATGGATTATTCCTTTCGGCTTTAATCAACTTCTTATTGGTAGCCGCCGTAATTTTCTTAATGGTTAGAAGCTTTGAAACTGCCAAGAAAAAGTTGTCTCGTCAAGAAGCAATGGCCGGTGAAGCTGCTGATCCTATAGCAGTTCAGCAACAGCTTATTAGCTCGATCGATCGTTTGAACACCACTGTTTCCCAAAAAATCTAGTTTTTAATTATTCAGACCAAACCAAAAGCCCTGCGATCACAGGGCTTTTGGTTTGGCATAAATTTTAAACTTCAGTCATCACCATCGCGGGCTGCCAAACTTTGCCATCTAATGCCATTTGCTCAATATCGATCGCCAGTCGTAAAGCCTTGAGTGCCTGTTCCCCACCTACTGAAGGCTGATTGCCACAGCGCACGCAGTTCACAAAGTGTTCTAGCTCGGCATATAGCGGCTCAACGCTGCTAGTATAGACCTTCTCGATCAGACCATCTTGACGATACAGACCCTGCTGAAAATCGTTGAGCTTGTCGCCGTTGTGACGGTGGATCGAGATCTCGTTGTTCAAGAAGTTAGCGCGAGTTAAAGAATGACGGCAATGGGCATCTATGCTACGAGTTTTGCGGTGAGTTACCTTACTGGCGGTTAGAGTGGCCACCACACCGTTGGCAAACCCCAAAGTCGCTGTTACATAGTCTAGGTACTTAGATGACTCTCCACTGCGACTACCGCTGGCAGTTAAGCCAACTACCGGTGCCCCGGCTAGCTCCATTAACAAATCGATGTCATGAATCATTAAATCCAAGACCACCGATACATCGTTGGCGCGGTTGCTGTAAGGACTCATCCGATGGGCTTCTAAGGCTAAGACCCGCTCAGTTTTTAGTACTTGACTTAGCTCTTGAAAGACCGGATTAAAGCGCTCTATATGACCAACCTGCAAAATCGACTGACTTTCGGCAGCGGCATTGACCAATTGCTCAGCTTCTTCGATCGTGGCAGCAATTGGTTTTTCGATTAATACATGTATTCCTGCTTTCAGGCAGGCAATTCCTACTTCGTAGTGCAGGCGAGTAGGCACCGCAATACACACGGCATCTACATGCTGAATGAGTTCACGAAAATCTTCAAAAAAACGGGCTCGGTACTTGCTAGCAGTTTCCAGACCCTGTTCTACATTTATATCGGCAATCCCGACGAACTTGACATCTTTAATTAAACTGAGTACCCGGGCATGGTGTTGACCCATATTCCCGACCCCGATTAAACCGACTCGCAGCAATTGCCTTGATGCCTGAGCGGGCATGGCAGTTTCCTGTACTTTGTTTGCCGACATATTGTATTTCACCTGAATCTACTCCTCCACCGCAGAGTGGTTAACAGTAGTCAATTTGCCAGAGATTAAGAATGTCTTTACGCCAATGAAAGTAAGAACGATCATGTGCTAAGTCATGCAGCAATCATTACGGCAATGTGACTAGATGCGTTAGCCATCTGTTGCCAGATACTACCACAGTTGCCTTTACATTCAGGGACAGTCGGAGTGAGTTTATGTTCCAATAGACCGGAGTGAACCGATGCTGACTATTGATGACTTCCTCCTACACATCCCTTCCGGGTAGGTATGAGGCTCCTGCTGTTTAAGCTGAAATGTTTAAAAGTGTTAAGTATTGCCTCTGAATTGTAACTGATTACTTCCAGTGCAAACAAAGCTTTTTCCCATTACTATTGATTTTTCTGCGCTTTTTTACTTATGCCCAAAGCTGTTATTTTGCTTTCTGGTGGATTAGATTCCACCACTGTTTTGCATCAAGCTCGGGTAGACGGGTTTGATTGTTATGCTCTGTCTTTTGACTACCAACAGCGCCACCAAAAAGAGTTGGCTGCTGCCCAAAAGATTGCCCAGATGGCGCAGGTATCTGAACATCGAGTAGTGGCTTTTGACCTACGCAGTTGGGGCGGCTCGGCACTTACCGATAGTTCGATCGATTTACCGATTGACCGAGAACTAGGACAAATGGCGCAAGAAATCCCTGTCACCTATGTTCCAGCCCGAAACACGATCTTTTTGAGTTTTGCCTTGGCTTATGCCGAGGCCATTCAGGCCAGCCGAGTTTATTTGGGGGTCAATGCCCTAGATTACTCTGGCTACCCAGACTGCCGACCAGCATACATCGCGGCGATGCAGCAGGTCTTTGATTTAGGCACTAAACAAGGATTGGGTGGCAACGGCATTCAAATTGTCGCGCCGTTAATTAATCTGCACAAAACTGAAATTATTCAGCTCGGCAACCGCTTGGGGGTGTCTTGGGCAGACACTTGGTCTTGCTATGACGGAGGTGAGTTGGCTTGTGGAGTCTGTGACTCTTGCCAACTGCGCTTGGCCGCTTTTGCGGAGCTGGGATTGGTCGATCCTGTGCCCTATCGTTAAACCTAGAGAGAATCTAATGGGATAATCGGCAGGGGGTGGCGATGGATCAACACTCGATCGAGGCGATTGCCGTCCATACTGCTGACCGTAAAGTCTAGGTTTTGATATCGATAGGGTTCACCCACGACTGGCATTTGTTGCCAGTTGTAAAGCAAAAACCCTCCCAGAGTCTGATATTCCTCAATGATCGGCAGAGTAATATCTAGAGCTGCATTCAATTCAGTGACTGAAATTTGAGCCTGCACCAAAAAAGTATCTCGGCCCGTGGAAACGATCGATTCTAAGCGGGGGTAATCTTCTTTTTGCTTGCCTAAAATCTCGGCAATTACATCTTTGCGGGTGAGCAAACCCACCATGCCACCATATTCATTGACTACCATGGCCATGGCAATGCCCGCTGTCTGCATGGGTAATAAGACTTCATCGATCGAGGCAGATTCAAAAAACAAATGTAATGGGCGAACGCAGCTCTTAATGGGGCTATCCAAATTTAAGCGACCAGCCGCCATGGGCTTGGCCAAATCACGGTAGTGAATGGTGCCGACAATTTCGTCGCTTGACCGACCGGTAACTGGGTAACGAGAAAAATTGGTGGCTGCTACTCGGTCTAAGACCACCTGCCAAGTAGCATCCATCGGGATCGTTTCCATTTGAGGCTGGGGCACCATCACTTCGGTTAGGGCGACGGTATTGAGGGCAAAGACTTTATCGATAATTTGGCGCTGGTTGCTTTGGAGTCCGATCGGTTCGGTGGCGATCAATAGCTGTAATTCTTGAGAGGAGAGCTGATGGCGATTGTGCCGGTTATCATCGATGCCAAAAGCTCTTAAAAAGAGGTTGGTAGACTGATTCAGAATCCAGATTAAGGGCTGGAAAATTTTGGCAATCACCAAGCTAGGAGGAGCTAATACTCTGGCAATGCGCTCGGCGTAGGTCAAAGCCAGAGACTTGGGAATCAGTTCTCCCAACACAATTTGTAAATAAGCCAGCAGTATGAAAGTAAAAACGATCGCCAGCAAATTGGCTGTGGGCAAATAGCTGCCCCCTAGCCAGCCAGAAAACAGCGGGGCAATTAACTGCAATACGGTACGTTCGCCCAGCCAGCCTAAAGCCAAGCTAGATAAAGTGATGCCTAGTTGGGTCGTCGATAGTAACTGGTCGATTTGGTTTTGTAAACGCTGGACACTGCGAGATTGCAAGTCTCCATCTACAACTAGTTGATTGATTCTAGAGCGGCGTACCGAAACCACAGCAAACTCTGCGGTTACAAAAAAACCGTTGATTGCAATTAAAATAAACACCACTGCTAACCGCAGTGCAACTTCTGGCGAGCTCAATAGTCCTCTGTATATAGGTTCAAAAAACTACTGCTGTTGGCTGCCGTCGCCAGTTGGAGCCGCTGGACTAGGAGCTTCAGTAGGCTCAACGGGGGCTGGGGGATTAACCGGTGCCGTATTCGCTTTGGTGTTAGGAGCAGGAGGCTTACTGGGAGCAGCCTTTGCGCTAGGGGTGGGCTTAGCCGCTGTAGATTTGGGGCTTGCTTTAGGAGTCGGTGAAGCGCCGCTGGTTGGCTTCTCCGGTTTTTCGGCTTTACCTTCTTTTTCTTCGGTGGTGCTGAGTTGACCGTCAGGAATACTGATTTTGATCGGGGGCTTGGCAACTGCTGCACCCAATGGCACATCTTTGGCTTCGATTTGCAGTTTCCGATCGGCATCGGTCAAACGTAGCGTCAGATTATTTTCTGGCGGGATCGCGGTTTTGGCCACCAATACTTTCACTCCTACCTCTTTGCCATCAGCCGCTAAAGATGAGGGGATGCCTGCGACGCTAAATGGAATGTTTTGCTCTTTATCTCCCACAATTGTCAACACGCCCTGGTTGAATTTGATGGGCTGACTGCCTTGGTTGCTCAGAGCAATATCGAGCTTTAAATTATTCCCTTCGAGCTTGGCTGATTTGATGACCATGGTGATGCCCTGATCTTTGCTTTCGATCGGGAAAACCAAAGCAGCTTTTTCGTCAGTTTTAAATTTGGCCGCTTCTGCTTTGCGATCAACTCCCATAATGTCTTGGGCATCGGTGATTAGCTGTTTTTCGGGCAATACTTCTAGCCCCCGAGTTTTGGTGTTTTCAGTAGTGCCTTTGTTGCTGCGACGGATATCTGGTTGGGTTACACCTTTCAGGGCAGCGTGTCCCATGGTGAAACCAATAATGCCGCTAAACAACCCGGCAGCCAGCATCAACATTAACAAAAAACTGGTCAGCAGCAGGGCGCGATCTTTTTTGATGTACTTCAGCTTCATGTTTTTAGGGGAAATACTAGGGGTAGATGCAGTGATCTCTAGACCTTCACCATAGTTTACCCTGAAAATCTGATGAAAATTCGGAGAGTTTTTGGCCATGTTCAGTCAATATCTGGCTAAGTTTGGACAAATTCACAGGTGAAATATCTAACAAACCCAGAAGAAACTCAGAAGAAACCCAGAAGAAGCTCAAGAAAGTCTGTAGAAATTCGGTAGAATATGAAGAAATATTAACCAAAATAGCCGTCACCCTTTCTTGGAGAAATGCATGGAGCTGAAAAAAATAGAGCGCTGGAGCCTAATCGGACATTTAGTGTCGATGGCATTTGGCCTTGCTGGGCTGTTGATTGTGTTGCCCCATGCTGATTTGATTTTACAATTGCCACCTTTCGGTCAGAGCGTTTTTCAGCTCTCAATGGCCAACGGTGGAGTTCTTTACATTGTGCTGGGGACGATCGCGGTCTCGGCATATGCCTATCGGATGTTGGGGTGGTGGCAATGGCTGAGCTTTATGGTGCCCGCGATCGGGCTATCTTTGAGTAGCGAGTTGTTAGGTACTAGCACCGGTTTACCTTTTGGTGATTATGGCTACCTAAACGGCTTGGGATATAAGATTGCTGGCTTGGTGCCCTTTACCATTCCCTTGTCTTGGTTCTACTTGGGTTTTTCGTGCTACATCGTGGCGCGAGCTGGCTTTGACAACACCAATCTACCAAACTGGTTACGCCATACTGGCTCAATCTTTTTTGGCGCTTTGCTGCTGACTTCTTGGGATTTTGTTTTGGATCCGGCCATGAGTCAAACAGCGGTGCCTTTTTGGGAGTGGAAAACTCCTGGGCCATTTTTTGGTATGCCTTACCTAAATTTTGCAGGCTGGATGGAAACCGGAGCCGTCTTTATGTCGGTAGCAGCTTTGCTATGGCCGAAAGAAAGAATTACTTTGGATCGATCGCAGCTCAATTTACCAATGGCGATGTACTTAGGTAACTTTGTATTTGCCATGGTACTGAGCATTGGCGGCAACATTTGGATTCCGATTCTATTGGGTCTTGCTTTGGGTGTCGTGCCCTTGGTTGCCCTGTGGTTTATGGCTAGAGTACCAGGTGAAGACCCGATTGATGGCGAGACAGTTGACCCCACCAAGTTTGATGAAGTACTGGGCGAAACATAGGTTTAGACTTCAGTGGAGTCTTGAAGGGGAGCCGATAGCTTCGCTTAAGCCGAGGCTATCGACTATAATTCTGAAGTCGATCGACTTTTAGCATTTTGCAACTCATGACAGATATCAAAATTGGCATTATTGGTGGCAGTGGTCTTTACAAAATGGAGGCGCTGCAAAACGTGGCCGAAGTTCGGGTGAAGACTCCTTTTGGTGATCCTTCTGATGCGTTAATTACTGGCGAGATTGATGGTGTAAAGGTAGCTTTTATCCCCAGGCACGGGCGCAATCATCATCTAATGCCTAGCGAAGTGCCCTATCGTGCAAATGTTCATGCCATGAAGCAAATGGGTGTGGAATATCTAATTTCGGCTTCGGCGGTGGGTTCCTTGCAGGCAGAAGTGAAGCCGTTGGATTTGGTGTTGCCTGACCAGTTTATCGATCGCACAAAAGGTCGGGCTGCGACTTTTTTTGGAGAAGGGGTCGTAGCCCATATTTCTTTTGGGGATCCGATTTGTCCGCAATTGCAGCAAGTTTTGGCGGACTCGATCAATTCTTTAAATCTGCCAGATATTACCTGCCACAAGGGCGGTACTTATGTGTGTATGGAAGGCCCAGCTTTTTCTACTAAGGCAGAATCCAATATGTATCGCCAGTTGGGCGGCACAATTATTGGCATGACTAATTTGCCAGAGGCCAAGCTGGCGCGGGAAGCAGAGATTGCCTATGCAACGTTGGCGCTTTCTACAGACTATGACTGTTGGCATCCTGACCATGACAGCGTAACTGTAGAAATGGTAATTGCTAATTTGGGTAAGAATGCCGTGAATGCCCAGCGAGTGATTCAAGAAACAGTAAAACGCATTGCGGCCAAGCCTTTTGAATCGATCGCTCACAGTGCCCTAAAATATGCCATCATCACGCCGCCAGCAGGGATGAATCAGGCGACTAAGGAGAAACTTAACTTGTTGATTGGCAAGTATGCGAATTAGTAATTTTTACAAGTTGGGAATGCCCCCAGCTTCCGAGCAGGGGCACTGCAAGTGGAATCTACATCTTGCTAATTATTCTCTGGAGAATTTCTAGGCCACTTAAAGCCTGCCAACCAAATAAACCCACAATGGTCACGTTGATACCAATGTGACCAACGCGCGCCCAGTCTTTACCCTTCTGCATGTAAGGAGTTAAAGAAGCCGAGATGGCAATCAATACAGTCATGCCCAGCCCTGCCAATAAATGTGGACCAACGAACAGCTTGCCATTATTGATGTAAGTTACAGTAATAGCCCCGATCGAACCCAAAACCATCAGTGCCAAAATAATTGAGCCGATTTTGTGATGTCGGTCATTGTACTTACCTTTAATTAATTCTTTACGCACTTCCGGGGTGGCCGATCGAGTGCGCCTAATCTGCACGCCCAAATACATCGCGTAAACACACATGCCTAGGAGCACCCACATCAGCGGTGGATGGACAAAATTTAAATAGGGTTTGACCTCAGGAGCGAAAAAATCCATTGTCTCTCTGTATAATTGCGATAGTTAACATTTGTTTATAGAAATTAGCACACTTTCTTCGTGGTAACAGGCATGATCAGCAACAAACTTCGGCAAGAATTAATTCAAGCGGCGCGGTTTGGGGAGAAGGAACGATTGACCACGCTGTTGGCTGAAGGAGCCGATGTAGATTGCCGAGACACCAATGGCACTACCGCATTGATGTTTGCCGCCAAGCAAGGGTTTACTGAAATAGTCGAGCTGTTGCTGGCCAAAAAAGCTGACGTGAACTTAGCCCGGGGCAATTTTGGCACCACTGCCCTCATGTTGGCGGCGGCCTCTGGTCACAGTGGTATTGTGCAGCTCTTGTTGAGCCATCATGCCAACCCCAATGCCTTAAATAATGATGGCAGTACGGCACTAATGGCCGCTGCACTGGTTGGTTCCCCCGAAATTGTGCAGATGCTGCTAACTGCCGGGGCGGAGGTGAATGTGATCGATCAAGACCAAGACACCGCGCTCAATATTGCGATCGTTAAAAACCATCTTGCCGCAGTAGAGTTATTGCTCGCTGCCGGAGCTAATCCAAACTTAGTCGATGAGCGCTCATCTTTGCTGCTAGTCCCGGCTCCTGGCAATGTGCAAATGATTAACAGCCTGATTAAAGCTGGTGCCCAAGTTAATGCTCAAGATGCCGAAGGCAACACCTGTCTGTTAAATGCTGCCGAACATGGTTACACCCCATTAATTTCGGCTTTACTGCAAGCCGGAGCAGCGATCGACCTGCCCAATCAAGATGGCTGGACACCTTTACTGGCAGCAGCAGCGGCAGGCCAAGCTCAGACGGTGCAACTCTTACTGGCTCAAGGGGCAAATCCTAATGGGGCGACTCAAGAGGGCGATACCGCGCTCCATTTGGCCGCAGTGGAAGGTCATCACGAAGTAGTCGCGGCTTTAAATACAGCAAATAGCAGTGCTACCAATGCTTTGGGTGATACTCCCCTACTCTTGGCCGCTCTCCATGGCCATCGATTAGTAGTAGAGCAGTTGTTGCCCCTGATTGATCTGAACCGCCATCGCCAAGGAGACAAGGCTTTAACTGTGGCCGGGTTAGCGAAGCATTACCCAGTGGTTGCAGTGTTACTACGAGCAGGAGTGAATCCGAATATTTTGGTACATCAAGAGCAGTCTTTGCTGGTGGTGGCAATCAAAAAAGACAATTCAGATTTGGTGCGACAGCTTATTGCCTACCGTGTAGATCTAAACCACCAAGATAAAACTGGTGCCACGCCTTTAATGTGGGCTGCCAACCAGCGGCGGGTAGAAATAGTCGAAATTTTAATGGCTGCTGGAGCCGATCGCACCATTCGTAACCAGGGTGGACTCACCGCATCAGAGATTGCCAAGCTCAGCGGCAATCGAGCCACGATCGCCTGTTTTGCCGTATCCTAATATTCTAAAAATGGATCTTTAGCAATTGCTGGGGATCCATTTTTAGATAATAAATCGAACATTAAAAAAGCGGCAAAATCAAAGTAATAAAATAATAGACAAAAGGAGCCGTAAAAATATAGCTGTCAGTCCGATCGAGCATTCCCCCATGGCCAGGAATCAGCCCGCTAGAATCTTTCACCCCAGCATCGCGCTTCATTAAAGACTCTGTTAAGTCGCCAACTAGTGTAGAACAGCCAATTAAGATGCCCATAATTAGCCCACTGACCAGCCACTGATGCCAGTGTAAATAATAGGCTCCAGCCAAGCTCATTAAGGTGCTAGAAACCAGCCCCAAAACTGCCCCTTCTAGAGTTTTCTTAGGACTGATAACCGAAAGCTTAGTTTTGCCTAAAGACTTACCAAACATATAAGCCCCAATATCTGCCGCCCAAATACACATAAAAACCAGCAGTGTATTAGAAAGTGTTGGCGGCAAATGTTGCCAATCAGACCAGCTCGTTGGCCAGTAGCCATAGAAGGGCAAGTTACCAGTTGGCTGCATTCCTACCCGTAGCCGCACCCAGTAGCTAGGTAAATAGCCACCATAAAACAAGCCCAAAATGGAAGTAGAAATGTCGGCGATCGAGACCAACTTGGGGGCAAACAGCATGGCAAAGCAGACAATAATTCCGGCAACCGGAAACATGGTGTCAGCAAAGCCTGGAAACAGCGCCGTGACCACCAATAATGCTTGGCTTAACACCAGCGTAGTTTTGATCGCAGGCTGAAATCCCTTCGCTAACACAAGCTGAAAATATTCTTGCTGACCCAAAAAAACCGCTATGCACAGCCCGAGGGTAAAGTACCAGCCCCCTAAGAACAACATTCCCAAGGCTAAAATGATCGCCACGATGGCACTGAGCAAGCGAGATAAAGACATTGGTACTTCGATCGAGTACTTTAGATTTTAACCAAATTTTTACCATTCGCATCAAATTTAGCTTTTGGTAATCTCCTAAGTCATGTCCTCGGCTGTTTCGCAATCCTTATTTATCAGGAGATTATTATCTTCAGCTACGGATAAATTTTCTAACAAATTGGAGATGACAAAAGGCAAGTGAGCACCTCTTAAGCCTCTGGATAACCGTTGATCACTATCAGGGCATAGCACAAACAAAGGGTATAGTCGATCGCTGCCTTCAGTCATAATTTGTCGGTAATAATTAGGGCGATGCCATTCATAATCGCAGTCCAAAATCACCTGAGTTTGTCGCCAGCGACCCAGCAACTCCGAAAAAAGCTCATCAGGGCGCTGAATCAACACAATAATTTCTCCACCCATTTTGATTTTCCACTCTGGGTCACAGAGCAAATAAGCCAGATCACAGGGTAAAACCACTGAGCCACTGCCCCGCATTTTTACCGCAGGCAGTGGCAGAGTCATAATACTTTCACGCGATCGGCGGATGCTGGGCAGCATTTCCATGTAAGGGCGGTGCTGCTGCAAGAGCAGCATTGCCATTTCATGATTGCTATACTCCGCGAGGAGAGTTTCGTACATGTCGGAAGCAGCCATTAAGCCAGTTTTTCGAATACCGCGAACATTGGTAGGTACATAGCTAGCAAAATTACTGCTACCATCCCAGCTAGAAATACCATCATGATTGGCTCCAAAACGCTGGTAAGAGCTTTAACAGCCTGCTCTACTTCATCTTCATAAAAGTCAGCGACTTTCATCATCATCGCGTCGATTTCACCGGTTTCTTCGCCAATGCTAATCATTTGAATAGCCAAAGGTGGGAAAACCCGCTCCCGTTGGAGAGCCAAGCTGAGCATTCCACCCTGCTGCACTTCATATTTTGATTTTTCGATCGCGTTGGCAATTACCTTATTACCCGCAGTATCTCGCACGATGTCTAGAGAACTGAGGATCGGTACACCTGAGCGAGTCAGAGTACCAAAAATGCGGCAGAATCTGGCCACTGCCGATTTTTCGTTCAAATCACCCACGATCGGCATTTTCAACAGCAACCGATCGATGGTTACTCTTCCTACAGTTGTTTTGTAATATTGGCGAAAAGCAAAGGTGACAGTGAAAATAAAAGCAACTGGAATAATTGCTTTCCAGCTAGTAAGGATGCCACTAACTTCCAACATGAATTGAGTCAATGGAGGTAAGGTAGAACCCAAATCCTGAAAAATTTTGGCAAAGATGGGAATCAAAAAAATTGTCATGGCCAAAAATACCAAAGTGGCCAAAATACCTACTGCCACAGGGTATGCCATGGCACCCTTGATTTGGTTTTTCAGTCTGGCCATATCTTCTAGTACTTTAGCTAGACGGTTGAGAACTTCATCCAGCACCCCACCCACTTCACCAGCTTGAATCATGCTCACATATAGATTATCAAAACACTCCGGCTGACGACGCATCGCGTCAGAGAGGTTCATACCCTGTTGAACATCTAGGCTGATTGCCGAGAGAGCCTTTTTCATTCGAGGATTAGCAGACTGTTCACCTAAAATACTCAAGCAGCGCACCATTGCTACTCCTGCATTTACCATGGCTGCGAACTGTCTCGAAAAAACGGCTCTATCTTTGACGCTAACTGGACTCAGTGCTGCTTCAATATCTTGAACATTGATTTTAGTAAGTTGAGTTATGTCAAAGCTTTTCTCTTGACGGACATTTTTGACAAACTGATATTTTTGTTTCAGTTGAGTTTGAGCAACCTTTGCCGATTTGGCAGAGATCTTTTCTTGGCGGGTGTTACCGTGGTTATCCCGGACTTCAGCAGTAAATGTAGGCATGATTCAGATTGGATTGTAGTACTTATAAGGAACAGGGCAATTTTGGGCAAGTTAGCGGCGGCCATTAACCAGTGCTGGATTAGTAGCAACCAGTCGTTCTAACTCATCTGGTTTAGCAGCCTTGGTCATAGCCGTCTCCAGACTGATCGAACCATTTCGGACATAGTTGGCCAGAGTGGTTTCAAGCGTATTCATGCCCAGTTTCCCCCCAGTTTGGATGGCACCATACATTTGGGCGGTTTTGCCTTCTCTAATGAGATTGGCGATCGCTGGAGTAACAATCATGATTTCTTGAGCTAGTACACGGCCATATTCGCCAGGCTTGGGATTTTTCTTTTGCACCAAGCACTGGCTGAATACTGCAATTAGTGAATTAGACAACTGGGCACGGATTTGGGGCTGTTGCTCAGGCGGAAATACATCCAACATCCGATCGACGGTTTGAGCAGCGGAGCTAGTGTGCAAAGTACCAAAAACCAAGTGACCAGTTTCAGCGGCAGTAATGGCCAAGCTGATCGTTTCTAAGTCACGCATTTCTCCTACTAAAATCACATCAGGATCTTCCCGTAGGGCGGCGCGCAGCGCATTACTAAAACTCTTGGTATCTTCGCCTTTTTGGCGTTGATGAATTAAGCTGAGGTGATTAGGAAAAACATACTCGATCGGATCTTCGATAGTCAGAATATGTTCGGCGCGGGTGCGGTTGATTAAATCGATCATCGCTGCCATGGTGGTGGTTTTGCCAGAGCCGGTAGGTCCTGTGATCAACACCAAGCCCCGAGGCTTTTTGGAGGTTTCTCGCACAATTTCTGGTAAACCGAGCTGTTCAAACTGCGGAATCTTCGAGGCCAATGCCCGTAGACAGGCGGCATAACAACCTCGTTCACGATAGACATTTACCCGGAAGCGGGCTAAACCTTTTACGCCGTAAGAACAATCTAGTTCCCAGCCCTGTTCAAGCTCTTTGCGCTGGGTGTTGTTCAGCATACTAAAAATCAGTTTCTGACAATCTTGGGGAGAAAGAATTTCGTCATCGATCGCCGCTAATTTACCACTTACTCGAAAGTAAACTGGTGCCCCCGCTTGAATGTGCATGTCAGAACCGCCCATTTCTACGAGCTGCTCCATCAAATCTTCAATCAATAATTCTGCCATAATAGTTTATGTGTCCTGATGTCAATCAAATTAGTTTTCAAAGCGGGGGGTCATGCAGTAGGGGCAATCTAGCCATTCAGGCTTGAGATCTGCTTGGCAACAGCTACAGGTCAGCGAAGTTTTCCGTTTGGCACGCAGCTCCGATTCCAGGCCAGAATCGGTAAATGTGACTCGTTCAACCTCGTCTAAAGTAGTATGCCCTTCTTGCACTAGCTGCAAACTATAAGCCAGTAAAGTTTTCATACCCTGCTGTACGGCGGTTTCTTTAATCATGGCTGTGGGAGCACGTCGGTTAATCAAAGAAGCAATTTCATCGGTAACTTGCATCACTTCATAAACACCAACCCGGCCTTTATAGCCAATGCCGTTGCAAGTGCGACAGAGGGTGGAGCTTGCCCGGGCTGGTTCGATTGCCTCTGGAGCCAGAGAATTGGCACGGTAAAAGGTGATGATGCCAGAGCCAGACGAAGTTAAGCCAAAGCGAGCTAGTTCTTCGCGGGAAGGATTATAGGCGATGCGGCATTCTACGCACACTCGGCGGACGAGACGTTGAGCTACTACACCCAGCAAGGCTGCCGATGCCATGAATGGCTCTACGCCCATTTCATCTAGACGGGCGATCGATCCAGCCGCATCGTTGGTGTGTAGAGTTGTCATTACCAAGTGACCGGTGAGGGCTGCTTCCATAGAAGTCTTGGCGGTTTCTTTATCGCGGGTCTCACCAACCAGAATAATGTCTGGATCTTGACGCATGAAGGCGCGCAGAATAGAGGGGAAATCTACGCCTTTATCGCGAATAACCTGGACTTGATTAATGCCTGGGAGGGCGTACTCGATCGGGTCTTCGGCAGTGCTGATGTTTACGCCGGGGTCGTTGCGCTCGGCTAGCAAAGAATACAAGGTGGTAGATTTACCAGAACCGGTCGGTCCGGTAACCAAAATCAAGCCAAAAGGTTTAGCACCCATGCTGCGCACTATGTCCAGGGTGGGCATGTCGCTAATGAGCTTATCTAAGCCAAGCTGGGTCGAGGAGTTATCCAAGATCCGCATACAGACTTTTTCGCCGTAGCGGCTGGGCAGGGTGCTCATCCGGAAATCTACTTTCCGGCCTTCATAAGTACGGCGAATTCTGCCGTCTTGGGGTTTGCGACGTTCGGCAATATCCAGTTCGGCAATAATTTTAAAGCGAGAGGTAATCGCTGGGATAATGTGTTTAGGTAAAATCGGGAAGGCCATCCGCAATACGCCATCTTTGCGAAAGCGAATGCGTAATCCTTCTTCTTGAGGTTCAATGTGAATATCCGAAACTTTTTCTAGGAGGGCTTTGGCGAGTATTTGGTTCACCAGTTTAACTACTGGTGCGGCTTCGGCTCCTTCAATATCGATCTCATCATCAATCTCGTCATCAAGGGTATGGAGGTCGCCATTTTCAAAATCAGCGAGCACTTCCTGCATATCCAAACGCTTCATCGAAGCATTGGCTTCTTCTAGCTGGACTTTTTCATCCAAATAGGTATCCAGCAACTGTTGGTAGTCTTCAAGAGGAATAACCCGCGCTTTCCAAGAAATATTGTGCTTGCGCAATATTTTATCTAGGTCGTTACAGACTTCCAAATCGCTGGGGTTAACCATGGCGATTTCAAGTTCAGTATCGTTAAGCGATAAAGGTAAAATCTTGAGCTGACGGCAACTGTCTACCGAAACATAGTTAGTAATTAGGGTGCGAACTAGTCCTTGATCGATTTTGTTGGCAACCAGGTCAAGGCTAGGTAGACCATAAAGCACTTTCAGCTCAAATAGCTGCTGCTTGCGATATTGCTCGCGCAATTCCACCGGCAGTGATTTGCCAGTCATTTCCTCCAAGGTCTCCATCAGAGACTTATTGGCATTGCGACTGTCTACTAATGCCTGCTTCATTTGCTCAGAATTGACGTAGCCAGACTGAACTAGCTTGTTGCCGAACGGGGAGAAGTCGTTGCGGACTGTAAGGGCGCGTTTGGGAGATGAAGATTGAGTCATGGATGCTCGAGATATCGCTATCTTCTAGAGCATTCCCAGATTTTGAGCGAAAACACTTACTTAAAATATGGCGTTATACTTCAAAGGCAAAATATGGCATTTGAGTATGAAAGAACAGGCTCTTTTTTGGCATCGACGAGATTTGCGAATAGAAGATAATTTGGGGTTAGCGACAGCCTGTGGTTCTGGTAGCCCGGTATTGGGCATTTTTTGTTTCGACCCGATCGAGTTCAGTCCCAGCAAAATTGCCCCAGCCAGTGTGAGCTATGTTTTAAATTCTTTGCGGCTGCTACAGCAGGCTTATCAAGCACAGGGCAGTGATTTAATTGTGGTACAGGGAGATCCCTGTCAGCAAATTCCTCGTTTAGCTAAAGCTTTGAGCATCCAGACAATACACTGTAATGAATTGGTCGAACCTAGCCGTCGCCAAGTGGATCAAGATATCGCTAGTCATCTTCAATCATTGGGGATCTCGCTGCATCGTCATTGGGATGCTTTGCTTCATGCTCCCGATACCATCTACAGCGGCAGTAACACTCCTTATAGCGTCTACACTCCCTACTGGCGCAATTGGTTGGGTCGAACCAAGCCAGAACCTGTAGACATGCCAGCTTTGATGCCAGTGACTATCCCAGCAGATCTTCAGCAGCCGCTGCCTAGTTTGGCCGATTTGGGTTTTGTTTGGGATGCGCCGCACTTTTTGGCTCCAGGGACTGCCGCTGCCATGGCGCGACTAGAATCGTTTGCCAACAAAGCGATCGAGCGCTACGAAACCGATCGCAATTTCCCAGCAGTAGATGGCACCTCTAGTCTCAGTCCTGCTTTAACCTGGGGGACTTTAGGAATTCGCACGGTGTGGCGATCGACATTGCAGGCCATGGAGCAGGCCAGTAGTCCTGATGCCCAAGCTGGGGTCACGACCTGGCAGCAAGAGCTGGCTTGGCGAGAGTTTTATTGGCAGGCCATGTATCATTTTCCTAGTTTGATTGATGGTCCATATCGATCGCTGTGGCAGCAGTTTCCTTGGTCAGATGATCGATCGCGCTTTGAGGCTTGGTGTGCGGGTAAAACCGGCTATCCCATTGTGGATGCTGCCATGCGCCAGTTAAATGAAACTGGCTGGATGCACAACCGCTGTCGGATGATTGTGGCTAGCTTTTTGACCAAGGATTTAATTATAAATTGGCAGTGGGGTGAGCAATACTTTATGCAAACCTTGGTAGATGGCGATCCGGCTGCAAATAACGGCGGCTGGCAATGGAGTGCTTCTAGCGGCATGGATCCAAAGCCTTTACGAATTTTTAATCCTTCTACCCAGGCGCAGAAGTTCGATCGAGATGCTGAATATATTAGAAAGTGGTTGCCAGAATTAAAGTCTGTGCCCGCTGCTGACTTGATTAGTGGCAAAATTGCGCCACTCTGGCGATCAAAAAGTAATTATCCCGAACCGATTATTGATCACGCTGTTCAACAGCGAGAGTTTAAGCGACTGTATCAAGATCTAAAGGCAGCAGGCGAATAGAAATCAAAGCTACCGGTTTCTGTGATAATTTGGCATGGTGAATCTGCTTATCTACTAAGAAACCTATGGCTCTGATTAAGGATGTGACAGACTGCTCTACTTTTGCAGTGCGCGGTCTGGATATTCAACTGATCTATCAAATGAATAAAATCAGCCCCGGGTTACTGGTGCGGATTGATGATTTGAATGTATCTTTGAGTGGCTCTGTTCATGCTTGGATGCAGGCTTCAGCGAAGCAAAATTTAGCCAAGGCCATTGCCGATCGCAATCAAAAAATGGTGATTAATTCGGCCTATCGCACCATTGCTGGCCAAATGCTGCTGCGGACTCACTATCGCAACAGTCGCTGTGGCATCAGTGCCGCAGCGCCACCAGGCAAGAGCAATCACAACAATGCCAGCGCGATCGATATCGAAGATGTGGAAGGCTGGCGACCAGTCTTGGAAGCAAATAATTGGAGATGGATTGGTTCCTTTGACCCTGTACACTATGACTGCGTAGATCCCAGTGTAAAATCTATCCACCAAGTTGCGGTGCAGGCGTTTCAGCAGCTTTGGAATTCTCGTCGCCCCAATGACCCAGTAGCCAGCGATGGAGATTTTGGGCCGGTGACGGCTAGTAGATTGCGCTATGCTCCTGCCGAAGGCTTTTCGGGTTTAGATATTCCGCGTATCTTAAAGCTTACTGAGCCGCTCCAATTGGGCAACGATGTGGAAGCCCTGCAAAATGCCCTGCGTAAAATTGGCATTCAGGCAGAAGTCAACAAAGTCTTTGGTCAAGATACTGATCGGGCGGTTCGCCAGCTTCAAACCGATCGCAAGCTATATGTAGATGGCATTGTGGGTAGCAAAACCCGCCAAGCTTTGGGGCTGCCCGATCCAATGGGTTCTTAGTCGGTGTAGCTTACTCAAGTTTTGCTATAGTATGAATAGTCTATAAATTTTCGCGATGACGATCCAAGAATTTTTTGCCCTCAGTGTTGGTAAATGGTTTTCCCAGCGCACCACTCACCAGCTAGCCAGCCAAAAATCTGATCACTGCAAGTCAGAGATTGTCATGGAGTTGCTTACCGTTGATGCTGTAAAAGAGTTTTGTCCCCAAGCCGACTGGGGTGGTATTCAGGTAGTGAGTAAGCCGGTGGCCGACTGGAGTTCGCCCAAAAATACCAGTATGGCTGCTACGACTACTCTATTAGCCCCCACCGCTGTGGGAGAGCTGGCTTGGGTGTTAAATGGCCGCAAAAATTCTGTGGGTCAGGTGGCGATCGGCAGCGATGAAGCTTTAACTTTTACGGTCAGCAACGACCAGTTTACTAGCACCGAAAGAATTTGGTTTGCCAGCCCCAATTTGCGTCTGCGCAGCATTGTGCAAGAGACTAGCGAGGGTGTTCAGCTAGCTTCATTCTGTTCAGAAATCCGGATGCGTTCAGAATAGTTGGCCGGCAATCATTAATACCCAGCAAGATATTGAGGCTCAGTTAACACCGCCAAACTAACCTGCGCATTGACGGCAGGAGACGTATTAGCCATTCTTAGTAATCGATAGTAAAACTGTGAAACTTCAGGCGGTGGCTCAAACTCAGTGGTGTCTTGGGGTAATAAAGATGGCACAATCTCTTCTTCACCGGGTTTGCGGAGCTTGCTGGGTGGATAGCTAGAAGCCGTTAAATCCGAGATCACACCGCTTCTAAATGGCACTCTATCAGAAACCATTTGGCTATGGACATTTCCCCAGTTAATATTATCGTCGTCTAAAGCTGGTTCACTGAGACCAGCTTCCTCGGCAAACTGGTGAGCCTCTGCTAAATCTTGGTCAGAAAACTGGTGAATCTCCTCGTCCAGCAATGATTCATCTAGTTCTTCTTGCAGGTCTGCTGACTTGGCCTGGTGACTGCGCCCCAAAATCATTTCAGCAAAATCGGCAGCGAAGCGAGTGGTCATTTTGTCTTGGCGCTGCCAAGACTGCAATACTTGTTCGATCGAGGCAACTTTATATCTTCCCCGATGCAGTGATTCGATGGTGGCAGGTAATAGCCATTCCCGATCGTACTTGCTTCCCCATAGACGAACTAATGCAGCGGCCTGCTGACCTCCAAGGTCAAAATTATAGCGGACGATGAGCGATACAACCTCATGCTCGTCAGTCAAGTTCATAGGAGTTTAAAATAGACTCTTCATCACCGGCATTTTAGCAGCACCCTCCCGATTTTGTCTAGCAGTATAGATACAGTCTTGCATTCATGCAGTTTAAACATTTTTTTTATGTTTTAATAAAAATCCCCCTTGAGAACAAGGAGGATCTAACTAAGAACTGTGACTTCTACTTTTAGCTTTCCCTTTCTTTTGGATTAATTAGTTCACTCAGTCCTTCTCCTAACAAAGAAAGTCCTGTAACCATTGCGGTGAGCGCTAAGCCCGGAAAAAAAGTTGTCCACCAAATTCCAGTCGAAAGTGCAGGCAGTGCTTCACGGAGGTCATGACCCCACTCGGGGATCTCTTCGGGCAAGCCCAAACCTAAGAATCCGAGTCCCCCCAAAACCAAAATCGCGTCAGCAGCATTCAGGGTAAATAATACTGGTACGCTCTGGATGGCGTTAGCTAGTAAGTATTTTATTAATATTCTAGGAGTAGAAGCGCCCAAAGCTTGAGCAGCCTCCACAAACATCTGATTTTTCAAGCTGGCTGTTTGGTTTCTTACTACCCGAAAGTACTGAGGAATATAGGAAATACTGATGGCGATCGCCGCGTTGATAATTCCACGCCCCACAACGAAAGACAGGACGATCGACAATAGCAGTCCCGGCAATGTATAAATGGTATCCATGAAAAACAGCAGGACTCGATCAACGTTGCCGCCCAAGTAACCGCTGACCATTCCCAAGGACACCCCTACCAATAAACTGATAGCAGTAGCGGCAATTACCACCTGAAAAGCAGCTTGAGTAGCAGCTAACGTGCGCGAAAAAACATCGTAGCCTTCACGACTGGTGCCAAACCAATGGTTAAAAGATGGTGGCTCATGAATCGCAAAAGTAATCGAATCTTGAGGATCTGCCAGCAAGCCTAACGCTACCAACAATGGAGAAAGAAAGGCGATCGCAATAAACAGTAGCGTCACTGCCAATCCGGTGGCCATGAGGCGACTAGAAAGCTGCGGTCTTTGAAGGACTCGACCAAAGAATTCCAAGTTGGTTCTAATTGTCATTGGTGCTTAGGTTAACTAAATTCCCAGAGGGCGGATGGGTAATAGGTGGTGCGGCTACAATATTCTGCCATACTTGCATGGGATACAGACTCAAATCTTATCCGATTATCGGAAAACAGCCGTAAAACCCTGTGCCGACCTTCGGCATCACGCAGCAAATTGCCAATAAATTAATAGTTATATAAGGAGTGCAAAATGACTAAGTACGAGGCCATCCTCAATAATTCTGACGAGTTTACCGATGTGAAGCTTACTCCCACCGAAGGAATTGCATCGATCGCCTTAATTACCATGTTGGCCGATCGACCAGATGCCGAAATTCCCGTAGATCGTCTGCTAGATATTTTGTCTACTTTTGAGCTGTTCGATGAGTCTTCCGAAGAAGATTTGCTGGCTTCGATCGATAAGCTGGCCGAAATTGCCGATAAAGAGGGGTTAGGTGCATTGTTCAATGCTGCCGATGATGTGGAGGTGATCTCCGATGATCTAGTTCCTACGGCCTATGCGATCGCTGTTGCTGCCTCGATTACGATGGGTGGGGCAGATGGCAATTCATTAACGGTGCCGCCCATGCGCAAAGCTTTTTTGCAGGAGTTACAAGTGGCTTTAGATGTAGATTCTGAAGAAGCTGCCACCATTACTGCCGATGTATTAGCCACTTTGCAAGAGCCGCCTAGCGAAGAAACTGCTGAGCCGATTGCAAACGAAGCTATCGAGTAGCTCATCGAGTGGTCAGTAGCGTATAGAAATATTGAGCAGCGGAGATCCGATCACTGTGATCTCCCGGCAGTATTCTAAAATCTGAATGTGATTTGAAAAGTCGGTAACTTAGTTCAAGCATCAATTCAAAACTGAAGTGCAATCTGCGGAGTTCTTAAGGCGATGAGTCTACAAATTCAAAAACCAATCTTAGTAGGCGGTCTGGTGGTTGCTGGGCTTCTCTCTTTGGATCTGCTGAGTCATGCAGCCAGCAACGGCAATGCTTTGATGTTGGGGACAATGGCGATCGGGGGTGGCTACTGGCTTTGGAGTAAGGGTCGGGGTGCCATAGCTGTACAGCCGATCAAAATTGATCCTTCGACTCTCACCCGCTTAAGTGAGCAAGTAAAACTCATCGCCGATCAGTTAACCATCGAAGGTGGTAACTCCGCATCTTTGCGTCAATCATTGGTACAGGCTCTGCAAGAAGCTAATCGGCAGCACTATCGGTTAGTCGTGACCGGTGCCGCCAGAGTTGGTAAAACTAGCGTAATTGCAGCGTTGCCCGCCACAGATTTTATTTCGGTGCAGCCTTTAGAATTGACCGAAACTCCTGCGCTGTTTGAGGTGGATGGTGCCAAGGTGCAGATCGATCAGGCTTTGCAGCAGGCTGACCTGGTGGTATTTGTTACCAATGGCGATTTGACAGCGACCGAGTTTGCTCATCTCAGTAAACTTCAGCAGCAGGTAGTAGTCGTGCTGAACAAACAAGATCAATTGGCTCCAGCCGATCGAGATGCAGTGTATCAAAATATTCAACGAACGCTAGCAGGCATAACTAATCAAGTCGTGGCGATCGCCGCCAAGCCTGCTCCGATTAAAGTGCGAACGATTGCGGCTAGCGGTGATGTGCAGGAATCGATCGAGCAACCGCCGATCGAAATAACTCCTTTAACCAATTCCCTACGCACGGTATTGGCTGAATCTGGTGCTCAGTTGGTGTTGAATACCACTTATTGGGAAGTCGATCGCCTTAAAAATAGCGGCAAAGCTCAATTAAATGGGTTGCGTCGTGCTCGTGCTTTACCGATTATTGAACAGCGCCAGTGGATTGCCGGAGCCACAGCTTTTGCTAATCCTTTGCCAGCATTAGATTTGTTGGCTACTGCCACCGTCAATGCCCAAACCATTGTAGATTTGAGTGCTATTTATCAACAGCCGTTTTCGATCGAACTTGGTCAGTCAGCGGCTAGCGCCATGGGTAAATTGTTGCTGCAACTGGGCTTGGTAGAAGTTGCTACCCAGGCGATCGGGGGTATCTTAAAAACCAATGCTGTTACCTATGTAGCGGGTGGTCTGGTGCAAGGAATGAGCGCTGCTTATCTGACCAGAATTGTGGGTCTGACTTTGATGGAATACTTTGCAGACCAAGATGTTGTGGCAGCTCAGTCTAACCCAGTCTGGAATTCAGAGCGGTTTGGCACTTTGTTACAGCAGGTTTTCCAGGCCAATCAACGTTTAACTGTGATGCAGGAGTTTGTGCAACAGGGGATTCAGCGTTTGATGCCCGATACTAAGCCCCAGGTTTCCTGATCTTGACAGGATCGAGGCTAGATCCTATGATGGAAATCCTGATCGCAGGAGATTGCGGTACTGGCGGAATTGGTAGACGCGCTAGATTCAGGTTCTAGTGTTCGCAAGGACTTCCGAGTTCGAGTCTCGGGTACCGCATAAGTTTGAAAAAGGAGGAGGGTGGATTTTCTACTCTCCTCCCTATGTATAGATTCACTAGTCGAATTGCTTATTCGGTCGATAGCCTATCACACCAGTTCAAATTTGAATTGACGTAGTTTTAAGGAGGATACAATGACTTATACCAAACCTAAAACCAATACTGGCTCCAATATTATTCCTGATGAAGATATTGAGGTCATGGCACGAAGGATAGAGATTGCAGCCCAAAAGCAAGCTGGGGCAGATATTATGCGTCTCAAAGCAATGGGGAAACCAATTCATTACACCAGCGGTGAGAAATTGGTCAGAGAAGAAGCCAACGGGCAGAAATTCGAGATTGAGATCGAAGCAGATGGCAGCACAAAAATAATTGGTGAAATCCTCTGAGTATGCCGACTTTAACCGTTGTTGCTGGAGCTAATGGTTCTGGTAAATCAACACTCACCAAACTATCTGCCAATAATACTCCGCTCATCGACCCTGACGCGATCGCGAGAGAAATCGATCCCATCGATCCATCTTCCGCTGCGATCGCGGCTGGCAGACAATCCTTAATTCTTGCCCAGCAATATGTTCGCTCAGGACAGAGCTTTATTGTCGAGACAACTCTGGCTGGCAACACATACATCAACTTAATGCGTGAGTTGAAAAGTCAGGGCTGGCTAGTTGTACTAATTTACATCGGGATCAGCAATCCCAACATTAATGTTCTGAGGGTTGGCGATCGAGTTGAACTAGGCGGTCATGATGTGCCCAGAGCCGATATTCTACGTCGCTACGATCGCAGCCTTGCCAACCTAAACAAAGCCGCCAAAATCGTCGATCGATTAATCCTTTACGACAACTCCACAGATGCTAGACATCAGCTAGTAGCTACGATTGACGGCAATTCGATCGTTACTTACATGCCAGAATTACCTGGGTGGATCGATCGAGCAATCCTAAATCTTTGACACCAAACTCGATCTTCATCTGCATAGGTATTAGTTATTGATTTGAGTATCATTTCACTAAAATATCACATCCAGCAAACCTATACAGCAACTTGCTGATGACGTGCGATCGTTATCGATCGCGGTCGTCCCTCACATACTTCGTCCCATAGACCAGCGATAGAATCAAAGCTATTGCTACCACCTAATTAAAAATTTGACGTGATGAGACTAATTTTTCATCACGTCAAATTTTTAATTTATTATTTAAACATCCTGCTTAATCTTGATGCCACTAGTCAGGTCGCTGTCTTCTACCGCAGGCTTGCTTCCTTGGTAGTAGTAGTCATTGTATTTCTTGGATTCCATTGGGATACCATTAAGTACCATGCCCAAGACATTCTGCTCAGACTGTTCCAAGATTTCTCGCGACTGCATGGCTGCATCTTTGTCCACCACGTTGGGGCGCATGACAAACACAATACCGCTGGCTTTCTTAGAAAGTAAAGTAGCATCCGCCGCTACGGTTAGCGGTGGAGCATCGATGATCACCAAGTCATAGGTCTTCGTCCATTCACCGATCAAAATTCCCATCTGAGAAGAATCGATTAGGGCGATCGGGTTAGGTGGTGGAGTACCGGCAGTGAGTAGATATAAATTGGGTTCTACTTCAATAATCGCTTCTTCTTGCTTGCTTTGATTAGTCAAAACGTTACTCAAGCCCACATCGGGATTTTGCCGCCAAATCCGATGTTGAGAAGGCTTGCGCATATCGCCATCTACCAGCAGCACTTTGCGGCCTAGCTCTGCTGTTACCAAGGCTAAGTTGGCAGCCACAGTAGATTTACCTTCGCGCGGCAACGAGCTAGAAACCACGATCGCCTTAATGGGCGTATCGGCGTTCAAGAAGCGCAGGTTAGCTTGGAGTGAGCGGAATGCTTCATTTTCTTGGTCACTGCCGGTGTTTCTGGCCATTAGTCTACCGGCGGTTCTAGTAGATTTACCAAACATCAATTTGCTAGTAACCACCATTTCTCTCTGCTGGAAGTCAGGAATACGTCCCAAAATTGAGTAGTCGGGGAAAAGCTGTTGAGCTTCTTGAGCAGTTTTGATCCGGCGATCGGTACTGTCCAACACAAATGCTGCGGCTGCCCCTAAGAACAGACCCAAGAAACTACCAATGGCAATGTTCTGGACATTTTTGGGTGAAATTGCTTCGGGGTTGATTGTAGGCGGTGTGACCAGAGTGATGTTACCGGTGGTTTGATTTTCGGCAATCCGAAACTCTTCTAACTTGGCGCGTAGGGTTTTATAAGTGGTCAAAGATACTTCCAGTTGCCGGTTCAATTCCCGTTGGGCTTGTTCAAGCTGAGGTAAACGATTTGCCCGATCGCGATAGGCCGTAGACACATAGACTAAGGCATTGATTTGCTGCTCTAGGGCTACTCGTTGGGTTTCTGCTTTAGTGTAGTCAGTAACCATACTTTCTTGCAAACCAGATTTTTGCAGGTCAGTAACTTCACCAGTTTTAATATTGGGGTTTCTGTTGCTCACAGCCTTGTTGAATCGATCGCGCAGATCGACCTCTAAAGCCTGCACTTTTTGCTGTAGATCAATTACTGATGGATTAATTTCGCTAAAGCGAGTGCGTTCCAGAGCCAGTTTTTTGCGAGCTTCTTGAAGGGTAGCGATCGCATCTTTCATACCAGGCGATTCACTCACTAAGGTATTTTGCACTACCGAAGAAACATCCTTACCTAAGAGTGTCTGCATTTTGGCGATGCGAGACTTTTCAGCGGCTAGCTGAGCCGATGCAGTTGTAATGTCTCGGTTTAGGTTATTGATAGTTTCCACCGATCGAGAAGCTTCAGATGCCAAATCGACCACTTGGTGCTTCTCACGGAAATCTCTAATTCTACTTTCCGATTCCCGTACTTTAATTTCCAAATCGGGCAATTGCTTTTCAACAAATATCCGGGCAGCTTGAGAATCTTTGCGCTGGTTTTCTAAATCTTTTTGTTGGTAGAGATCAAACACCATTTGCAATACTCTAGCGGCTCTAGTCGCATCGGTGTCTTGATAAGAAAAGTCTAAGACATCAGTGCTTTTAATATTAGCAACTTTCATTTGTGTCAAAAACTGCTCAGCCTTGAGCCGTTCACCTTTTTTGTCCTTCAAATCTAGAGAGGTAATTGCCCCCTCAATAATCGGTAAAGAGCGAATGATTTCTAATTGGTTGTTTACGGGGCTATTAGATCCACCGACATCCGCTAATGCACTAACACCTAACCCGTCTAGCAAACTAGAAGTTTTGCTGTTTTTCTTGAATAGCAACTGGCCTTTTGACTGGTAGATGGGTGTTTGCTTAACCGTATAGATGGTAGCTAACCCAGCAATCAGCAAGAATACGAAGGTTGCGGGTAACCAGCGACGCTTTAAAATTGAGCCGTATTGTGCGATTTCTTCCATGAGCAGATCGGGTTTAAAGCCTGGTAAGTTATGTGTCTTTGCAGTACAGTTTAAAAGCGCAGCTCAATGATTAGCGCTGAATAGATACAGAGTCTGAATTCATTAGCGTGAGTGGCTTTGATCGTGATTATAGCCTAAACACACTAACTACTGGCATCATAGATATTGCTGAACGATTGGCTTTATTTCCACTTGATAAATATCTCTCAATAAAGATTATGTTTTCTACCAGCTCTCCTACCAAATCTCGGTCAACTTTGCGGTCAATACCCCGCTCAGCGCCCTCTTCCACTCCTCGTTTATCATCAGAAACTCGTCCTCATTTGATGGCTTTAGCGAAAGCTGGAGATGTGGCTGCATTGAATTGGCTAATTGATAATACCTTATCGCCGTTAGGTGTAGAAGTGACTGCAATCATGGGAAATGATTGTTTGGTGGTGACGGCGATTTTGCCAGAGACGGTCGATCGGCTGTTTTTGATTGACTTTTTGCGAGAAGCCCTAGAGAGACTGCAACCAGAAGAGATTGATCGGGTGGTGATTGTGGGCCGCGATCGGGCAAGGCTGCTTCCAGACTGGCAACACATTCTCAATTTGCATCAGGCCGATTTGCCCCAAATGCCACCGCCTGCTCGTCAACAGCAGGCTAAGCGTAAGCACACTCCCCAGAAATCGGCTATCTCTTTTCGTCAGCGACACCCTTTGTTAAGTAAGCCGCTGCATTTGGTGATGTTTTTGGCTGCTTGTGGTTTGCTGGTGGGCGGGGTTTTTGCGGCCAAGACTGTATTTACGGTAGGAGATGGAGCAGTGAAGCCGGTAGAATTTCCGCATTAAGAATCTTTCCCCAGAATCTGGAAAATGCGCTGGGTGTCATTAAACATGCCAAATGTTTAACTGTGTTTTTTTGTTAACTTTTGGGAAAGAAAAAACGCCCAGAACGGATGATGATCCGGAGATTAAGTCTTAAATTCTTAATGATTGTTAATTTTTCCTCACCTATATATAAGGCACTTATATGACCGGCATTAATGATACCCCTTTGCTCTTGCGTGCTGCCCGTGGCGAAAATGTGGAGCGCACTCCTGTCTGGATGATGCGTCAGGCTGGCCGCTACATGAAGGTCTATCGAGATTTGCGCGACAAATATCCCTCTTTTCGGGAACGCTCCGAAATTCCAGAAGTGGCGATCGAGGTTTCTCTGCAACCCTGGAAAGCTTTTCAACCCGATGGCGTAATTCTTTTTTCTGATATCGTCACGCCCCTTCCTGGCTTGGGCATCGATATGGATATTGCCGAAGGCAAAGGGCCTATTATTCATTCGCCGTTGCGCACTCAGGCTCAAATTGATGCTTTGCATCCCTTGGTGCCAGAAGAATCGATGCCTTTTATTAAAACTATTCTGAAATCTTTGCGGCAAGAAGTTGGCAATGCGGCCACTGTTTTGGGGTTTGTGGGTGCGCCTTGGACTTTGGCGGCCTATGCGGTAGAAGGTAAAGGCTCGAAAAATTATGAAGTAATTAAGGGGATGGCTTTTACTGAGCCAGCTTTGCTGCATCAGCTTCTGTCTAAAATTGCCGACGCGATCGCCGTATATGTGTGCTATCAAATCGACAGCGGTGCCCAAATTGTGCAGATGTTTGATTCTTGGGCTGGTCATCTTAGCCCTCAAGACTATGCTACTTTTGCCCATCCTTACCAGCAGCAGGTTTTTAAAAAGGTAAAAGAAACTCACCCCGATACACCGTTAATTTTGTTGGTGACCGGCAGCAGTGGCATTTTAGAAATGATGGGTGCTTCGGGTTGCGATATGGTCAGCCTGGACTGGACTGTGGATATGGCGGTTGGTCGTCAGCGGATTGGCGCAAATATTGGCGCTCAGGGAAATATGGATCCTTGTGTGCTCTATGGATCTCAAGATTTTATCCGCGATCGGATTTTAGATACCATGAGCAAGGCTGGCCGTCATAAGCATGTGATGAATTTGGGGCATGGAGTGTTGCCCACTACTCCCGAAGATAATGTGCGCTTTTTCTTTGAGACCGCTAAGAATGCCAATGAGCTGTTGGCCGCAACAGACTGCGGATAAAAGCTTGTAGCGCTTGTCGTCCCAAAACTTCAGTGTTTGCCTCTGGTTTAGCAACTGCTTCTAACTGAAATAGCTCAGTCATTAAGGGCATCACCTCGGTATCCATTGCTTCGCGGAATAATGCTGGGGGCAAAATTAGCTGGGGTGCTTCCCGCAAATCATAGAGCAGCCGCAGATCGTAATTCTCTTGCTCTGCCAATGCCAAAGGTCTAGCCCATAGTCGATCGCGATCGGGGATCATTTGAATAACTTCGGCGAATAGCCGCAGATCATCTAAATCGATACAGATAATTTGGTTAGGACAAAACAAGAGCGACACCTTTTATTTAAGGTTTACCCAAAAAGTCTGTTTTGCCTAGCTCTACACCAGAATGGCGCAAAATGCCGTAGGCAGTAGTCACATGGAAATAGACGTTGGGCAAAATGAAGTAGAGCAAATAGGGCATTCCGGCAAACTTCATGGTTTCTTTGCCAATTGGTAACGTGATTTCTTTTTCTTCGCAGCCATCGATTTGTTCTGGCGTGAACTGTTTGAGGTAATCGATCGTCTTTTGTAACCGCGTAATCAGCTCTGGAAAAGTAGTTTCGTTATCTTCCATGCTTGGAGCATCTACGCCAGCTAGTCTGGCCACACCTCGACGGGCAATATCTGAAGAAATTTGGACTTGCTTGCTCAAGGGCAACATATCGGGTGATAAACGACTATTAATTAACACGCTTGGATCAATTTTTTTGGCTGTGGCGTGAGCATCAGCCTTTTCTAAAATAGTTGCCAGGTTGCTCAAAGAGTGAATTAATCCTGGCAATGAAGCTTGATACATCGAAATTGTCATAGATAAATCCAAAATCTTTTAATAGCCATATTGTAGTTGTCCTAGCTACCAAATTAGAACAAGTTTTATCAAAGCTTTTAACAAATCGCCCCGGTAATTTACCAGAGCGATCGATAGGAATGTGAGGTAGATCAATATGTTATCGGCGGCTAATTCGTTGCGTAGAGCACGACTAAAGCCCAAGATAGCGAACTTTATCGCCGAGTAAGTGGCCATAGTTGGCGCAGCCACCTTGCCCATCAGTAAGACGCAAAACATATTCTATTTGATCTGCGGAATTCGTAGTTCTTGGCGAACCTCTAATAGCGACTTATGCCAATTGTCTTCAAACGGATAGGCTACCAGGGGTTGACTCTGCCAGCCTCCGATAAAACCGCGACACAGAGCCGCTGTGAGTTTGGGGATCCAACGAATATTGCCAATCATTGACCAAGGCACCCAAGAAAGTACAAATACATTCAACAAGTCTCGATACTGCACCAACATAAAGGCGGCCAGACCAAATTCCCCGATCGGCGAACTATCGAAGCCAGTCATAATATGTTGCACATCGTGGGCGATCCCCAGCCTTTTATCAAACACCGTGTCTTGGTCGTTATCAATAAAAGAATCGGCAGTAAAACCCTGGGCAAGCATGTGCCGAGCGTAGGCTCCACCCAAGGTATCGGCAGGAAGTTGACTGAGGCTGTTTAGGTCGATCGCTCCGCTTGCGCCAAAGGCGATCGAGACTTCTTTATCGGCAATGAGTTTGGCTTGACGGCGCAGTCGGGCAATTACTAATTTCTGCCAATAGCTGTGGCGACCAGCGGCAAGGATGTGCAAAATTCCTTTGGCTGGATCGCGCATGAATACTTGGTAGGCTTTGCCCACTTCTCGCCAGTTAATGCCTTTTGGCATTTGGCAAGGTTTGAGGATATTTAACATAGTGTGACTCCTAATAATTGCAAAAAAATTTAATATTCAATTAAGTGCATACCGTGATTTTATATGCACTTAATTGAATATGTCAACCCTTAATGTGAACTAGGGATGTCATAATTTGGATGTTGGCTTATTGATCGAATTGTCCATGGCTTTATCCCACGCCCTTTTGACTGCGTTACACGAAGCCCCTTGCAGTGGCTATGACCTAGCGAAAAAATTTGACGGCACGGTAGGCTTCTTTTGGAGTGCCAGTCACCAGCAGATCTATCGGGAATTGACCAAGCTAGAAGAGCAAGCTTACATTTCAGCCGTGGTGGTGCAGCAGAGCAATCGTCCTGATAAAAAAGTCTATGAAGTAACCGAGACCGGGAAGGATTATTTGCGGGAATGGATTGCCCAACCATCGACGGTAGCGGCGATTAAGGATGATTTGTTGGTGAAATTATTTGCAGGAAACTTGGTGGATCCGGCGGTGATTTTAGATGAGTTAGAGCATCATCGATCGCAGCACCAAGATCTGTTGGATACCTATAAGTCGATCGAGCAAAGATTTTTTGCGGATACCTGTCAGCTTGATGTAAATCGTCGTTATCAGTATTTGACTCTACGCCAAGGTATTCGACTGGAGACGGAATGGTTGGCTTGGTGTGCAGAGGCGATCGAGTCTTTTTTGGGCTAAGATGTCGATAATTCTGAAAATATTTAAAACAGGATGATCCAAATCCCAACTACTCAAGGAGTATCTATTTAAGAAAACACTGATATTTTAGATGTCCTTGATTATATCCTAGTTTAATTGATCGTCACCATCTCTCCTCTCATCCCCATCCGGCAACTGCAAACTTTGTGGCTCTCTTTGAGGTAACTCTACCAACGGCAACTCCACCAACTCCAAAGCTGGCTCCAATACCTGAGGCACCGCTACTTCTTGAGCAGTCAACGGCAGCATAATTGGCTTCTCGACCCAATGACTACTAATCGGCAACGTATTTTCCAGATCATCTAGAGGCCGAGGAATCACCATCACCGCACTCAGCTCACCAATTCGCTCCGCCTCCAACATTCCCGCTTCCACCGCGATCGCCACATCCGTCACCGCCCCCCGAATTACGATCGTACACAGACCTGCCCCAATTTTTTCGTAGGCCGCCACCTCAATATCTGCCGCCTTCATCATAATATCTGCCGCTCCCACCAAAGCCACAAACCCCCTGGTTTCTAGCAGCCCGATCGCCGTATTTGCCAACTTATTGCGACCATTCCCCCGAGTCAAAGCCGCCAGCCTACTCCCGATCGGCAACACTGCCTCCAAATTTGGCAAAGGCCGAGGAATAATCGTACTAGAAATAGTTTGACCAAATTTCTCGGCGGTATCTAAACCCACATCAATCGCAATTTGCACGTTAGCGATCGTCCCCCGTACCACTGCATTACAATAACCATTACCGATCTTCTCATAGCCCACCAAAGTCACACCCGAAGATTTCAGCATCATATCGGCAATACCCACGATCGCCGGAAAACTCTGGGTAGAAATAATACCCAAAGCCATGTCATTAAAATTATCTGGAGATTGCTGTTTAGCTGGAAGCACCTATTACCTCGGTAATATCATTGACCAAAAATATCAGTGGCTTAACAAATGGCTAACCGGCTAAGAAAAACCACAAGCAAAATGACCGCGCCTGCACCAATCATAACCCCTCGATCGACAATCCCACTGATCGCCAAGTGCAGGGTTTCCCATTGAAACCTCTCACTTTCAAGATCACCTTTGATTTCGCAACGTCGCCAACAACCGCTCTAAACCAGCCTTACCGTATATCGGAGCATTGATTGTGAGTGTCATGGGCACCTCTTGAACTTTAGGAGGTTCAACCGATTTCGGCGAAGAAGATGAAGGCTCTGATGGTTCTTGTTCAATGCTCGCCTCTGGCGTAAATAAATCAATCGGTTTGTTCGCCATCGAATTGACCGATTTAGCAGTAGCCGGACTCACATCCTCCGCAAATTCTGGCGCAGCAACAACTTCCGACGGATGAGCTTTAGCATATTCCGCAGACAGGCCATAAGAATCAATTAAAGAATTTGGTGGAACGACGGTGTTGGGGGCAATCAATACGTCAATCAAGCTGCTTCCTGCACCTATACAAGCCCGCTCTCCCACCTGGGTAGTACCAAAAACCAAGGTACCCATCCCTAAAATCACTCCATCCCCAATAAATAGCGTACCGGTATGAGCATGGATCACACTGCCAGCACCAACACAGGCACCAATTCCAATAATTAGCTGACTGCCCGGATCGGCATGTAGCAATACTCCACTGCCAATACTTGCCGTTGGATGCACCATTACATCGCCGCTGACTACGGCAGTGCGATTAGGAGGTGGCATGGCAACGTGCAGGGGAATCATTGGCCTAGTGGGAGAAGAGGATGGTCAAAAATGCGGCTACTAGCCGCATTTACACTACTTATCAGGCACTATTTAGCCGGACGATGAATCATCTTCTCAGCTACCCGCTTCTTGGCTTTTTGGTCTACGCCAATTACCCGAATGAAGGACTTAGGACGCTCATTAATAATAGATTCCAAAGAACGGACGATCGCTGCTGCACTGTTGCCGGCTACTTGACCACCGGTTTCCCAGGCATTGCTCTTGTAGCGACGCTCATCAGCAAACTCAGTCATAATCACACACCCCTGAGCTATCACCCGCGAGATAGTCTCGATCGCGTCTACAGAGAGAACCGCGCTGCTAGCGCTGCCGCCACCATAGCTCTTATTAACATTGCCAGCGCTAAAGCTGCTGGTTGAACCGCCGCTGCTAGCTGCACCGATCGGTTGACCAGGACGATGCACCACTTTTTCAGATACCCGTCTGCGAGCCTGTGGATCGATACCAATTACTCGGACATAGCCATCCGGGTTATTAGCAATACAATCCGAAATCGCGCCTAAAATCGAACCTTCCGACTGAGATTCAATTTGACCACAGCTAGTCCAAGAGCTAGTTTGGAAGCGACGCTTATCGGCGGTTTCTACCCCAACTTTGCAGCCTTGATTGATCAATTGGCGCACAATCATTACCAACTCAGAACCAGCGTTAGCTACGCTAGCTGGAGCAGAACCTGTAGAGCTGAAAGAAGTGCTGACACTACGAATTTCTGATTGACCGGGTTGATCGCTAGGACGTTGAATAATAGTTTCTAATACCCGACGCTTGGCATTAACATCAATACCAATTAAACGAACATACTCACCGCTATGCTCATGCAAGCAAGTTTCTAAGCTATTCAGAATATCGCCTTCATTATTGGAGTTAAACGGCGAGCAGCTCATCCAAGAACTGACCTGAAAGCGACGCTTGTCAGCGTGTTCGGTGCCTACACGGTAGCCCTGGGAGAGCAAGCGACGGACGTTATTAACTACGTCGGGGTGAAGTTTTAAATTATTACGGTTATACATGGTATTTGATGTGTCAGTAGTTTCTGTATGAGCTGGCGAGTCTAGACCGGACGAATCTATTCTTGGCAAGCCTAATGGCGTTGCGCCTTGATACGCCAATTCATTGGCGTTTTGCAGTGGAGTAATACAGGCGATATCATCGGCACAGCGATAGCCGGAGCGCAAAGAATCGTTAATGCTAATTACGTGGGAGGCAAACTTACGATCGGCAGGCTGTACATCCGACAGCCGATCAGCTTGATGTTGAGAAGTAATGATCGATCCAGAGGGTACAAATTTACCCGGTGGAATTTCTACATCCTGAATCAGGGCGTGCATCATCACAATGCAACCATTGTTGACTTTGGCATTAAACACTGTGGAACGAAAGCCAATAAAGCAATCGTCACCCACATAAGCAGGTCCATGAATCAGCGCCATGTGAGTTAAAGAAGTATTGTCACCCACCCAAACTGAGTAAGGCTCATTATCATCTCCAACTACTCGACCCTGTTCTAGACCATGAATGACCACGCCATCCTGAATATTGCTGTTCGCCCCAATCACAAAAGGCGTGCCTTCATCAGCCCGGATCGATGTACCGGGCGCAATCATTACATTCTCCCCAATTCGCACATCGCCAATGATATTAGAAAAAGCATGGGCGTATGCAGTTGGGTGAATACTCGGCTCAGCTAAGCCGCTAGACCACGGTGTGGGCGGAGCTGCGGCGGAGTTACTCCGGACTGCCACCATTATTTCAATCCTCCTTATATAGGCGTACTACGATTACCCAGCATCTTTTTTGCTGTAGAGCGATCGACTGCCCAAATTAACGGTGTCGATAATCCCTACCACTGCTGCGTCTAAGGAACGGTCTTCATATCCAGAAACTTTCCGAGCAGCGCTACCAATACTGATCAACACCCACTCACCAATTCCTGCTCCCACTAAGTCAGCAGCCACTTCATACTCAGGCAGCGTTTCGCCATTTTCGTCCATATATTGAACAAACAAAAGCTTAACGCTACCTAAACTAGGATCTTTGACTGTGCTAACGACCGTACCTAGAGCCTTCGCAATTCTCATCTTAAGCGCGGCTCGACGGACGAATGCCGCTAACGCTTTCGCGGAAAGATTCAACTGCATCGGTATAACGAATAGGCAGTACAAATTCTAGGTTTTCGTGAGGACGAGCAATAATGTGAGTGGAAAGAACCTGACCACCGTTCACGCGCTTAACGCTTTCTACACCAGCAGCTACCGAGGCTTGTACCTCAGATACGTCACCACGCACAATTACAGTAACGCGACCACTGCTGATCTTTTCGTAGCCTACCAAGGTAACGCGAGCGGCTTTCACCATAGCGTCAGCGGCTTCTACAACTGCGGGGAAACCAAGAGTTTCAATCATTCCAACGGCGATAGCCATAGTTTTGCTCCAATTTTAGTTAGTTTAGCTTTTCAGATCTTGCGATTATTTCTATTAGTCAGGGTTTTATCAACCAGACTGTTGTTACATCCGGAACTGTTCGACAGCTTCGGTGTAGCGAATTGGCAATACAAATTCTAGGTTTTCGTGAGGACGAGCAATAATGTGAGTAGAAATTACTTCGCCACCATTCACCCGCTTGGCAGATGCTACACCAGCAGCAACCGAAGCTTGTACTTCTGATACGTCACCACGAACGATGACAATTACACGGCCACTACCGATTTTTTCGTAGCCTACTAAAGTAACGCGAGCGGCTTTCACCATCGCGTCGGCGGCTTCTACTAGAGCTGGAAAGCCCAAGGTTTCAATCATTCCAACGGCAACTGCCATAATTTCTGCTCTATTTTTAACTTGTTAATTAGTTTAGCTGTGTTCGAGGCATTCTACTGCCCTACATGCGGAATCTTTCTACATCTTCGGTGTAGCGAATTGGCAGTACGAATTCTAGGTTTTCGTGAGGACGAGCAATGATATGAGTGGAAACAATTTCACAACCCATTACCCGCTTGGCAGATTCTACGCCAGCAGCAACAGAAGCTTGTACTTCAGATACATCACCGCGCACGATGACAATAACTCGGGCACTACCAATTTTCTCGTAGCCCACCAGGGTCACACGAGCTGCTTTCACCATGGCATCAGCCGCTTCTACAAGCGCTGGGAAACCCTTGGTTTCAATCATTCCTATTGCAATAGACATTATTAGAGGAACTCCTCAATATTAATTCAGTTAGCTATTTCTTTATTTTTAGCGCACTGTTGAACCAGGTTTCACAGACACGAAAAGAGCAGGCTTAAGCTGAAGTTAGCAAAAGCTAGACATTTTCGGAAAATTAGTAAAGCCTAAAATTGCACGAGCGCCACGATCAACAATACAGTTTAGGTGTTCAATTTGGCAATATAATATACAATTATTCTTTTTGATTCTGTTTATAAGCTGGGCTAATGACTCACCGGCGGCCTTTTGTTCTTTGATTATTAGCAAAAATGCTTGTTATTATAGTATACACTCTATAATACGTTCGATTTATTAATATAAATACACTAACAATAGTATTTAATTTGGGTCTGATTGATTTGAAAACAGCATTGTCTTCGATCAGAAAATATTTGAACGTAGCTTGAGATAGTTGAAGAAATGTGAAACACTGTTAAGAACCCTAGAACAATTAGGCTTTCTGCGTTCAGCCGCCATCTGAGCAGCTTGCTGACAGACTTAAAAATCTTTTTTAAACACCTCATATATTTAGTTGGACACAATTTATGGAGCATCTGCTGATAAACACTGGCTGGTGGATACCTTGTTATGGTTTTCTAGGAGCGCTCCTGACCATTCCTTGGGTAACTAGATTGGTGCGGCGGACGGGGCCAAGACCAGCGGCCTATTTGAATATTTTAATGACAGTACTGGCCTTTATTCATGGCAGTTTGCTGTTTCGACAAGTTTGGGATCATACTCCTTATCATTTGGTCTTTAATTGGTTGACAGTGGCCGGTCTAGAGTTAAATCTCACCTTTGAGCTATCTTCGGTCAGTGTGGCGGCAATGGAATCGGTGACGGGCTTAAGCTTGTTAGCTCAACTGTTTGCCTTAGGCTATATGGAAAAAGACTGGGCTTTGGCCAGATTCTTTGCCTTGGTGGGTTTCTTTGAAGGCGCGATGAGTGCGGTGGCCATTAGCAATTCGCTATTAGTCAGCTATGGTTTGCTCGAATTGCTGACTCTTTCGACTTATCTATTGGTAGGTTTTTGGTACGCCCAGCCATTAGTCGTAAAAGCAGCCAGAGATGCTTTTTTGACCAAGCGAGCGGGCGACATTATTTTATTTGCTGGGGTGATTGCTTTATCCAGCATGGCTGGCAGTCTAGATTTCAATGATCTGTATGACTGGTGTGAAACTACTAATATTTCGATGTTGACCAAGACCTTGATTGGTTTGGCCTTGATTGCGGGACCGATCGGTAAGTGTGCACAATTTCCCTTGCATCTGTGGCTAGATGAAGCAATGGAAGGCCCTAACCCGGCTTCGATTCTGCGGAACTCGGTGGTGGTAACTGGTGGAGCCTATATTTTGATCAAAGTTCACCCGATTTTGTATTTGTCACCATTTGTTAATGACACGCTGATCGTGATTGGAACCGTGACGGCCATTGGTGCAACGCTAGTGTCGATCGCCCAAGTAGACATCAAGCGAACTATTTCTTATTCCACTAGTGCCTATCTGGGATTAGTGTTTATCTCGGTAGGAGCAAATTGGATTAGCTTTGCGCTGTTTTTGCTGTTTGCCCACGCGATCGCCAAAGCATTACTTTTCATGAGCGTCGGCTGTGTGATTTTGACCACGAATAATCAGGATGTGACGGAATACGGCGGTTTGGGTAAAAGTATGCCCGCTACCACCATTGCTTACATTGTGGGCACGTTGGCGATGACTGGGGTGTTTCCTTTGGGGGGCTTTTGGGCATTCCAAGATGGCTTTAAGGGATTTTGGGTAGAGTACCCCTGGGTAATCGGGGTGATTTTACTGGTCAATGGCTTGACCACTTTTAATCTGACTCGGGTGTATGGTTTGGTATTTTTGGGTAAGACTCAGCCCAAGACCCGACGGGCACCAGAAGTTCCTTGGCCGTTGGCTTTACCAATGGTGTTTTTGACTGTCTTCACTTTGATTACTCCGCTCATAATGTCTGGGTTTGGTCTCTTGCCAAGTTTAGATGATATTAGTTTGTTTCAGATTGGCTCGATCAGCTTATCCAGTTTGATAGGATTTGCTGCTGGTGCATTGTTGTATTTCAATCCTGATCGACAGCCGATGAAGTTCCCGGTGCTCAAGGTGCAAAAGCTGTTGGAAAAAGACTTTTACACCGAAGATTTCTACAACAACACGATCGTTTGGGCAATCTCTCAGCTTTCTCGGATTATAGCCTGGGTCGATCGCTATGTGGTCGAAGGCTTGGTGAACTCGGTGGGCGTGGCCACGATTTTTGGTAGTGAGGGTTTGAAATACGGCACATCTGGACAGGTGCAAAGCTATTTCTTCACGATTACCGTGGGAGTTGGTGTACTGGGTTTAATGGTGGTTTGGTTGTTCTGGTAATTTTTAGCAGCGGTGGTGATTATGCTTAGTATTTTGTTAGTGGTGCCGCTGATCGGTGCAGCGTTGGTGGCTTGGTGGCCGGGGAAAACTCGCTCGATCGCTTCTACAGTCGCCTTGGCAGTGATTGGCTGGACGGTGTTGTTGCTGACCAAGTTCAATTTGGGTGAACCGGGTATGCAGTTTGTAGAAGATTTTACCTGGATTGATTCTCTGGGTTTGTCTTACAAGCTGGGTATTGATGGCTTGTCTTTGCCGTTGGTGGCTTTAAATAGTTTGTTGACTTGGGTAGCCATTTATAGCAGTGATGAAAAGGTCGATCGGCCACGTCTTTATTACAGTCTCATTTTGTTATTGAATGCGGCGGTGACTGGGGTGTTTTTGGCACAAGATTTACTGCTGTTCTTTATTTCTTACGAACTAGAGCTGGTTCCTCTGTATCTTTTGATTGCGATTTGGGGTGGCCAGAAGCGGGCTTATGCGGCTACTAAGTTTTTGATTTATACTGCCTTGTCGGGAGCGCTGATTTTAGCGGCTTTTTTAGGATTGGCTTGGTTAGGCGGCAGCAATAGTTTTACCTACAACCCAGCTTTGGCTCATGCTTTGCCTTTGAATCAGCAGTTTTTGCTTTTAGGGGCGCTGCTATTAGGGTTTGGCATCAAGATGCCGCTGTTTCCTTTTCATACCTGGTTGCCCGATGCTCACGTTGAGGCTTCTACGCCAATTTCGGTGTTGCTGGCTGGAGTGCTATTGAAACTTGCTACCTATGGAATTTTGCGCTTCTGTGTTGGACTGTTTCCAGATGCTTGGCAAGTTGCGGCTCCTTGGTTGGCCGGTTGGGCAATTATTAGCGTGCTTTATGGAGCATTGATGGCGATCGCTCAAAAAGACATGAAAAAAATGGTGGCCTACAGCTCTGTCAGTCACATGGGTTATATTTTGCTGGCCGCAGCAGCCAATACTCCTCTCAGTTTTTCGGCTGCAATGATTCAGATGGTCAGCCATGGTTTGATCTCAGCCGCACTGTTTCTCTCGGTGGGCGTGGTTTACCAGAAAGCGGGCACCCGTGATATTACGATACTTGAAGGTTTACTCAACCCCGAACGCGGAATGCCGGTGATTGGCAGCCTAATGATATTGGGTGTAATGGCTAGCGCCGGAATTCCGGGCATGGTGGGATTTGTCGCGGAGTTTCTGATTTTTCGCAGTACTTTTCCGATATTCCCTATTCCAACTTTGCTTTGCATGATTGGCACTGGTTTAACAGCGGTTTATTATCTATTGCTGATTAACAAAGCCTTTTTTGGTCGTCTGTCACCCCAAGTTCAAGATCTAGAAGCGGTAACTTGGCGAGAACGCTATCCCGCGATGATTTTAACTGGGGCGATTATTCTATTTGGTTTTGTCCCTGGTTGGATCACCCGCTGGAGTGAGCCAACTATTTTAGCTATGCTGCAACCTCCAGCTATTGTTGCTACTGTCGCCACTATTCCTACCCTAGATCTTCAGCCATGACTTTTACTACTTCTCGCCATCCTTTAGCTGCCTATATTGATCGGTTCTATAACGGCCAAAGCTTTTTGCCCGATAATCCTGACAATGTAAAAGAAGTCGTGGGCATTTTAGAAAGCTATGGCTATGTCTTGGAAGCGTACCAAGAAAATCTTCAGCATATTGCCGATCGAGAGTTTCTTACTATTTTCCCCTTCTTTAAATATTTTAATCACGGGGTCTCTAGTAACCAACTTCTGAAGCATTTAGCACACGATCGAATTAATTTTGAGTATGCCGAATACTGCATGAAAGTCATGCTCTGGCACGGCGGCGGCAAACTAGAAGAGTATGTGGAGTCGCCAGATTTTCGGCAATTAATTGAGTTGGCAATTCAGGCCAAGATTAAAGGTAATCCAATAATTCAACTATTACATCGTCTGTTTCCAGAGTTTTTGCCAGAACAAGTGCGGCAATCGGTTTATTACAATGCTCTTGGCCAGTTTTGGGAGGTGATGTATGCGCTGTTCTTAAATTTGGGTAAAGCCTATGATCAGGGTAAGATAACTACTATTCCAGAGGTAGTCGGTTTTATTAAGGCTGGACTGGTGGCAGCGGCGGGTAATCAAATTGTTTATGCGGTGCAGATTGGTGGTAAAAGCTATGATATTTTGCCTCAATCGGCGAATCTGACTTTTTTGATGGATGTAGCTGTTCCTTATGTAGAAGCTGTTTTCTTTCGGGGTACACCATTTTTGGGGACGGTTTCTTACAATGCCCAGGCTGGAGAAATACCCTTTGAGCAAAGTGCTTTCACTTACGGCGCTCTATATGCTGACCCGCTGCCGATCGGGGGTTCTGGAATTCCGCCAACTTTGCTGATGCAAGATATGCGTCATTATTTGCCAGAGTATTTGCACAAGATGTATCAAAGCAGTAAGCGTCAAGAAAATGATTTGCTGGTAAAAATCTGTCAGAGCTTCCAGAAGTCAATGTACTGTGTAACTAGTGCTGCGATTTTGGGTTTGGCTCCCCATGATCTCAAAACTAACGATCCTCAAGAACAAGCCAGCAATCTAGCTTATTTTGAGAACTGGATGGATCGGTTTCTTACTTCGCAGTTAAGGAATATTCAAGGATAGGTTTGCTTTATGTAATACTAACTTTTCTAGTTAATATTTATTCTTTTCAAACGATCCATCAAAGCTGGACGACTACTATAACTAGCTCTAAGCTTTTCAAAACGCTGACTGAATGCAGCTAATCGCCCTTGAGATTTTGCCAAATCACATAGATCTTGAAGCAGTACAGTAGCTTCATCATAAGACTTGGATTTTTTTACAGCAATCAGATCTAGCACCTGTTGCCAAGTTTGGTCTTCGGTGAGTGACAATGTTTCTAGATATTTAGTACGCTTTAATTGCGCAGCCTTTTGATCTTTCTGCTGCTTCTTTTTAGTCAAACTATCAGCGATCAACTGTATTTCTGAAAAGTACCGAGATCCTGGAGTTAGTGATGCCGCAGACTTCCCAACGCCAGCTAACTCCTTCAGACGGCTGATCAATTGCAAATCTACTTGTGGTTCTCGTTTCACCAACTTCAACAAAAACTTTTGTTGCTCAGCTTCAGTCAAAGCTGGCAGCCATTTTTCTAGTTTGATATCAGCAACTTGATGACTAGGACTAGTATGAGCCGCAGCTTCTAATAAATTAGGATCAAGTTCTATCCATTCTACATATGATTTAAGTGGTCTAGAAAGCTTCTCTAAATTAGGCGGAATAGGTGGTTCAACAGCATCTTCATCCAGAGTAGGAGCCATGCGCAACCAAACCAAATAGAGCAACCGCAGATCTCCGGTCATCAAGTCTTCTCTTAACGACAAAAACTTTGACAACCAGCCTTCACCTTCCATCCAATTAGATGATCCTTCTTCTTCGTTGATATTGATATCTAGGACAACATGATTAGCTGTTTGTGTTGTAGTGATTACATTAGGCAAATCATAAGGCTCAAATAACTCGGGGTCAATAAGTGATTTTGGGAATCGGAACATCAATTGCCAGGTACCCCAGTTAGCCATATACAACATAGCATCAAAGTATTGAGTCAACACTTTCTCGGCACTGCCCCGAAAGTCACCATAGTTGTAAACAAAAATTGCTTGACTAGAAGAAACCTGGGCACGACTAGAAAGTTTATCGATCTCGGCCTGCTCATCGGTGGTTAAAGGACGATCGATCGCCTGAAATTCGTAGTATTGATATTCGCTCATGGCATTTTTCTCCTAGTTGACTTAGCAACGTATATCATAAGTCTATTTCTTTTTGCCAGTAATCATGGCACCTTGGTTGGTGAGGTCGATATTTTCGATGTCAAGATTGCGGAACTGTAGGTAGTTAGTCACATGTTCTTCCAATGCCGATCGAGATACTCCAAGCTGTTGGGCAACGTCATTTAATGGCAATTCTACTTTACCAATTTGGAGTTTGCTATCAGGAGCAAGTTGCGGCTGCCCATCTTGGACTGACAGTTTGCCAGCAACTCCTATATATATTGGCTTACCGCGCAGTTGGGGCATGATTTTGAGCAGCCGACTCATCATTTCGGTACGAGGGCTAGAGGGCATTCTTTCGACCTCAGCTAGGTCTACGATCGCGCCGGTGCGGATTTGGTCTTGTTGAATTTGGGTTTTAATTCCTTTCACTGCCGCTGGTAAAACTTTGGCTGCGCTACTTTTGGTCAAACCTGCGACGATTAAATTATCTACTTCTGCGGCAGTTAACTGCTCTTGGATTGCTCCAGGTTTAGCGGCTTTGATTTTTTCTTGGATGGCGCTGGCTGCGCGGGGAGTGGGTGATGCAACGGGAGTAATAGGCTGCGCTGGTTTGTCTACATACCATTCGGGTAATTCGCTGGCACGCTGTACATAAAAGTAGGCAATGCCGGTTGTGAGGCCGATCGAACACAGCGCCACCAGGGCAATTATTTTTTTCATGGGTTCCCAGATTGTGGCGATTCACCTGAATCACAAGTTACTAAAGTCTAGACTAGATCAAGTAAGGAGGAAAACCTAATGTTTAAATGTCACGCCTGCGGTTCATAGAAAGAGTGCGAGATGTGGGAAACTCAGTGGCTTTAGCCCTGAGAGGGAAGCGACTCGGGGGACTTTAGTCCCCTTAATCTTAATTTGCTGCATGATGTGGATCTTCAATATATTTCATAACTACCTCACTACTGATATTTCCTGCTGTACTAACGAAATAGCTGCTAGTCCAGAGTGAAGGAAGTTTTTTAAGGTGTGGAAACTCAGCTCTCAAGTGGTGACTGGAGCGACCTTTGAAAAGTTTTATTACTAGTGAAGGAGTGTCTGTGGGCTTAACTGCCACGAAAAGATGGACATGATCTGGTGCGACTTCCAAAGCAAGAATATCTCACCCCTTTTCAATTGCAAGTTCTAAAAATATTTGCCTAAGCCTAGTTGCTACTTTACCTAATAGAACTGATTTTCTACGCTTTGGTATAAATACAAAGTGATAGTTGAGAAGGAACTTAACATGATTATGAGTTTTATATTCAGGCAGAGGAAGCATAAAACAATGTTGCTAGGGGTTGACCTACTTACTGTAATTGATTACAGTAAGTAGGTCAAATGATCTTTAGGGTAAAAGATGGCTAAACCTAAAAAATTGATGGGTGTTCAGCAATGCTTGATTAGTACGGATAAAGATACTCAAGCTATTCTGCAATATATTTGCTCAGAATCTAACAACCTACACAACTGTGCAGTTTATTATGCTCGTCAAATTTGGTTTAAGACCGGAACATATGTAACAAGCTTTGATTTGGTGAACATGATGGGTTCTAATAGACATTTTGCCGCGTTGTCTTCTGAGGCAGCCGTCCAAACATGCTTGTCTGTTGGTGAATCTATTAAATCCTTCTCTGAGCTACTAAAAAAATCCCGTACTGGAGAACTCGGTCAAAAGCCAAAGTTTCCAAATTATCGTAAGTCAGGAGGCTACCAAGTAGTTTCTTTCCCCAAACGGGCATTAAAGCTAGTAGATGGTCAAATTCGCTTCCCATTGGGTTTGCAAGTTAAGGCTTGGTTTGGATTAAGAGACTTTTTTCTACCAATGCCATCCAACCTTGATTTCAATCTAATTAAAGAAGTTCGGATTCTACCCAGAAATGGATGTTTCTATGCAAAATTTGTTTATCCTGTCTCTGCCAATAAAATCAATCTAGATTTCACTAAATGTTTAGGGTTAGATCATGGAATAAGCAACTGGTTAACTGGAGTGAGTAACGTTGGTACATCGTTTATTGTTGATGGGCTACATTTGAAATCTCTGAATCAGCTTTACAATAAGCAAATTGCCAATATTAAAAATGGAAAGCCTCAAGGATTCTGGTCTGGGAAGCTAGCAGCTATTACTGAAAAGCGTAATCGACAAATGCGTGATGCAGTAAATAAAGCAGCTAGATTAGTGATTAATCACTGTATAGACAATGGAATTGGAACCTTGGTTTTTGGCTGGAATCAGGGTCAAAAAGATGGGGTTAATATGGGAAGAAAGAACAATCAAAAGTTCGTCCAGATCCCTACAGCTAAGCTGAAAGATAGGATCTCTCAATTGTGTGAACGGTATGGAATTCGGTTTGTCGAGACGGAAGAAAGCTACACCAGTAAAGCAAGTTTTCTAGATTCGGATACTCTACCAAAATACGGTGAAAAACCCGAGCGGTGGAAAGAATCTGGCAGACGTGTACAAAGAGGCTTGTATCAGAGTGCTGATAAAGTAGAGATAAATGCTGACTGTAATGGTGCGGCCAACATTTTGAGAAAAGTAGCGGTAACTTTGGGGTTATGCCTTGAGGGAATCAGTAGTGGCGCATTGACTACGCCTTTGAGAGTCCGGATATGGGCTGTTCAAGAATCTCAGCGGCTTCAGCCCTGAGAGTGTCAAAGATTTCAATCCCGGCAGCAAAACTTACAGCAGAAAAACGGTGAAGAGCGATCGATGGGTAATCGAGTCTGGGTGATTCTGTTCCTCTAGAGAGTGCGATCTCTACCGCACGAGGAATCTGAGTAGTAATCTGATGAATTGCTAAGGCCGAAACCAAACAGATTACACCCTGGGGAATCCGAGCAGCAACTGTAAACAGGTCGGGATCAGATATCGGGGCTTGTACTGCCAGTCGATAAACGCCACGAGATATTTGCTCCAGACAGCCACTATCTCGGAGCTGATAGAGAGTCCGGGGATGGATACCGGCTTTGAGAGCCTGAGCAGTCCGAATGAATTGACCTTGAGCTTGAATCGATCGCAGTGCGTTAACTGAAGCTGTTTCCACCACTTATCCTCCTAAATTATGGACAATAATACTTACATTTATTAATATCTATAGGTGTTATTATCCATAATAGCTGATCGAAAGGGGTGCTCAGCGCACTATGCTTGATATTCAAAAAATCTTTTTCTAAGTGCTTGACATTCTAAACAGAGATATGTATATTAAAGGAGTGTGAGGAGTAAATAAGAAAGAGAACCGAGACGAAACACGGCCAGTCGTCGGTTCTCTTTTTTATTGTCTATTTTTTTGAAAAAAATAAAACAATTCCTATTCTTTAGTTTTTTTTTAGAAGTTGCTGCCCATCGCCAAAAAATAGCCGTTCTTTTACAGCACAATATTACTTTGATATTTTAGACACCAAATAGCCTAGAAAATCTGATTTAACACAGCTTCTAAGTTCGCCACAGCCCGATCGACATCTTTCAACTTATCCAAGCCAAACAACCCAATACGAAACGTCTGGAAAGGTTCTGGCTCACCACAGCGCAACGGTACTCCACCAGCAACCTGCACCCCTGCCAACATAAATTTCTTACCAGACTGAATCTCGGCATTATCGGTATAGCTCACGATTACTCCCGGTGCTTCAAAGCCTTCTGCGGCAACACTCTTTACGCCTTTACTCCGCAAAATATTCCGCACCCGATCGCCCAATTCCTGCTGTGCCTCATAAGCCTTCTTAAACCCAAAAGCCCCAGTTTCATTAATCAAATCCTTAAAAACAGTCAGAGCATCGGTAGGCATCGTTGCATGATAAGCATGGCCGCCATTCTCGTAAGCCTGCATAATCTGCCACCACTTCTTCAAATCACAGGCAAAACTAGTGCTTGTGGTTGCTTCCAGTCGCTCTAACGCCCGATCGCTTAACATCACCAAACCACAGCAAGGTGAACCACTCCAACCCTTCTGGGGCGCACTGATCAACACATCTACACCACAGGCCGCCATATCTACCCAAATAGTCCCCGATGCAATACAGTCCAACACAAAAATCCCGCCCACCTCATGCACTGCCGCCGTCACCGCCTTAATATAATCATCTGACAATATCAACCCAGCAGAAGTCTCCACATGGGGCGCAAACACCACATCTGGTTTCTCTGCTTTGATTGCTGCCACGACTTCTTGGATCGGAGCCGGAGCAAATGCGGCCTGAGCACTATCATCTACTGGACGTGCCATCAGCACCGTGGACTTTGCTGGAATACTGCCCATTTCAAAGATCTGCGTCCAGCGAAAGCTAAACCAACCATTGCGAATCACCAAACAATTCTTACCTGTGGCAAACTGCCGAGCTACTGCCTCCATGCCAAACGTGCCGCTCCCTGGCACAATCACCACCGCCTGAGCGCTATAGACCTGTTTCAAAGACCGGGAAATATCCTGCATCGTCTTTTGAAAAGACTGAGACATGTGGTTCAATGCCCGATCGGTGTAAACAACCGAATATTCTAAAAGTCCATCAGGATCAATATTGGGAAGTAAGCCAGCCATAGTTGCCTCTTGTCAAAAATCAGTTATTTCGCCATACCGGAGCGAAATGGGCGTGATTAACCACACCTTAAATGCTGCAAATAGATTAGCGCAATTTCTTAAGACTGTGTGGACAAACCATAAAACGTCACAAAAATAGTTCTTAAATACTCAAGTTACTTTTTGATTTAAAGTTAGGAAGCTACAGAGATTTTTGCCCCAGGATCATTTTGTCATCGACTCCCTCTGCCCCTACCAGCAATCCCCGATCGGTTGCCCTCTATGCCCTTCGTCAAATAGTTCGAGGCAAACACGCCGATGATGCTCTCGAAAAAGCTGGGAACCGAGCCACCTTATCTAACTTAGATCGCCAATTGGCCACTGAATTGGTCTATGGAGCTGTGCGTCAACAGCGCACATTGAATGTGTTGATCGATCGACTCTTACGCAAACCCGAAAAACCAACCAGCGATCTGCGCCTCCTATTGCAGCTTGGAATTTATCAACTGCGCTACATGGATCGCATTCCCCCTTCGGCGGCGGTGAATACCACGGTGAACTTAGCCAAGACCAATGGATTAGAGGGATTAGCTGCGCTGACTAATGGAGTTCTACGAGAATATCAGCGTCAGCAAGAATCACTGGTGAGCAATTGGCATCAGAGTGATTCACTAGTAGAAAGAATCGGCGTGGAATATAGCTTTCCTGATTGGTTGGTGGAGCATTGGCTAGAGGTGCTGGGGGAGATTGGCACGATCGAACTCTGTACTTATTTTAACCAGTCACCGACGATCGACCTGCGAGTAAACCAGCTCAAGACCGATCGATCAACAGTTTTAGCAGCTTTGAGCGAGGCCGGAATTACTGCGGTGCCGATCAACTACTTAGCTCAAGGAATCCGCCTTACCGGTAAAGTTGGCGCAATTCCCCGCCTACCTGGATACAACGAAGCTTGGTGGTCAGTGCAGGACAGCAGCGCCCAGCTAGTTGCTGCACTTTTAGATCCTCAACCCGGAGAAGTGGTGGTAGATGCCTGTGCTGCCCCCGGTGGCAAGACCACTCATATCGCAGAACTAATGAACGATCAAGGGGTGATTTGGTCGATCGATTCTAGTCAGTCACGATTGAAACAAGTCACCCAGAACTGTGAGCGACTAGGCTTACAGTCTGTACAAATTAAAACTGGCGATGGACGGCAGCAAGATGATTTGGTAGGAAAGGTCGATCGAGTGCTGTTAGATGCTCCTTGTTCCGGGTTGGGCACACTGCATCGCAGAGCCGATGCCCGCTGGCAAAAGACTCTGGCGACTGTCCAAGAGTTGAGCCAACTGCAATCAGAACTTTTAGAGAGCTGTGCTAGTTGGGTAAAACCCGGTGGCACATTAGTTTATGCCACTTGTACGGTGCATCCGATCGAAAACGCCCAGGTAATTCAGCCATTCCTAGCAACTCATCCAGAATGGAGCGTCAGCTCACCCTCTGGTTTTTTGGGTAGTTTGGCTGATTCTGATGGTTTTGTGACAATTTGGCCTCATCATCATCAGATGGATGGTTTTTTTATGGTACGACTAAACAAAGTCTGATAGTGCCTTTTAGCTTTTTAACCCAGCAATAAAGTCTAGACAGAGGCAAAAGCAAGCAATTACGGTAAGAATTAGTCGTGTTAGAATGGCGAAAGTAGTAGAACTTGTGAACGGACAACAGCATAACCGTGACAAACGAATTTGTGCTGTCGGTCACAGTTTAACAATTTCTCACCAAACCCAAAAACCCCAAAAATTATATGTTGGATAAGGAGGGCGTTAGAGTTGGTCGAAAAACGCTGATCAAGATGTTGCCTTATGGACTCTTGGGTCTTGCTGTTTTTTCTTTTAATTCGAGCTTGGATCTACCATATGTGGTACGCGGATACGCTACTCTGATGGAGTTTCAAGTGGGTTTCTTGGTTCTTTACTTTTTTTCACAAAAAAAAGCCCCGTCCAAGAAGTAAAATTTGACATAATTTGCAGACTAACTATTCGTTCTAAACAACCATGAGAAGTAAAATCGTTGCAGCCTTATTAGCTTTTTTCTTAGGTGGCTTTGGTATCCACAAGTTTTACTTAGGTGAAGGTGTAGCAGGTGTAATTTATCTGTTATTTTGTTGGACACTGATTCCTGGACTGATTGCTTTCTTTGAGTTTATTGGCTTATTGCTAACCTCAGACCAAGTTTTTGATGCTAAATATAACGGTGGAGCATCAATTTCTCCAGGTTACACCAACAATATTATTTCTCATTCTCAAGAGTCTTCTCGCGATAAAGCTGCGACTTTGGGTGAACTGAAAAATCTTTATGACAATGGCGTTATTACTGCCGAAGAATACGAAGATAAGCGTCGGAAGCTGTTAGATTCAATTTAAATCATTTTTTAGATTCATCACCTATCGACAACTTGAACACAGCTAAAATTTCGTTTACATCACCATGTTAGAGCCAACTCCCAAAAACAGGTCAACACCCAACTGGGTATGGCTTTCCTTTGTACCACTGTTTGGCAGTATGGCAATCATCTACGCTGGCAGTAAAGCTAAAACTTCTAAATGGATGTACTTAGGAGCCGGTGTTTTTACCGTTTCTTTACTTTCTGCTTCCAGCAGCATGTTCTACATCGCTTGGTTAGCGCAGATCTACATTTCGTTTCATATTAAAGAAGCCTTTTTGCGGAAGACATCAGACAACCCAGAATTGCCCGGTTTTCATAATCTTGCCCAGTATCAGGCAATGCCCATATCTAACGCTAAGTTAGATATTAATAATTGTTCTAAAGACGAATTGGTAAGAGTTTTAGGGCTACCGATCGTCTACGCCAATGATGTTGAGTCTCTGAAGAATGAAGGCTACATTTTTACTCATGTTGAAGAGTTATCAGAAATCGCTGGTTTGCCAGAATCTTATGTTGGAAAGCTAGCTGGCAAGGTGATTTTCACCTATAACACCAACAAGGAAATGGAGTGTTCTTGGCAGCGCTTAAATGTCATGTCGATCGATGAGTTAGTAATGGCTGGACTCAGTGGTAGTGTTGCCAAAAAAATTGTGGCTGAACGGGAGAGTAATGGTGAGTATCGATCGGTTATCGATATCAAGCGACGCACCAGTATTCCATTCCACAGCTATAAAATTGTAGTCCAACAATTCCCTTACTCTTAATATTCTCTCTATCAACAGCAATTCTAAATTCAAAAAATCAAGAGGAGTTTGCGACCTGAGTAGATGCAGAACCGTAGAGCATAAAGTTTATCAGAGCCTGCCAGTCTCTGATAAATAGATATTTTGTCAGACTTAGGATGTCCTGGAAAAAACCTTTCTGAGTACCGTGTTTCTGGCGAACTTGCTGGGATGAACTTGCTACCCTAATAAACGCTTAAGTTGTTTGTACACCTCATCATCATTGCGCTTGCCAACCGAAATCACTTCAACTAAATCGAGATCTGGATCGAAACAATAGATAATCCGATATTCTCCAGAATCCACACGGTAGTATCCGGTATAACCAGTCAGTTCCTTATAATCTGCGGGAAAAGGATCGACACTCAACGACATCACTTTCTTTGCAATTTGAGCGACTATCTTAGGCTGTAATCCTTTGAGAAAATCGAGAACAGCTTCAAGGCCATCAAGCTTTGCCATAACCTCAACCGTTGCCATCCATTGCTGCTAACCGCTGGAGTTCGGCTGTAAATATTTCGGTGCCTACCATCCGGGAGATTGAGAGCGCAGCTTGGGCTTGCTGACCGATCGCCAGATCTTCTAAACGTTCTAGTCGATCGATTAACTGTTGATAATTGGCAATTGACATAATTACATAGCTAGAACCCGACTCGGCCAAGAGGATGGCAGGTTCAATTTCCACTTGATGCAAAGCTTGACTATCAGTATTTTGAATTTCAGTAACAGAAAAACGCTGCATGTTTACACCATTATCAAAAGCATTAAAATCCATTTTAATCTAAGATACCATCGAAATTTTGCAACAGATTGATAGATTTCTCTTAGTCTAACAAAAAAGAACAAGGAGTACTCAAGAGCACTCCTTGTTAATTAAATATAAACCTAAAAATTAAGTACCAGAATTCCAAGAGTTAACATACTCAATTTGAGCAGCATCTAAAGCGTCAATCTTGACACCCATTGCTTGCAGTTTCAATAGAGCAATTTGCTTATCTACAGCTACCGGAATAGTATGAATGCCAGGAGTTAGCTTGCCTTTGTTTTGGACTAAGTACTCACATGCCATGGCTTGGTTAGCAAAGCTCATATCCATCACGGCGCTGGGGTGGCCTTCGGCAGCAGCCAAGTTTACTAAGCGGCCTTCACCGATTACGATGACTGACTTGCCATTCTTTAAGCAATACTCTTCAGTAAAGTTCCGAACAGTCTTGATATCAGTAGATTTGGTTTTCAGAGCTGCCAAATCAATTTCGATATCGAAGTGACCAGAGTTACAAACAATCGCGCCATCTTTCATCACATCGAAATGAGAGTCTTTAATAACGTGCTTGTTGCCAGTAACAGTGATGAAAATATCACCAACCGCAGCAGCATCAGCCATAGGCATTACGCCAAAGCCATCCATAATTGCTTCGATCGCCTTAGTCGGATCGATCTCGGTCACGATTACGTTAGCACCCATGCCCCGGGCGCGCATTGCAGTACCCTTACCGCACCAGCCGTAGCCAGCAACCACAATGGTTTTACCAGCTAACAGAATGTTGGTCGCCCGGATAATACCATCTAAGGTAGATTGGCCAGTACCATAGCGGTTATCAAAGAAATGCTTAGTGTCAGCATCGTTTACGTTCATTGCTGGGAAAGTTAAAACGCCAGCTTTAAACATTGCCTCCAAGCGCACAATACCAGTGGTAGTTTCTTCTGTGGTGCCAATCAACTCTGTAAGTTGATGCTGCCGATCTTGTACCAAGGTAGCCACTACGTCACAACCATCGTCAACAATAATGTTAGGGCGGTGATCTAGAGCTATTTCTACGTGGCGTTTGTAGGTTTCGCTGTCTTCGCCTCTAAATGCAAAAACTGGAATGCCGTAATCTACAACCAAGCTGGCTGCTACGTCATCTTGAGTAGAAAGAGGGTTGCTGGCAATCAAAATTGCATCAGCACCAGCGGCTTTGAGGGCGATCGCCAAGTGGGCTGTTTCGGTAGTGATGTGGCAGCAAGCTACCAACCGGATACCAGCCAAAGGCTTTTCTTTTTCAAATCGATCGCGGATTTGCTTCAGAACTGGCATTTCGCGGCCAGCCCACTCGATCCGCTGCTTACCAGAAGGAGCTAAGGCTAAATCTTTGACTTCGCATTTTAATGCGGTTGCAGTTGACATATTTTGGAGTTCTCTTTAATAAAAGTTAACATTCAGACATGCTAATACCTTACAGGAATTTGGCTGGATTGGATATCCGTCGGATGAGTTGATTTCGGTATTGACTAGCACAAAAACCGCTGGGATTTGGCTCCCAACATTACAGAGTCCGTTGATCAACCAAGTAATACTTTTGCCCGATCGACCACCTTAGCGGCAGTAATGCCATTAAACTCCATCAACTCTCCAGCCGTTGCAGTGGTTTCACCGCGCTTCCAAGCGAAAGTGTCCCGAGGAGCAGTTGATCGCAGCATAATTGGCTCTAGCATTGCTGGAGCGCCACCGGTAATCCCAATCAACACATCACCACCAAAGGTTTTTTGGAAATCAGCATCACTCAAGAAACCATCATCTGGCTCGCTGCAAGTATCCCAAGCAACATCGGTAGGACGATAGAGACGACGGGGGTTGATTACCGAGATAATTTTGCTGCCAATGCCTTGTTCTGCCAACATTGCAGCGGCAGCATAGGCGGGAGCCAAAGTCATATCGCCAATTACGGCCAAAACTACCGTCTTTTTGCCCGGTGTGACTTGGAGTTCGATCGAGCCATCAATCAGACCCTGCTTAGTTTGTGCCAAGGTAGTCCGAATTGGTAGCGGTGACTTACTGGCGGTGATTACAATGCCTTTATTTTGAGTAGTCAAAGCCCAGTCGTAGCAAGCCTGGATACTATTGGCATCGGGCGGAAACACCGGGAAGACGTTGCCATTGCGCATCATCGAGGCAAAGTATGCTTCGACTTCGGGGCGCTGGTGTGTCCAGCCATTGCGACCTTGCTCTAGAGCACCAGCGGTATAGAGAGTAATGGTTGAAGGGGTGGGACGACGGAGTTCGGCCATGCCTTGAGTGACGGTTTGCCAGATTGGTAGACCGTTGATAGCAAAAGATTCGTAAGAGCACCACAGAGAACGTGAACCCATCAACGCCAAACCAGCCGCCATGCCTGCACAGGCATCTTCACTCAGGGGTTCATAAACCTGACCATTGGGAGCCTGGTTGTATAAATCATCAGTGGTGGGGTGAACAATTTTAAGAGCTTGGTTGATGTTGGCAATCCCAGAGGCTTCGTTGCCATCAGCATTGGTTACTAAAAATTTCGGATCTTTTTGACCTACATAGCCAACCAGTTTACCCATGGCAGTAGTAGCTACCTGTGAATCGCCACCGATTGGGAATTCTTGGAGGGGCAAGGTGCCTAGATCAACCATTGGCAATACCGATTCGGTCACTGCCACTTGAGATGATGATCCACCGCCTGCTCGTTCGCAGTTAGTGCGCACTAAAGCCCAGGCATCGGGATGTAGAGAACGATTTTGGAGACCTTTGATAATATCAGCATTATCGATCGTGTGGTGAGCATAGAGGTTGTGGGACTTTGAGCCAGTGGCATGTACACCGGCACCTTTGAGCTGTTTGATAATAAAGACGGTTAGTTTGCCACCTAAAGCTGCTTTAGCCGCCCGATCAACTCCATCAATCACTGCCGCTGTAAATGCTAATCTCTTTTCTAAAGAGCAAATAGTGTTATCTACATAGGCACCGCTCTGGTTTTGGTCATCAAAATCTTTGGCATCTACAAGAATTACCTCCTCAAAGCCATTCCCCTGCCAATACCGAATCATTTCTGGGGTGGTTTTGGTCGAAACCATACTGTGGTGTTCTTGGCTGTAGCCGTTCCAAACCAAGACCGGCATGAAGTTCGTGACTTTAGGGAACGCAGTATGAAAATGCTGCATAGAACTCATGATATAGGGTTCACCTAAGCCACCATCGCCCACGGTAAAAGGAAATAATTTACCAGGATGTAAGAACGCGGCAGACATAGCAAAGTGTTGACCTTGACCCAACGGGCCTGCCGGAGCCAAGATTCCTGGAATAAAGCCCGATAAGTGACCAATCAGCCCATGTTTTTCCCGGAATCGATCGCGGAGCTGCTGCACGGTAGTAATGCCCATTTTTTCTAGAGATTTATCTAGAAACATGGCGCTGTAAAAGCCGGGAGCATGGTGGCCAACTTCAGTGATGATGTTTTTGTGACCGAGCATCACCAGCGCGGCATAGGCTTCGGCTTGGCTGGCAAAGCCGCCGGGGTGCCCCGATGCTTTGCTGGCACAAATTTGCAGGGTAAGGTAACGCAGCGCATCAGCATAGAGCAGGGTTTGAAAGGTGGCATTGGGGTTTCCGGGTTCGATCGAGGTTTGACCGTTGGCGATGGCGGGCTGCTGTCCATATTGCTCAATCCCAGGGGTCTGCTCGGCAAAATACTGAATTCCTGTGCAAAAGTCTGGTGCGCTGGTGGTCATGAGGAGCTTCCTTGCATAAATACTCCGGCCATTCTACCGCGAGGGAGTCGCCTCATACCTTCTAGCAAACTAATTCAGAGACTTCGCCGCGCTGCATTTCGATGCCGACGGCAAAGGCTTCTAATCCACGGCCTGGAACTACGCCTGATCGCAGACGCTCAAAAATGTGTTCGATGTCGCGGGGGTTGATGCTCATGGTGGTTTGCGGCTAAGTCCCAGATATTGTACCAGCAGTTGCCGAATACCAAGGCTGTCGATTTTTGTTCGATCATCAAGGTTCTATGTTGCTGCTCTGGTTGCCTAAAGGTCAGGCTATACTGAGGAAATTCTATAGCTTCTAGAAGATGATGCTCCAAGAACTCGATGCAGTATTTGATGGGACAGCTCTGCAATTGGACGTGCCTTTGAACCTGGCGGCAGGTAAGAGGGTGAGGATTGTTGTTGAAAGTGTTTTACCCAGTGAAGTTCGATCGCCTAAAACATTTTTGGAAACTGCTCGGTCTTTAAAGTTACAGGGTGAACCTGATTGGTCGGAAAAAATTGATCAATATTTGTATGGGGAAACTCTTGCTGACAATGACTGAAGCTTTCTTAGACACTTCGTTTGCGATCGCGTTATCTTCCACCACTGATCAACATCATGGACAAGCTATTCAGCTTGCTAATCAAATTGAGATGAATAAAACTTGTCTGGTAACAACTCAAGCGATCTTGCTAGAAATAGGTAATGCACTTTCTAGGCAAAGATATAGAGATGTAGCAATTCAACTTCTGGAATCCCTCGAAACTGATCCTAATGTTGAAGTGGTTTTATTAACAGATAACCTGTACAGATCAGCATTTAATTTGTTTAAGCAATGAAAAGACAAAGAATGGGGTCTAGTAGACTGTGTATCTTTTATCGTGATGCAGGATCGAGGAATATCTGATGCACTGACTGCCGATACCCATTTTCGGCAGGCAGGGTTCCGAGCATTACTGAGAGATTAAGAAGAACAAAATGGTCTTTCATGGCTTGTTTCGGTGTAAAAGCTGCAATATTATTGAACTATGGCCAAATGACCTGAAAATGGTTCATCTCTTCTACACATGTGTCTTTGAACTGAAAACACTTTGGGTTAACTCCCTATTTTTTAGTGCATGTGCAGACAATCTCCAGTACACATGCCTAATTGAAGTAGGTTATTCTGAAACTGTTATCATAAACAGTTGTTAGAATTATCTCTGAATCTCAAATCAAAAGATACATGCAAGTTAAGAAAACAGATGTCAAAGCTAGAAAAATTTACGTGCACAGTTTTTAGGTCTGTTGTAGAGTTGGTTTTGTCTGGCGCGTGGATTTTTGGCCTTGCTACTGGATTATATGGCTTTGCACTTTTCTCATTTGGGGTCCTTGCCGAATTTCAGGATGGTTGGATAGCACCTAATCTTGACAAGTATGCATCTCCAGTTTCATCAGTTGTTTCAGTTCTTGGGACATTATTTACAGTTGTATCGATATATGCACCAATCAACACTCGAAGACCAGAATATCAAACCAAATTTGTTACGGCTCCAATAATTTTTATCGCGTGTATCATTACTGTATTTCTTTGGATTGCCAACAAAAAACCAAATGACCATGTATTCAATGGAATAGCAATGCTTGGGATCTCTATAGCCGTCTTGAGACTGCTGTCCCAAGAAAAACGCCCATTTTAGATATTATGAAACTTTCTGTGTTAATTCCCGTACTTTTAGATGATCGTGTTTTTTCGACCATTCACCTTCTCAATGACTATTTAGATCAAAATTCTATCGAACATGAGTTTGTTGTATCTGGTATGCTATCTAAACCAGATCGTCTTCCACCAAATGTAATATTCATTTCTACTGATGGGCGTAAGGGTTCCAATTTAATTAGAGGATTTAGGGCTTGTAAGGGAGAAACGATTCTTTTTATTGACGCAGATTTACCTGCAACATGTGAAGATATTCTTAAGCTTGTATTGAAGTCAAGTACGTTTGATATAGTTCTTGGTCATAGAATACTTGATAAATCAAAAAGACTAAAGAAAATACCTTTCTCAAGAAAGCTTAGAACAATCATATTTAGGTCGTATGTAACTTTATTATTTCCAAGCCTTCAGAAATATGATACTCAATACGGCCTTAAAGTATTTGAAGCGAAGACACTTGATAAATTACTAAACTCTAAAATCAGTCATTGTGGGTTGGCTTTTGATCTTGAGCTTTGCATGAAAATATCACAGAGTAGCTTTTCAATTCTTCACATGAAAACACCATATGCTCATGCAGACAAATCTGTTATTGAGCCTATATCATCTACTTTAGAGTTAGTACTTGATGCACTTTTTATTCGTTTTTCTCTATTCCTTTTCCTCAGAAGGAAAGCATTAAATAACTATGCACAAAACTTTAGAGCAAAGTCCTAATTTTCTTTGTTTTCAATGTCTATACGACTGTGGAAGAAACCAGCATCTTTTTCCTACAATATCCAGGACTCTTACCTTTCGCGGCACTCGGCCAAAGCGAAAATCCAGCCGAGATGTTGCGCCAAGCCACTCAGCTTGTCGGGCAGATCGAGGAACCAACAACACAGGCAAATCTAATGGCCGTCTCAGCGATCCTAGCTGGGTTAAGATTAACTATGGCCGACCACCAAGATTACGGATTTCTTGCGATAGTCGTTCCACCTGATCAGTATCTCCCTGCTGTTGATATATTTGAATCGCCCTGCGGTAATCAACAATCGCCCCAGATTTATCTCGCAACTTTGCCTTCGATTCAGCCCTGGTAAACCAATAAGCACCAATATTTGGGTAGATCCGCACTAAACCATCTAGAGATTTCAGAATGCCCTGATAATCATTGAGTTGCCTGTAGATATAGCAAATCAGGATCGGATGAAGTATAATATGCTTATTTACTAGAGGAGAAACTTAGTGAAAGCATATTCAGTAGATCTGAGACAGAAAATCATTGATACTTACAAATCTGAAGTCATGTTAACACAACAGCAAT
>JANYHM010000066.1 GCA_025359065.1 Synechococcales cyanobacterium GL140_1_metabinner_5_sub | reverse complement strand
TAATTGCTGTTGTGTTAACATGACTTCAGATTTGTAAGTATCAATGATTTTCTGTCTCAGATCTACTGAATATGCTTTCACTAAGTTTCTCCTCTAGTAAATAAGCATATTATACTTCATCCGATCCTGATTTGCTATATGATCGATAACGCAATATTTAGTCCCCTAAAATTTCGGCACCTCACTGTCCGTAACCGAATCTTTCGATCGAGCATCTCTGGCCGGTTTGACAACTACGATGGTTCGGGTAGCCAAGCGCGGATTAATTGGGAAGAGAAATTTGCCAAAGGCGGTGTAGGTGCGATTATTTCCTCTTTTGTGTCGGTGCAAATGCGAGGGCGGATTTTACCTGGCTATGCCACGATCGACCGAGATGAGCGGATTCCTTTTTGGCGCAAGGTTGGCGAAAAGGTTCATGAATACGACTGTCGCTTTATTCTTCAGCTCAGTCACTCGGGCAGACAGCAAGATGTGGGCGGAGTTGAAAACCTAGGCAAAAAAGGACTCAGTTCCACCAGCACTACCGATTCTTTTCATGGTTTGCCCGCACAGGCTATGACTAAGAATGAAATCAAAGAAACATTACAGGCTTTTGCTGCCGGGGCACGCCGAGCGCGAGAAGCTGGCTTAGATGGTGTAGAGCTGCATAGTTCTAACGGTTATTTAATCAATCAGTTTCTTAGCTCGGGCATTAATGATCGCACCGATGAATATGGGGGATCTTTGGAAAATCGGGCGCGATTTATCCGGGAAATTGTAACGGCGATTCGCCAGGAAGTTGGCGCGGATTTTCATTTACAGGCCAAAATCAGCGGCGTGGACTATAACAATGCGGTGATTCCCTTCGATAAACCGGGTAATACCTTAGCAGAATCGATCCAGATTTGTAAGTGGCTAGAAGAAGACGGGGTGGATGGTCTGCATATTTCTAGCGGCAGCATTTTTCCTCACCCTTTAAATCCGCCTGGGCTGTTTCCGATCGAAGATGCTTCGCGCTGGTACGACATTATGTTATCTAGCGGCAACCAGACTTTTCGTAACTATGTGTTGTTTAAGTTCAAAGCTCTTAACCCGATTTTCCTCTGGATTTGGAATCGCCTCCAAGACGTTCCGGCTCGCGCCCCGACGGCTTTGGAGTTAAAAGATACTGATCTGGCGGAAGATTTTCGGCAGTTTATAGGCGCAGCAGAAATGCAGGAGCTACTGGAAAAATTTCAGGGGCGCAATTTACATGATGCAGCTCAAATCAAGGCTAGCGTGAAGATTCCAGTGATTTGCACCGGGGGATTTCAGCAGGCTTCTTTGGTGAAGCAATCGATCGAATCCAATATGATTGACGGCGTAACGATGGCACGAATGCTCATTGCTAACAATAATTTGCCTCAGCAGTGGCAAGCTGGCCGCGATGTAGCAGAGCGACCCTGTACCTATTGCAATAAGTGTCTGCTAAATGTGTTGGAGAACCCGTTAGGTTGCTATGACGAACGACGATTTGGTGGCGATCGCGATCGATTAATCCAAGAAGTCATGACCGTCTTCAAACCCGGCACCTTTGACACTTAACTGACGGATGAACCCGTCCCTACAATACGGTTTACTGGTAGGATTTTATGACTATTGACAATATGACTAAATCAAAAGCACTGTGGCAAAAAATTCTAATTTTGCTGTTGGTTCCTTTGCTGGTAGGGATTGTGTGGTTGGCGACGGTGTTTACCAGTAATAAGCCGGTGGACTATGCAGATATTGTAGATCAGTTTAAGTATGGTTCTTTGGGGAGCGAGATTGCCAGTGGGATCCCTTACTGGATTTGGCGGGTGATGCCGGAGGTGTTTGCAGATAAGTTGCCGGGGCAAGCACCAGGTATTCAGCCCAGCTATAGTAATTTGGGGTTTATTCAAGAGCCAGAAAAGAAACTGCCGATCGGTTTCTCGGAGCGTCAGGTAATCATTAATCGGGTGGGTCTAAACTGCGCGACCTGTCACGCTGGTACTTTTCGGACAAGCGCGGCAGCCCAGCCACAAGTGGTGGCAGCGATGCCTTCTAATGTGGTGAATTTGCAGGGTTATATTGATTTCATCTCTGCGGTGGTGGTCGATCCGCGCTTTAGTCCCGATCGAATGATGGCAGCAATTAATCGAGCTAGTGGGGGCTTGAATCCGCTAGAGAGCTTGATTTATCGCTATGTGGCAATTCCCCAAACGCGGGATGTGTTGATCCAGCAAGGAGCTAAACTCAGTTTTCTGCATGGTCAACCTCAGTGGGGGCCAGGGCGAGTAGATACTTTTAATCCCTATAAATCTATTCAGTTCAATTTCCCGATGGATAAATTGGATCCCAAAGAATTAATTGGCACCGCAGATTTTCCGGCAGTGTGGAACCAGAAGCCCCGTGCGGGCTTGCAGCTCCATTGGGATGGTGACAACAGCTCTGTGGACGAACGAAATAAGAGCGCTTCCTTGGGTGCGGGGGTGACTCCTACCACGATCGACTTACCCCGAGTCCAGCGAGTGGCAGATTGGTTATGGGAACTCCAGCCACCTAAATATCCCTTGGCCATCAATCCAGAATTAGCCACCCAAGGTCAAGCTCTATTTCAGCAAAGCTGCGCTAGCTGCCATGCTTTTGGTAGTGAAAAAGTGGGTACGGTTACGACGATCGACGAAATTCAAACCGACCCGGCCAGATTAGATTCTTACACTTACGAACTCAATTCTAATCAAAATACTCTGTTTGCTGGGACACCCGATCGCTTCACCCATTTCCGTAAAACCAATGGCTATGCCAATCATCCTTTGGATGGTTTGTGGCTACGGGCACCATATTTACACAATGGCTCGGTGCCTACTATCCGAGATTTATTGGAGCCAGCCGATCGGCGACCCCCAACTTTTTACCGAGGCAATGATGTGTTAGATCCCCAGAAACTGGGTTTTGTGAGTAATTTGGCCGTTGATAATAGTCATAAATACTTTTTGTATGACACCAAACTACCAGGAAATCACAATACAGGCCATAGCTACGGCATTGACCTACCATCTGATGACAAAGATGCGATCGTGGAATATTTGAAAACTTTATAGCTGCTGAGGTTGAAATGGAACTTGCTCCGGTTTGGCGAAATCGTTTAATTGCTCTGGCACTGGCTGCGGTGCTACTGCTAGGATTTGGTGGCTATCAGGGATACAATCTGCTGCTGCGCAGAGACTTTGTTAACTACACATCTTTGGCTGACCAATTTAAGTATGGTTCGATCGGCAATGAAGATGATGAAGGTATTCCCTACTGGTTATGGTTAGTATTGCCCCGAGTTTTTAGCGATAAACTGCCAGGAGCTGGTGGCTATGCTTCGCTGGGCATGACTTGGGAACCCGGCCATGAGGTGCCAGTAGGGATTTCTAAACAGACGATTGGTTTCCCCCGAGTGGGGATCAACTGCGCAATTTGCCACACAGCGACCTTTCGCACGACTCCCGACCAGCCGCCCGTAATTGTCCCCGGTGGTCCTAGTAGTAAGCTAGATTCTTTAGCCTATCTGCGCTTTTTGTGGTCTGCCGCTGCCGATGAGCGTTTTACTGCCGATTATTTAATGCCCTCAATGGAGTATGTGCATAAATTTGGCTGGTTAGAAAAACAGCTCTATCGCTATTTAGTGATTCCTCTCACTCGGGATAAAATTTTAAAGCAGGCTCAAGAATTTGCCTGGACGGCTCAACAGCCCATCTGGGGCGCAGGCCGCATTGATCCAATGAATCGCATCAAATTTAAAGTCCTCGGTTTACCAATAGATCACACCGCAGGCAATTCTGATATGACTCCCCTGTGGAATATGCAGCAGCATAAAGGATTTGCCTATCACTGGGATGGTTTGCAGACTTCTTTGCATGAGGCAGTAATTTCGGGAGCCTTTGGTAACGGCGCTACCAAGAAATCTTTACCTTTGGCAAATTTGGCAAAGATCGAAGAATTTATTGATCAGGTACAGCCCCCAGCGTATCCAGCAGCGATCGATCGCACCCTAGTCACCAAAGGCGAACCAATTTTCCAGGCTAACTGCGCCACCTGCCACGCCTTCGGCGGTGCTCAAACCGGCCAGGTACTCAACAGCGACACCGATCCACAGCGATTAACCGTATGGAGTCAAGCCGCCGCCGATGCTTACAATGCTTTTGGTAATAGCGAAACTTGGGATTTACAAAAATTCCGCAAAACTGCTGGCTATGTTTCACCCAGCCTAGATGGCATTTGGCTCCGCGCTCCCTACTTACACAATGGCTCGGTACCCACTCTGACTGACTTGTTAGCTAAGCCCATTAATCGACCCACAACTTTTTATCGTGGCTACGATTTATACGATGCCGATCGCTTAGGTTTCGTCACTACCGGCGCGGCTGCCAAAAAAGGCACCCCCTATGACACCAAAATATCTGGCAACAGCAACCAAGGACATCTCTATGGCACCGACTTATCTCCCGACCAAAAACAGGCTCTATTGGAATACCTCAAAACCCTATAGCAGCAGAACATTTACTTACAAAGTTGGCAGTGCCCAACACATAGAGTGGGCGCTGCCCAACACAAGGGTTTCAGCACCTTAGCGACTGCAACAAAATTCACATAAATCTAACGGAAACCATCATGCCAGATAAAATCCGAACCGCCGACATGATCGACAAAGACTTCCCTCAAGAAGTCCAAGATGTAATTAGCGCCAACCCCAAAGTCCCCGAATTCGACCCCACCCTGGGAATTCGCCTGCCAGCCAAAAGCAACCTAGCCACCCCACCCCATCGCCTAGTCACGATCGGCGACTCCTTAACCCAAGGCTACCAAAGCGGCGCTATCTCCAACACCGATATCTCTTACCCCATGACGATCGCCTGGGAAATGGGCTGGGACAAACAGTTCCGCCGCCCCGCTTCTTTTAGTAGCTATGGTGGCCTGCAATCTAACATCGAATACTATCTGCGCCATTTAGAAGTTCGCTTCGGTGACAAAATTGACTGGTGGGAAACCGCTCCAGCCATTTTTGCGGTGCGAGAACTAATGGATAAAAATGAAGACTACTGGGAGCGAGGCGCTGGCAACAACCTCTACAATCCGCCCACTCAAAAAGAAATCAACCACAACCTGGCCATCTACGGCTGGGATATTCGGGACATGCTCTCGCTAAACGCCAAGCTCTGTCGGCAGCGCATCACTGAGCCTAAAGACAATCTGCTCAAACAAATAGTCGAAAACGCCAACGAGCGAGTCGCCCTGCGGGTTTTAACCACCGCCAAAGATCCTCTCGGAAACTGGTCAGCGATCGATGCTGCTACGGCTCTGGGCGAAGACGGCACCCCAGAAACCGGCGGTGACGGCATTGAAACGTTGGTAGTAATGATTGGAGCAAATAATATTCTCAGCTCGGTTTCACAGTTAAAAATCAACTGGAGCGGCAACGACTATCAAGATCTAGAAGCCAAAAAATCCTATAGTGCCTGGTTGCCTAGTCATTTTGCCGCCGAGTTTGATGAATTAATTGCCCGAGTCCAAAAAATTAAAGCCCGCCACGTAATTTTTTGCACCGTTCCCCATGTGACTGTGCCCCCGATCGCCAGAGGAGTAAGCAGCAAATCTCGGCCTGGTTCGCGCTACTATCCTTTCTACACCCGCCCCTGGGTCAAAGATGAGCAGTTCAATCCGGCAGAAGATGAATGCTTAACAGAAAATCAGGCCAGAGCCTTAGATAGCGTAGTGGATAGCTACAATGCCCATATTGCCAAACGCCTGCGAGAAAATCGTCAGGCCGAGAAAGATTGGTATGTGTTTGACCTCTGTGCTTTGCTCGATCGAGTAGCCGCCCGTCGTTATATCAAAGATCCTCAGGCCCGCCCCGATTGGTGGATACCTTACGATTTACCGGCTGCTTTACAGGCTTTGACTCCGCCACCAGATTCTCAGTTCTTTCGTTCGGCCTTAGATCCGGTTACGAAAAAAGCGCAGCGTACTACGGGCGGTATTTTTTCGTTAGATGGTATTCATCCCACGACGATCGCCTATGGCATTATCGCCCAAGAAATTATCAATATTATGCAGCAAGCGGGGGTGAAGTTTTACTATGGCAACAACAATTCTCAGGAGCGGATCGGCCCAGTGCGGGTAGATTTCCAACGGCTCATTAAGCTCGATACTCTGGTTTCTGATCCACCCATATCTTTGACAAATAACCTAGAGATCATTGGCTGGTTAGATGAGCAGCTAGACATCATCCGCCGGATCTTCCGTTAAGTGCGATTATTTCTGTATTCAAAATCTTTGGTTTCTTGCTTCGGATGAAGTTAAACGTGGGCGGTTCATCAATCTCCAAATCAATATTATTGGCCTTAAAATAAAATTGTCGTCATCTATATGACGACGACAATTTTTAGATAGTTTGATATGCAGCTTATGCAGCGGCCTGTTCTTTTGATTCTTTAATCACTGCTTCTGCAATGTTGTTAGGACAAGCAGCATAGTGTGAAAAAGACATTGAGAATTGACCGCGCCCAGATGTCATGTTGCGGAGATCGCCAATGTAGCCGAACATTTCACTCAGGGGCATATCCGCTTTAATGCGGACACCCACACCGCTAGATTCTTGGGATTCGATCATGCCGCGACGACGGTTGAGGTCGCCGATCACATCACCCATGTAGTCATCAGGAGTAAACACGTCCACCTTCATAATTGGCTCCAACAGTTGGGGGCCAGCTTTAGGCATCGTCTGACGATAAGCTGCTTTGGCGGCAATTTCAAAGGCCATTGCTGAAGAATCTACCGGATGAAAACCACCTTCCAACAAAATGAACTTCAGGTCTAAGCAGGGGAAGCCAGCCAATACACCTTTAGTGATCGAGCTTTCAAAGCCTTTTTCCACCGCTGGCCAGTATTCACGGGGCACACTACCACCTGTTACCTTAGATTCAAATACAAAGCCAGTTCCAGGTTCACCCGGTTCCAACATGTAGCCGATCTTAGCGTACTGACCAGAACCACCAGACTGTTTCTTGTGAATATATTCATCTTCGAGTGTCTTGGTAATCGACTCGCGGTAGGCAACTTGAGGCTTACCAACTTCTACTTCCACGCCGTGGGTGCGCTTCAGAATGTCTACTTTAATATCCAAGTGCAGCTCGCCCATTCCTTTGAGGATGGTTTGGCCGCTTTCCTCGTCGGTCATCATGTGGAAGGAAGGATCTTCTTGTACCATTTTGGTCAAGGCTGCACCCATTTTTTCTTCGGAACCCTTGACTTTAGGCTTAATCGCGATCGAAATCACGGGTTCAGGAAAGACCATCGGCTCTAGGGTCGCTGGATTTTTGGGATCGCAGATAGTATGCCCAGTGCGGACATTCTTCATTCCTACGATCGCAATAATGTCGCCCGCTTGAGCGGAATCGATTTCTTCCCGCGAGTTTGCGTGCATTTCTACCATGCGACTGATCCGCTCAGTTTTGCCAGTGGCTGTATTCAGTACGGTATCCCCTTTGGAGATAGTGCCAGAATACAGTCGCGTAAAGGTCAAGGAGCCATAGCGATCGTCCATGATCTTAAACGCCAGTGCCCGTAAAGGTCGATCGGGATCAACAGCGGCAAATTCGCCAGTAGCAGCACCTTCCAAATCGACTTCAGCCTGAGGTAGCACTTCCATCGGGTTGGGGAGGTAATCCACGACAGCATCTAATACTAGCTGTACGCCCTTGTTCTTAAATGACGAACCACAGTAAGTCGGGAAGAACTTCAGGTCGCGGGTGCCCTTACGAATGCACTGCTTCAGTTCTTCTGGGGTTGGCTCGGTGCCCTCTAGGTAACGCTCCATCACCGCATCATCTTGCTCTACGGCTGTCTCGATAAGCTGTTCGCGGTAACTTTCGACTTTCTCCTTCATGTCTGGGGGCACATCGGCGACGGTAAAGCTCAGTGGGTCGCCAGAATTGTCCCATGTCCATGCCTTACGGGTAATCAAATCCACCACGCCCAAGAAATCATCTTCGATGCCGATCGGTAATACCATCACTAAGGGTTTGGCACCCAAAATCTTTTCGACTTGCGTGACCACCTTATAAAAGTCGCCACCGGTTCGATCGAGCTTATTGATGTAGATCAGGCGAGCAACCTTAGAATCGTTGGCATAGCGCCAGTTGGTCTCAGACTGCGGCTCTACTCCACCAGAACCACAAAAAACCCCAATTCCACCATCGAGTACCTTCAAGGAGCGGTAAACTTCAATGGTAAAATCGACGTGACCTGGGGTGTCGATGATGTTTAGCTGGTGATCATTCCAAAAGCAGGTGGTAGCAGCGGACTGGATTGTGATCCCTCGCTCCTTCTCTTGATCCATAAAATCTGTGGTTGCGGCACCTTCGTGTACCTCGCCAATTTTATGAATCTTACCGGTCAGTTTGAGGATTCTTTCGGTAGTGGTGGTTTTGCCTGCATCGACGTGCGCAAAGATACCAATATTTCGATAGCGGGTGAGATCCTTCATAATTTAGTCTGTTAGTTTAAGTTCTAGAAATAGTGAATGCTGGCTAAGTCGGGGAATACGTACTCACTTACAATATACAATAATTGCCATCGTTAGCTCTGTAGCAACGTCCTAACCGAGTGAGCTAATACGTCCTGCTAGGGCTGCGATTACACATCTTCTCACTTTGTGGTTGAATCTGGTTGACATTCTCATCGACCCGAGCTAACGCTGGTACCCTCAGGGTTAGTTTGTGAGTTGGGCAATTGACGAAATTCAGACAGTGAGCGTTGATGACGTAAAAAATTTATCGTAAACTACACACCTATGATCGAAATAATCGAAGCCAACCTCAGTTTTCCTGATCATGCCGCCGACCTAGTGCGACTGCTTAACGAATATGCCCAACACCCAATGGGAGGCGGAGAAGCATTGGATCAATATGTCTTAGACAACCTAGCCAAAGAACTGCACCAGCGCGAGCGCACCCACATAGTTTTCGCCAAAGTCGATGGAGTCGCCGCCGGTCTACTGATCTGCATCGAAGGCTTTTCTACTTTTGCCTGCCGACCACTACTAAATATCCACGATGTGATGGTGTCTCAGGCATATCGCGGCCAAGGAATATCCAACAAACTCCTGCTCAAGGCCGAAGAAATCGCCATCAGATCTGGCTGCTGTAAAATCACCCTAGAAGTACTAGAAGGCAACCACATTGCCCAAGCCGCCTATCGATCGGCAGGCTTCAGTGACTATCAACTCGATCCTGCCCATGGCCGCGCTTTATTTTGGCAGAAAAAAATCTGAGAACGATAATTATGCTAGGCATTAACACCTAGATTTTTTAATTCCTCGATCGCCTCCTGCACATCTTTGGTTTTGCCTTGCTCACGATAAAACTGTAAGGCTTTCCGAAAATCTGCAATGGCTCCATTGCGATCGCTGACACTATCTCTTTTCAGGATTGCGCGATTCCAGTAGGCATCAGCATGTTTAGGATCTAAGGCAATCACTTGATTAAGATCAGACAGCGCTCCTCTGATTTCACCTGTTTTCTGTAATTTCAACAGGCCGCGATTATAGTAGCTAGAAATTAACTTGGCATCCAAAATAATTGCTTGATTAAAATCGGCTAATGCTCCAGCTACATCATCTAGTTTTTCTAGTTTGATCAAACCTCGATTGTTGTAAGCCAAAGCATATTTTGGCTCCAAGCGAATTGCCTGACTGTAATCAGCTACTGCTCCAGCAATGTCTTTAGGGTCTTTGGCATTATTTCGCAGCAAGCCTCGCCGAAAATAAGCGGCAGCATATTGAGGGTCTAAAGCAATTACTTGGTTGTAATCACTCACAGCCCCATCAGGATCATTTAAGATATCGTCTTTCAAAATACCGCGATTGAGATAGACAACGGCATATTTGGGATCTAAAGCGATCGCTTGGTTATAGTCAGCTAAAGCTCCTTGGGGATCATCAAAATTATCGGCCTTCAAGACAGCTCGTAAGTTATAGCCCACCGCATATTTAGGATTGATCGCAACGACCTGATTGTAATCGGCCAAGGCTCCTTTTTGGTCTTTTAATTTTTCGCTTCTTAAAAAGCCCCGATTAATATAGGCATTAAAATACTTGGGGTCTGCCGCGATCGCCTTACTATAATCGGCGATTGCGCCCTGTACATCATTTATTTTCTCTGCTTTCAGCAAACCCCGGTTGTTATAGACCTTGGCATCGGTAGGATCGATCTGCAAGGATTTACCATAGTCGGCCAAAGCCCCTTTAAAATCATTGAGTTTGTCTTCTTTTAAAAACGCCCGATTGTTCAAAGCCGTGGCAAAGTTGGGGTTGATAGAGATCGATCGATTGAAATCGACTAAAGCTCCATTCACATCATTCAGCCGCTGCATTTTTAAATAGCCCCGGTTGTTATAAGCCAAAGCATATTTAGGATCTATTCTGAGTACTTGGTTATAGTCTGCTAAAGCCCCTGGGTAGTCACCCTTGTCTTCTTTTTCATCCCCAGACAACAAGTAATCTGCCGCATTCAAATTACTGGCTACAGGCAGAGCCGCAATCTGCGTCTCTGGACTAGTGCCCAACTCAGCAGCCACTGTACCGAACCGCTCAATAGTAATTGCTAAATTAAAGCCAGTTTTTTGGCCATCTGTTGATCGATCGCCCTGACCATGAATGGCCACTAGTTTGCCTTCGTCATTAAATACTGGCCCACCACTCATTCCGGGCAAAGTGACACTGTTGTAGATCAAAGAATAACCGCTGCGGTTTGGTTTACTGGCGTTACCTGTGATCTCACCTCTAGTAAAACTAAACACCCCATCATCAAAGGTGCTGGTAGCTGCCGGAAAGCCTGCCACATAAATCTCTGAACCAGATTCCAAAGAAACAGAGGTGCCAATTTCGGCCAGTGGATAACTGTTACTGCTGCGAAACTTTACTACGGCCAAATCTAGGCTGCCGTTGGCTTTCTTGAAAGACAACGACTGATGCACTTTACCGTCAGGGGTAATTAAGCGAAAAGATGATCCCCCAGATAAGACATGCGCTGCGGTAATTGCTGTGTACACGTCACCTTGCTTTTGCAAAATTACTCCCGATCCCCTGCTCTCACTGCCCACTGTTTCGATGCGTAAAGTGATGCTTTTGGCCAAGCGACCAATTTCTACTTTGGTTTTGGCTTGGGCAACGGTTTGGACAAGAGCGATGTTGGTGCAACCAAAAACAGCAGACAAGATCAGGGTCGATCGGTACATGGCGCAGAAAAGTTGTATGTAAACAAATCTATCTTACGATAAATTTCTTAAAATATTGACCAGTAATTCTCGTAGCGGGCAGATAGTCTGGGCTAGCGCTGATCGCCATTGTACCGATCGATACATGTTAGGATCAAAATCACCCTAAAACCAATGGGGACAACTTCAGTCGTTTCGATAAAGATCTATGCTCGGCAACAAGATCCATGCTCAGTACGACATCACCAAGTTTTTGGGGCTTGGTCGATTTGGCGAAACCTATCTAGCCAAAAGCAAAGAACTCCCCGGTCAGCCTCAGTGCGTCCTGAAACGCTATCGTCCGCAACAAGCCGTTCGCGAAGCGTCTCCGATGGAGAATCAGCCCTTTGCTTTGGTCAAAAAAAGCTTTGAAGTGCAGAGCGAAGTGCTTTACCAGCTAGGCCAGCACGACCAAATCCCCCGCATTCTTGCCAAAATTGAAGACGAAGAGAATCTTTACTTAGTGCAAGAATATATCGATGGCCAGATGCTCAGCATCGAATTAGTCCCGGAAAAACCCTGGAGCCAAGCCCAAGTGGTAGGAATGCTGCAAGACGTTCTCGGCATCCTAGAATTTGTCCATCACCAAAACTTTATTCATCAAGACATCAACCCCAAAAACCTGATTCGCCGCTGGCGTGACGGCAAATTTGTGTTGCTGGGCTGTAGCGGAGTCAAAGACATTGCCGGAATTTGGAGACAGCCGATCGATAACAGTCCAGTAGAACTCATAGGCACCCCTGGATATATTTCCTTTGAGCAAGAAGACGATAACCCGCAGTTTAACACCGACATTTATGGCCTGGGCATAATTGCCATCCAAGCCCTCACTGGCACAGTAGAAGTTGACAAAAACCCCGACACTTATCAATTATCTTGGCAACACCTTACCAACGCCAACTTAAAACTGGTGGCCATCGTCGATCGCATGGTGCGCCCCGATTATCGCAACCGCTATCAGCTAGCTCGTGAAGTCTCTGATGACCTGCGTAGCTTCATGCAGAGCCAAATTCAACCTAGCCCCTGGGACAACCTGCGTCCTCACTTAATCTTTGGTTCAGCCGCTGCTGCCCTCTTAGTGGGACTAGCCATCCCCAAGCTAATTCCTGGGGGCAGTGAGCCAAGCATTCCCGCTGCGGTAAGTCCATCCATCCCCTCTAGTCCTGCTTCACCCGGCCCCGATAACGACACTGCTCCTCCCAGTATCTCTGGCAGTACCAGCAACGATATTAAAACTTACCAAAATAAACAGATTCAAATTAACTATGCTGATCAATGGCAACAAGAAGAACCATCTGATTCTACTACCGGCGAAGTCGTTGCTTTTTGGAGTCCACAAGAGCGCAGTAGCTTCCGCCCCAATTTGACCGTTAGCATTATGCCTCTGCCCGATACCAAAATGAGTTTGGCTCAGTATACTGAGGGATCGATCGCCGAAATCAAAAAATCTCTCACTAACCCTAAAATCATTGAATCGAAAGCCACCAAGTTAGTAGAACGACCAGCTCACCAAGTCTACTACTCTGGCAAACCAGAAGGAAAAGCAGAAGTCCAAAGCCTAGAAACTTGGACAATAGTTAACGGCAAAGCTTACTTATTGCTATATCGTGCCCTGCCAGAAGACTATGCTAAATATTTACCCAGTGCTTTGCAGAGCATTGAGAGCTTCAAAATATTAAATGATCAGTAAATTTGTATAAACACCAAAACAAAGGCAGTATGAAACACTTTGATACTGTTTTTGGGTAAAAATATTTATCCAGGAATCACTAGATGTACAAGCGAAGCTATCGCTATTTAGTTGCTCAAGCCAACCAAGCGATTATTGTCATCAATGTGCATTACCGAGCTTTCCATCTTGGCAGACGAAGATTTTTCTCGATCAGCAACCAAAACTTCATGGCGCATGGCCGACAAGCTCAAAGGTACTATAACAGTCTCAGGAACGTTACCAGCAACACGTTCTGGTTCTTCAGCTCTTACAGCAGCAGCCGAAAAAACGATCGCAGTTACAGCCAACAGGGCAATAGTAGAAAATCTCATAAAAGACCGGGGGTAGGAGAAAGAGATACTCGATATATCCTTTTACATCTTGCCCAGTTTGCTGTCCGGAAACTGCGATCGAACAGATACAAAATACAAATTTCGATCACAGCAAGCGCAGGATGGCAGCGGTCATGTCATCGTTTTGATCTTGCTCACTACCAGCAAACTCGCGGATTTCTCTAAAAATGTCATTAATGATCGCTTGAGGATGATCATGTTGCCGACAAGCTCGATCGAACACTTGATATAAATTGTCCTCATCAAAGCGCTGACCATTCTGGTTACTAGCATCAGTCAAACCATCTGTGTAGTACAAAATAGTGTCTCCAGATTGCAGCAAAATCTGGCCTTCTTCGTACACGCTATCTGGCTCTAATCCAATCAGCGCACCCACTGTATCTAAGGGCTGCAAAGTATCATTGCGCCACAGTAAAGGTGGATTATGAGCAGCATTGCTATAGGTCAGCACCTGAGTTTTGGGATCATACTCCGAATAAAACAGCGTTAAAAAACGGCTAGAGTTCTCCAAATCCAAGTACATTACCCGATTCAGATTCTGTAAAATTTTGGCCGGAGAATTGCCGTTTAGTACCTCCGCGCGCAACATTCCCCGAGTCATAGTCATAATCAAACCTGCTGGCACCCCTTTACCCATCACGTCACCAATCGTGATCCCCCACTTGCTATTGGGATCGATCGATCGGCCACCAAGCTGATCATAATTAGCCGGAATAAAGTCGTAATAGTCGCCGCTCACTCGATTGGCATTTTGGTAACAGGCTGCTACCGCCATTCCTGGGATATCTGGGCATTGTCGAGGCAGTAGTCGCTCTTGAATTTCTGCGCCAATCTCCACTTCCCGATGAAGCAAATCTCGCTTGCGTAGTTCTACGGTCAACTCCTCGTTTGCTGCGGCTACTGCCGTTTGATCGGCCACAATTTGCATTAATTTCTGCCGATCGCTGCTCCAGTCGTAGGCCAGACCTTCAGCAAAAATATATAGCCGTCCGCGCTCTACTCCATCTAGAATAATTTTGACGGTAAAGAACTTGACAACTTGAGTTGCAGTGTTACTAGCTAATTGAGAAGTTAGGGTAATCTCTAAATCTTCCCAGTAACTACCCAAATCTAAGGTGCGATCTTTTTCGGCTAAGGTTGCCCAAGCATTTTGCAGAGACTGTTCAATACTTTGAGTCACTTCTGGGCAGTTTTCTTTACTGCGACAGTGAATAGCCTTGGTGGGCTGCTGAGTGTTTTTGCGAAACAATACCACCATGGCTGCATCAGCATCGGTGATGCGGGCAATCATTGAGGGCAAAATTTCTAGATATTGATTGAAATTTTTAAAGTTGCGTAGAGCAAAACCCAAAGATTCTAAAATCAAATGGATATTCTCCTGCCGCTGAGAGCCACCCAGGGGGATGATCAGAGCTGGGTCTGGCATAGAAACACTGGTAATCGACCCGGAAGAAAGTTGGGGCATAGGATCAAACTAATCTGCAAAGCAAAGCGTCACAGATAGATTTTTTATGAGGAAATTTTGATGATTCAGATGTTCACAATTACATAAAAGCATTAGCTAACTGCTCAGCAAAGCTTCCACAAACTCGTAGCTAGAAAAAGGTCGCAAATCTTCGATACCTTCACCAGCACCAATAAAGCGAATCGGCAATCCGAGTTGCTGTACAACGGCTAATGCTACACCACCACGAGCAGTACCATCCAACTTAGTCAATATTACCCCACTGAGCTTAGCAGCTTCGGCAAAAACCTGAGCTTGCCGCAAACCGTTCTGCCCAAGGGTAGCATCTAAAACCAAAAGTGATTCTACCTGAGCGTTGACTGCCTGCTTGTCTATAATGCGCCTAATTTTACCCAATTCATCCATCAAATTCTTTTTATTTTGTAAACGGCCAGCGGTGTCTACTAACAACAGCTCCGTATTCCGAGATTTGGCAGCGGCGATCGCATCAAAAACCACTGCTGCCGGGTCAGTGTTTTGGCCTGGGTTGGCAATTACTTCAATATCACTGCGCTGTCCCCAGACTTTGACTTGTTCTACTGCTGCCGCCCGGAAAGTATCCGCAGCCGCAATCAGACAACGGTAGCCGGAAGCTTTGGTCATGTGCGCCAACTTACCAATGGTGGTGGTCTTACCGACCCCATTTACGCCTGTAAGCATCCAGATATTTAACACGTCTCTTTGAGGGAAAAAATCTACGGCATAGTCTTTTTCAAAGGGCTTATCTAATAAGTCCCGTAAAATCTGTTTGAGATAGGCGATCGCTTCTTCGGGTGGCAGTGTCTCTGTCCGCAGTTTTTCTTGCAGCAAACCAATAATATAATCGGTCGCTTCAATCCCCACATCGGCCTGCAACAGCAATGTTTCAATGACTTCGGTGGCTTCTGCACTCAGTGGCCCTTGACCAATTAAGGCTTTAACTTGGTTCACCAAGCCCAATCGAGTTTTGTTTAAGCCTTGGCGTAGCTTGGTTAACCAAGCTATTTCGGCCATCGCTACTTCTTCTGGGCTACGACCTTGTTCGGCCAAGACTCTGGCTGACCACAAGAAATCTTCATCTAGTTCAATTGGCTCTTCCGGGGCTTCGATCGATTCTGCCCGCAAGGCGGCCAATCTGTCTTGGGCGGTGCTTTCTCTGACCCAAGCTGGTCTGGCATCAGGAATTTCTACTGGGGCTGCTGCTGCGGCCACCGCTGAAACTGGTTCCACCGTAATCTGTTCAACAGGTGCTGGCAAATCGGGTATTTCAGCAGCCTCTGCTGGCACATCGACAGGAGCACTAGTTTCTTCCGCTATTTTCTCTGGAACTGCGTTCTCTACAGCCGCCTGCTGTTTCTTAATATTTTCATAGGCAGCTTTGGCCCAGGCTAGGGTATCAGCACTGACTGCTGCTGGTTCCTCCGCTGCCACCGGAGTTTCGGCCATTACATCTCTTGTGGGTTCTGCTGATTCCTCTGGTTCCGCAGCAGTTTCTGCTACATCTTGCCCAGTCTGGTCAGAATCAGTTGTGTCAGCCGGAGACTGAGCAGTATTGTCAAATTGCCGTCTGAACCAGTTAAAAACCATGAGAAAAATGCCGTTTAAAAAAGATTTAAAAAATTATCATATCTGAACAATCTATTCCCAGCAGCGGGTTATCTCTACCCTGGATACCTCTACCCTGGATACTGTGGCGCGATCTCAGCTTTTAAGCCATCACTGACCTTGCGCAGCACTCCATTGATAAATCTAAAGCCTTCTTCGTCGCTGTATTTTTTGGCCAACTCGATCGCCTCATTAATGGCAATCCGATCTACCACACCCAAATATTTCATCTCGATCGTGGCAATTCGCAAAATATCTCGATCTACCTTAGCTAAGCGTCGCAACTGCCAATCTACGATATAGCCAGACAACATCTCGTCTGTTTCTACCCGATGGCGAGCGGCTTTGGTCAAAATTTCTAAGGCATACTGCTGTACCTCTACCTGATTGGTAAGCTGCACAAACTCCGGCATTTGCAGCGACTGCCCCATGCGATTAATGGCGGCTTCTACCAAAGCAATGCTTTCTTGCAGCATCGATCGGGCGCTTTGAATATCGGTGGTTCTAATTTCACTATGCAGCAGCTTCTCATTACTGCGCTGCAATTCTGCCGTGGCAGTCTCCAGGTTTTCTTCAACCTCAGTGCGCAAGGTGCGAATTGCAGCCAGCACTAGCTGGGGCAGTTGCTGAGTGGCTAGCTTTTCAGGGGAGCTAGGCAACTGAGACATCCCCAACAGAGCTAGTTCACGGGCTATTTCACGGGGTTTCATGGGCAATGGTTGCAGGTGGGCAGGCCATCGATTCTAGCATCTTTACTGTTCTTCGCCGCTCTCTAGTCACCAGTCCTCCCATCACCGTTCTTCGATGGCAACTGCTAACGGAAGCTTTTCTTGATCGATAGCTGGTTCAGGCAAAGGATCGATAGGAGGTATCTGATTACTGGCGATCGCCGAGTTTACAATCCCTCCAGACACAATGACCTTAAAAGCATCTTCTACCGACATGGTGAGATTCACCACATCTCTGGCTCTAGCTACGGCATACCAGCCAGTGGTGGGGTTGGGGGTAGTAGGAATAAACAGATTCAGCATTGGCTCGGGCATTTGAGATTGAATCTCAAAACTGGGGGAACCAGTCACAAAAGCCAATGCCCAGATTCCTGGACGGGGGTATTCGACCAACACTACCTGCCGAAAGCGGTTGTTAGAGTCTTTGATCAAGGTCTCTAAGAGCTGCTTGAGGGTTTTGTACAAAGATCCAGCCAAGGGAATGGCTTGAAGTAGTTGTTCACCCAAATCTAGCAGCCATTTACCAGCAATGTTTCGCGCCATTAAGCCAATTATTAAAATTGACAACAGGGGCACGGCAAAACCCACAGCCAGATTCAGGACGTTTACCAATAGAGGATTCAGCCCATCAAAAGGGTTAATCTGCTGGGGGATTTTGGTTAAAATGTGGACAACCCAGTTGGCCACGTTGCTGGTTAGCCAGATAGTAGTAGCTAAAGGAATCACTACTAACAAGCCTGCAATCAAGTCGTTTTTTAAATTTTGGCGAAATCGGTGCAACACAGAATGTTAGCTCTCTTTCAAGGTTGTTAGATTCTCACTACTTCTTTATGTTGTATAGCCTAGAGTAAATTGTTGCAAGCTACCTAACGTTTTTGCCCTCGCAAACCAGTCAAACCTATGAAACTATAGCCCGCTGATAGCAGCAAACTAGCTAAACTAGCTCTAATGCCGGTTTTCCACATATTGGCCGTAGCTGCTCCTTCTAAATCTTTCTGCCGCCGCCGCAGATCTCCCATAGCACCTTCTTTGATTTTGGCTGGATCGCCCGTGAGTTTTTCTAATTCGGCTTTACTAGCTTTAGCTCTAGCTAATTCTTCACCCTTTATTTGACCACTGCTGATTGCTTTGTCTATTTCAGCAATTTTCTGCTGTACCTGCTGCATCTGGGCTTTATCACCAGTAATTTCTTTAACTCTTTTGTCGATTTTCGCTTCCATGGCGGTTCCTTCTTCGCGGCTCATGGTTAGAGTTTTGTCACGATCGGAGTTACTAGTCCATGCTTGAAAAGGCACAATGAGAAAAAATAATAATCCCAAAATGAGTGAAAGAAAGGTAATCCCTTTGGTCAAATTATCACCACCGCGCCCGCTAGTTTCTTTGGCAACAGTTTCAATCCAATCGGCAATGAGCCAAAAAACGATGCCAACTAATGGCAGCAAGCCGCGATTAACCAGCTCCGCGCTGGCAGCAAACCACCACTTTCCGTCACCAAGTTGATACGGCAATAAAGTAAAAGCAATGTCCACGATCGTAGAGATGATCAGAACCATGCTAGCGGTTTTTAGAGCTAGGGAGGTTACTTGGGTGGTGTTCATGGGTTAATGATAGATGTGCGTTGGCTACTTGATTTCAGAGAAACTGTATTTTAACAGACTTTGTTCACTGACAAGTGAGAGAGGGACTATTCCTGGCGACCACTAGATTGATAGGCACTCATTGGTTCCCGAATTAACCGGATATAAAAGTGACGGAAAGTAGACTTAATTACGCGGGGCAAGGCAAAATCGATCGGCATCAGCGCTTCTGGTAGTTTCCAGTCAGCAAACTGTAAATCTGCCGGACGCGACAAGGGAAACTCGATGTCAGTTAGTTTTGGGGCATAACCCAATCGCTGAGCTGCTGCTGCTGTCGGTACTAAACTGGCATCCACGTTCAATAGCTCCAACATCGCTGCATCTAGAGCAAAGACGTTGGCAGAGGCACACAATACCCCTAAAGCCCGAGGTTCACCATTGCTAGGGCCGTTGCCTTCGTGACCAATAATGCCATCGATGATGGTGAGGTCAGGATCGATCGCCTGAGCAGTAGCCACCAACATTTCACCAAACTTATCAGCATCTTTGCCTGCGCTCATGTGCCACCAGGCTTTCATTTTGCCCGGTACACAGCCAAATAGGTTCTTGACTCCCAGGGTCATAGTAAGCTGGATGTGGGATTTTACTTTGGGTAAGTTGATTACCACATCGGCGTTCATGGCTTCTTTGCTGAGCAGCAAGGTATCAAATTTTTCGCTCTTGGTTTCATATCGCTGGCCATGGAACTCCACCACGGGTAAACCAACTCTTTCCATCATGGGTAGGTAGCCGTTGTTTTTGGCTACGCCCATAGCGCTACCGAAGGCGGGGCTATCACCAAAAAACGGTTGACCGCCAGCTTCTTTGACCAACTGAGCTACGCATTCTACAATTTCTGGACGGGTGACGCACTCTTTGCTGGGGCGGGCACCGGTGAGTAGGTTGGGTTTGAGCAGTACTCGCTGGCCTGGTTTTACAAAGGCTGAGATGCCACCTAATGGAGCAAGCAGGGCTTCGATCGATTCTCGCAGGGCGGTTGATTCGTAGCTGGTGGCAGCCAGTAAGCTAACGGTAGAAGGCATGGTCTAGAGGTGATATTTTTTACTAGTGTAGCTCGGGCAAAAGTGCAAATTGATACTTCATCACTAATACGCCTTAAATATCATATATCTTGAGCATCTATGCCCATTTCTTGGAACTTAGCAAATAGTCGATCGGCTCGCTGTTTTTCTTCATCAGCCCGTTGCTTCTCCATATCAGCTCGCTGTTTTTCTACCCCAGCTCGCTCTTCCCCACTTAGCAGTAAGTTGCCGTCACTATCCCACCAGCGCAACCAAGGCAAATTCTGATTATCTATTTTTCCCTGCCAAATACCTAGCTCCACACCCAGAGCGGGAATAGGATAATGACCACGGCTGTTTGGACTCACTAATTGATAGCGCTGAGCCACCAATTCATAGACTTCTACGGCTGCTTTCCTGACTTCATAAATTGCATAGAAAGGAATGCGCACGGCCTGTTCATAGACCCAAAACTTGCCAGCTTTGGATTCTGCACTCAAAAAAGGAGAAGTGGCATCCCGCTCTTCGGAGCCATCTCCAGAGACAAACTCAATGGCAATCAATGGTGCAACAACTTCTTTCCACATGACATATGAGCGGCGATATTGCCCATCGAGCAAGGGAGCCACATTGGGTACATAAAACCAATCTGGAGCCTCGGCACCACGCTCTGGCGGATCGACCAATCGCCAATAGATGCCAGAATCTTGACCAATACAATAGCGTTCATCTGGATGCAGTTGCTCTAAAATAGGCCGAATTGAACTGGTCAACAAAATACTTTGAGGATGCTCTTGAAAATTCTTCACAAAAGTACCGTCCGACTCTGGTAACTGGGTATGGTCTGGTAGCGAGAGCTTAGGCGATGATTGAGCGATGGTCATAAAAATGCCTGCAAATCTGGGGAACTTTTGGTCGATTGTAGCGAATCATTTGGCTCAGATTCAAGCCAGCGGACTCTTTATTGAGAAGTTTCAGTCACCCTACTTGCAGCAAGTCTCTTGAGAAATACTTTTCCAAAATAATTGTTGCATACATGTACTATGTAACGCCTAATAAAAAATGGCAGTCCTTTTAGACTGCCATTTCTTATGAGTGCAAAGACCCTAAATGTTAGCGACGACGACGGCCTGCGCCCCGTGCTTCTTGATAATCTCGATCGCCGCTCCCAGAAAGATCTTCGGAACGATCGCGGCGGCTGACATCACCTTGGCGTAACACTGGCTTACCAGCGCTTTCACCGCTAGGCCGATCGCTGTGATTGCTGCGACGGCCACCGCCGCCACCCCGACGCTCATAACCGCCTCTGTCTCCGCGATCGCCACGCTCTTGAGGAGCTGGCTCTTCCATGTCTAAGTAAGCAGGACGAGAGCGATCGTAGACTAACTGCAAAGCAGCAGCAGCTACAGTATGTACGTCATAACCTTCGCTGAGTTGAGCAACGATCGGTAAGAAAGAAGCTACCCTCTCGCCAGTCAACGCTTCCACAATTTCTGATTGAACTTTTTGTAAGTGCTTAGCTTCAATTTGGGCACGGCTAGGAATTTGGCAAACAACCAGTGCTTGATTCGTTCTGCGCTCAATGCCCTGCATTTTGCGGCGATCCATGGGGTGAATCAATGAAATTGCTGTACCTTCTTTGCCCGCCCGACCAGTCCGGCCAATGCGGTGAATGTAGTTTTCTACGCTGTCGGGTAAATCGTAGTTAATTACGTGGGTCAAGTGGTCTACATCTAAACCGCGAGCAGCGATGTCAGTCGCTACAATCCAGCGTACTTTACACTGGCGGAAGCGATGCAGTAAGCGTTCCCGCTGAGTTTGGGACAAGTCACCATGGTACTCATCGGCACTATGACCAGCGCTCTGTAGTTGGCTAGTTAATTCTGCCGCAGCCTTCCGGGTGCGCACAAAAATAATTGCCGATTCTGGTTGCTCTAGCTCCATGATGGGCTGAAGCATTTGGGCTTTATTCCAGCCTCTAGGCACGAAGTAAACTTGCTGAGTAATTCTGCTCGGAGCGGCCTTGGGCTGCTGTACTGTGACGATCGTAGGATCGTTCAAAAACTTGTTGATCAACGATCGAATTTGGGGTGCCATAGTCGCCGAGAACAAAGCAGTTTGCTTGGTGCTAGGCAGCTTTTTCATCACCAGTTCAACGTCATCAATGAAGCCCATGCTGAGCATTTCGTCGGCTTCATCCAACACAAACCAATCTACTTGGTCTAGACGTAATTTGCCCCGATCGATCAGGTCAATTACCCGGCCAGGAGTACCAACTACAATTGGCACACCGCTATCTAGGCGACGAATTTGTTGGTCGATCGACTGACCACCATAGACGGTCAAAATCGGAGAGCGACGTACTTCGGAGGTAACGAAAGTCTTCATGGCTTCCGAAACCTGCATAGCCAATTCCCGAGTAGGAGCTAGGATCAGTGCCTGTACACAAGGCTTTTGAAAATCAATTTTTTCTAGAATCGGTAATGCGAAGGCCGCAGTTTTACCGGTACCAGTTTGGGATTGACCGACCACATCTCTACCAGCCAGCAATTCTGGAATTGCTTGAATTTGGATATTAGTGGGTTCGGTGATACCTAGCTTTTCTAATTGCGAAACAATGTGATCAGAAATGCCGAGGCTAGTAAAAGAAGTGGTCATAATTTGGAGAATTATTTAAAGAACAAGCAGATTGGAACCAATACAGTCAGATAACTTATTTGAGGCAACCGGTTAGGCAAAACAACAGGGTAGCTCTCTGAACTTAGTAAAATATTAGAAGGCAACAACCTCCCCATATAAGTCATAGTGATCGGCACGAGTAATTTTAACTGGGACGATCGAACCCAGGCGAGCACTACCCTTCATATAGACTTGACCGTCTACTTCTGGGGCAAACCGAGCTGATCGTCCAATCATTTCACCAGTGCTAGGATTTTCTTGCTCTACCAACACGTCAACAATTTTGCCGACTTCTTTGAGATTGTTGGCCAAAGAAATTGGCTGCTGAAGTGCCATGATCCGATCATGACGTTCGGTCATAATTGCGGGGGCAACTTGGTTGGGCAGCCTACCAGCAGGGGCTTCAGCTTCTGCCGAGAAAGTAAATACTCCGACATGATCGAACTGGTGACGGGTGACAAATTCTTCTAGGTGAGTAAAGTACTCTGGGGTTTCGCCAGGAAAGCCCACAATAAAAGTAGTGCGCATCACCGCATTGGGCAGAGCCTGTCGTAGATTTTCGATGATTCGATCGTTTACATGACCCTGCCAAGGACGATTCATTGCCCGCAGCATATCTGGATGAGAATGTTGTAGCGGTAAATCTAAGTAGGGGATCACGTTGGGAGTTTCTTGCATTGCCGCAATCACCGCTGGAGTCAAACCAGTGGGGTATGCGTAGTGCATCCGAATCCAAGGAATATCTACTCTACCTAAAGCTATTAGTAACTCTGCCAATTGAGGCTTGCCGTAAATATCTAGACCGTAGTTAGTAGTAATTTGCGAAATCAGCACTAATTCTTGGACACCTTCATCGGCTAAGCGTTGGGCTTCGTTTACTAGAGACTCAATTGTCCGGGATCTTTGCTTACCGCGCAGGTGAGGAATAATGCAAAAGCTACAGGCATAATCACAGCCTTCAGCGATTCTTAAATAAGCCACTCCTTCAGAAGTAGTGCGGTAGCGAGGCAACCATTCGTCGGCAATGTAGGTGGGTTCTGCCGAAATCAACTCGACTCGCTCGCCAGCGCCAGCGCGTTCAATGACATTTACAATATGGTGATAATCGCCAGTACCAACTACTGCCACGGCTTCAGGGATCTCATCTAAAAGCTGTCTCTGAAAGTGCTGCGCCATACAGCCAGTGATCACGATTTTTTTATCGGCAGCCGCTAGTTCAACCAGCGTGCGCACCGACTCTTCCCGAGCGCTTTCCACAAAGCTACAGGTGTTGACTATTACATAGTCAGCAGTATTCTCATCAGCGTCCACATGATAACCAGCCTGCACTAGCAAACCGAGCATGTGCTCACTATCAATTCTGTTTTTTTCACAACCAAGATGAGATATAGCGATCGAAGGTTTATTAACCATTAAATACTTTATTGAGGGTCTATTTGAGAAGGACACATCAAAAGCAAGGAGTCTGAAAACCCCAAAATTCTTTCTTAATTACCGCACCACATCGTCAACCACAATGCCGACAACATAATATTCAAAGCCTGGAGCCGCTATCTACTCGCCAGAGCAGTCTAAGGTACAGGAACTGGCCGAATTACCAGTCTTTTTTTGGAACGGTACTGTCCACTTGTTTTCATAATAGCATGAAGTTGCAGACTGTGAATAAGTCACTCCGATCAAACAATTGGGGCTAAACATTTTTTCTATTGAGTTTTCAGTTCAACCTCGGCACCCAGCATTACCCCTAACATCTAGAGTGGTAGAATCAGAAAGTTTCGATAGCTTGCTTGCACAAGCTGGGCATGGGGTCGCCTGTTGAAGCTGACGGTGCATACATTCCTGCAACCGTTTAGACCGTCTACATTTTTTATCATCCCGTTTTTCTGTGAATTTTAAGCAAACTTTTCGTACAGCTCACCCCATTATCGGTGTAGTACATTTACTACCCTTGCCGACTTCGCCCCGCTGGGGCGGTAGTCTCAAAGCTGTCATAGATCGAGCAGAACAAGAATCTCTGGCCTTAGCCTCGGGTGGGGTGAATGGCATTATGGTAGAAAATTTTTTTGATGCTCCTTTTACCAAAGGTCAGGTAGATCCGGCGGTGGTCAGCGTCATGACTTTGGTGATCAAAAAGATTATGAGCTTGGTAAATATCCCGGTAGGGGTAAATGTATTGCGCAACGATGCCAGAAGCGCCATGGCGATCGCTGCTGCTACCGGGGCACAGTTTATTCGGGTGAATGTTTTGACTGGAGTAATGGCCACCGATCAAGGCTTGATCGAAGGCTGTGCTTATGAATTACTGCGCTACCGGCGAGAGCTAGGCTGTGATGTAAAGATTTTGGCTGACGTGTTGGTCAAGCACGCTCGTCCTTTGGGAACACCGAACCTGACTACTGCTGTCTGCGATACTATCGAGCGGGGTTTGGCTGATGCGATAATTCTTTCTGGGTGGTCTACTGGTAGTCCGCCCAGTATAGAAGATTTGGAGTTGGCTACTGCTGCTGCCAAAGGTACGCCAGTGCTGATTGGTAGCGGGGCAGATTGGGAAAATATTTCTAAGCTAATTACTGCCGCCGATGGAGCGATCGTCTCCAGTTCTTTAAAACGACAGGGTAAAATAGAGCAGTCGATCGACCCCATTCGGGTTAGTCAGTTTGTAGAAGCCATGCGCCTTAGCAAGCAAAGCCAAATCGCCGATAGCGAACTGTTACCCAGTTCGCCCGACCGAATTCTTCATTAGTTTCAACAACATAGCTTTAGCCCACAACCATTAATCCCTATGCGTCGCCCTGCCCCTTTTCTTCACCGTTTCTCTCGCCCCTTAATTGGGTTGTTCGCTGCTCTTGGCGTAGCCGACACTGCCTATTTGACTTCAGTAAAACTTGGCGGTGGTGCAGCAGCCTGTTCCTCGGAAGCCTGTAATGCGGTACTTAGCAGTCCCTACGCTAATATTTTAGGGTTTCCATTAAGTTTGTTTGGGCTACTGGCTTATTTGGCGATGATGGTGATGGCAATTTTGCCTTTGGCCATTAGTGCCAAATCCAATAAAAAACTCCATAGCCAAGTGCAAGAGCTAACTTGGACAGGACTGTTCTTGGGCGGCACAGCCATGGCGGTGTTTAGCGGTTACTTAATGTATTTATTGGCGGTGGTGATCAAGTCACCTTGCCCTTACTGTATTGCTTCAGCTATTTTCGCCGCGATTATTTTTGGGTTGGTATTGCTGGGGAGAGAATGGGAGGCGATCGGCTCGATGATCACCAGCGGACTCGTTGCCGGTTTTTTGACTCTCTTGGTGACTTTTGGTCTTTATTCTGCTGCGGGTGTTTCGATCACTCCAGAGCCACCTCCTAGTGCTGTAGAAACTCCTACCACTCAGGCGATTATCTCGTTGGAACCTATCACGGTACCTCAGCGGCCTTATGGTTGGACGATTACTTCCCAGTCTGGAGCTAGTGAAATAGCTTTGGCAGAACATTTAAAAAAGACTGGTGCAACTATGTATGGCGGCTGGTTCTGCTCTCACTGCTTTGAACAAAAACAGTTGTTTGGTAGAGAGGCATTTAAAAGCAATATCAAGTACGTGGAGTGTAATGAAGAGGGCAAAAATCCTCAACTGGAACTCTGTAAGAAAGAAGGCATTACAGGTTTCCCAACTTGGGATGTAGCTGGCAAAAAATACCCCGGTGTTCAGCCGCCCGAACAATTAGCCAAACTAAGTGGCTATACTGGCCCTCAAGATTTTAGATATTCCAAACTAATGCCAGGGTTCTCTGCCAAACCAACGGCACCAACCACCAAAAAATAGTCCCAAAATAGTCTATGAATAACTCTGTTTCTTTTGTGCAGGATACTTGGTACTATGCCCTGCCAGCTAGTGCGATCGCCAAAGGCAAAATGGTGCCCAAGACACTTTTGAATGAACCAGTATTGTTTGGTAGGACAAATGATGGCGAAGTCTTTGCTTTGCGCGATATTTGTCCTCACCGAGCTGTCCCGTTGAGCTGTGGACGTTTTGATGGCCAGGAAGTGGAGTGCTGCTATCACGGCTGGCGCTTTAACTCTCAAGGAGACTGCACAATCATTCCTGCTCTGGCTACCGATCAGCAAGTAGATCTAGATCGCTATGGGGTACGTAAATATCATGTGCGCGAACTCCAAGGGAATATCTGGATTTATATACCCGCAGATGATCGCCAAGATGCCACTCCAGCAACAGAGCCGCCCAAAGTACCTAGGGTGGGTGATGATGCTTGTTATCAGGTGATCCAAATGCTGCCCTTCCCTTGTTATATCGACCATGCAGTAGTGGGCTTAATGGATCCGGCGCATGTGCCTTTTGTTCATCGATCGTGGTGGTGGCGGACTGATAGTGTGCTAAACGATGAGATCAAAGCTTTTGATCCTTCTCCTTATGGTTTTACAATGCGTCGCCATAAATTGGAGCGATCGACTTTTTTCTATGATTTAATCGGCGGCACCCCAGAAGTAGAGATTTCTTTTCAGTTGCCCGGTGTCCGTTTTGAGGTGATTACCACTGAAAAGCATACGGTGGTCAACCTCACGGTAATTACGCCGATTTCGGATGAACATACAGAAGTTACTTCGATGTTTTACACCACTCTGCCCTGGGCAGTGGTGTTAAAGCCGGTGATTTTGCCATTTATTAAGACATTTTTAGACCAAGATCGCCAGATGGTGATCAAGCAGCAAATTGGTCTAAAACATGATCCAGTGCTGATGCTGATTAAAGATGCTGATGCCCAAGCACGTTGGTATTACCAAATCAAGAGTGAGTATGCTAAATCGATCGAAGAGAATCGACCATTTAAAAACCCGGTGAAAGAACAGGTCTTACACTGGCGTAGTTGAAATGATTTATTAGTAAAATTTGTTAAGGGTCACATAATTTCTGAATCCCAATAATACTTATGATAATCTTGAACATCCTGGCTTTTCTGGCACCTAGTTTCCAGCGTTAGAGTAGAGGGCGACTACCAGTGTAGACTAACCATATCCACTTCTGGCCTTCCCCATGCGCCGTGACACTCTTTTCTATCAGTTTTTTCTCCGCTACCCCCAGCTACTCTTCGAGCTATTACCTAATCCCCCAGCAGATGCTGCTGGCTATGTGTTTGAGTCCATCGAAGTAAAGGAAACCGCCTTTCGGATGGATGGCGTATGGTAATGACTACCTTAGAGGGCGATGAGGCCATTGATTTAGCCCGTGAGACTTTAGCCAAACATCCCAATGATCAAGATATGATAGAAATGGTTTCAGCCATTCTGGTCAATATGTTCACTCAACTGACTCGCGAGGAGATTAGTACTATGTTAGGAATTCCGATCCAAGGAACTCGTGTTTATGAAGATGCTAAGGCTGAAGGTAAGGCTGAAATGCTGTTAGCACTGATCAGCTTTCGTTTTGGCGCTGTGCCTGATGCTGTGGCTCAGCAGATTTCTGAATTACCAGACGATCGCCTAGAAGCTCTGGGAACGGCTCTATTTGCATTAGTAGATCGAGCTGCTTTAGAAGCTTGGCTAGCAAACAACGCAGCTCTTTCCTAACCACAGCATATTCCCCAGATCTGTTTTTACTATGTTGTCTGCGTTGATAAATTGTCTACTGCAAAGCAGCATCACTATTGACAACTGAAAAATTAGCATAAGTATAGGCACCATTATAATTAGACACCGCTGTAGTGAGAGTTTCGCTAAAAGCGAAAGGCGTTGTTGTGCCTGCCCGACAATTTTGAGCTTGAAGGGCTTTACCAGAAACATAAGATTCCCACTCGGACAAAGTTAGTTTTTGACTACTGAGTAAAGCAGAAAGCATTTCGGCTAGAGTATTGACATGTCTGAGGTCAGAGAAGGAGGAGTATTGACGAAGGAAGAATAGTATTTGATGATAGATGAGGGTAGGAGATTTCATAGAAGTAGGCTTTGTAGTAAACTCCAGCTTCTCATGAACTTCTACCTATTTTTCTTTTTGGCTCTGGCTCTAGTTTTCAACTACTTGTGTCTGGCAGTCAGCGAATTAATTTAGCAGATGTTAAGCTGCTAGTAAATGATGATGGTCTTTACTACTATCCAGATTTGCTGATTAGCTGCCACCCACAGGATTTGAATGCCAAAAAATTCATTCAATTTCCGGCACTAATTGCAGAAGTACTATCACCAGGTACTGCTGATAGAGATAGGACTGATAAGTTCATGGATTATCAAGGCATCGCTACTTTACAAGAATATTTATTAATTAGTTCTGAGCGTGTTGGTGTAGAATGCTATCGACGAGGGGAAGGACGCATGTGGCTCTATTACCCCTATAGTGCAGGAGACACAATCGAGTTAAAAAGTATTGGCATGACAGTTTCGATCGAGGATCTCTATTTTGGAGTAAATTTGAATAAGATGTAGTTAATCTCGATTATCCAGCAGAGCGCCTTAGATATCAGCGAAATTCCAAGCTTGGTGCAGGATTACGTCTCTAACTTGGTCGAGAAGACGCTTTGGAGGATTTTGCATTTTGTGAAGATAGGTGGACAGAATCGATAGATCCACCTTCAATAGGATGATAGGCAGAAAATTTCCGCTTTTTCACTGGGAATATGCTGAACTTTTCCATCTATCTGCCCAGATTTGGGCGGATAGGCAGAAAATTTCTGTCTAATAATTGTTAGGCTGACAGAGTTCAGTTTGATAAGTAGTTAAGATTTATTTTCCAGAAGAAATATATGAATAAAAACACGGACGATTTCATCACTGATAGAGATTTTTCTTTGTTGTATGATAAGCTTTTCGCCACGCATAATCCTACGAAAGCAAATATAGGTGAGGAAGAATTAATGGCAATAGGTTTAGTTGTCGTCAAATTTCAGCGATTGGAACATACTGTGATCTCATTTATTCGCTTATTATCCAATCTAGGTTGTGAGCAGCAGGTGTTTGACATTTTCATTGCTAAACATTCATTTAAAAACTCAATCACTATGCTAATATCATTGGCGATACACAAGGAATTCCATCGGCTGGACGATCTAAGAAAGCTCACAAACATGGCGAACAAAGCAGAAGACATTAGAAATCAGCTACTTCATTCTGTTTGGACATCAGGACCACGAATGAAAATTGATATTAATCAGAAAAATGGTCTCATTCACAAGTTTGAGTCCTATAGCAAGGGTGAGTTGTTGCAAATAGCAGAACAAGTCAATAAAGTTGATACGGCTATTGATGCAATTAAATTTGACTACATTGAACACTGTCAAAACAATGGCATTAGGATTGGGCACTAAATAACATGCAACGCCTGTTTGGCATCAGGACTTAACTACAGTGCCAGATCCATTCAGGATAGCAGTTTATTTTGTTTCTGATCCTTATCTTAAGTTGATACGGCTATTGATGCAATTAAATTTGACTACATTGAACACTGTCAAAACAATGGCATTATCTTAAATGGAGTTAGATGGTTAGCCTAATAAACCTGTTGCACACCGACTAAGACCAAGCTGATGATCCAAAAACATTTCAGTAGCGGGTGAACAGGAACATTAGGCACCTAGTTTTAATCGTAAGGCGAATGTATAGATGACTAGCTTAGGCTTCAAAATTGAAAATGCAGTTTTCTCTGGTGAAGAGTGCCAGCATTTCCTTGAAATCCTCCAGCAAGATTGTTCGGTTCAAGCTGGAACGCGCAATTTAATGACGCATTCTATGGTGTCAGCGATCGCGCTGGATGCTCGGATGATGAAGATTTCTAGCTCTTTTTTAGGATGCAATGCCACGCCATTTCGAGCGA
>JANYHM010000064.1 GCA_025359065.1 Synechococcales cyanobacterium GL140_1_metabinner_5_sub | reverse complement strand
ATTGCATTAGATAGAGGCCAGGAGCGGGGACGGTTTGACGTTCTTGATGACTGGCTGAAAAAAGATCGCTTCGTATTTGTGGGCTGGTCTGGCATTTTGCTGTTTCCTACGGCCTTTTTGGCTTTGGGCGGCTGGATGACTGGCACCACCTTTGTTACCTCTTGGTACTCTCACGGTTTGGCTTCTAGCTACCTCGAAGGTGCTAACTTTCTGACCGTGGCCGTATCTACACCTCCTAATAGCTTGGGTCACTCCTTGCTATTTCTTTGGGGTCCAGAAGCTCAAGGTGATTTCACTCGCTGGTGTCAGTTGGGTGGCCTGTGGGCATTTGTGGCTCTACACGGTGCTTTCGGCTTGATTGGCTTTATGCTGCGTCAGTTTGAAATTGCTCGTTTGGTGGGCATTCGCCCTTATAACGCTCTGGCTTTTTCTGGCCCGATCGCGGTATTTGTCAGCGTTTTCTTGCTGTACCCACTCGGTCAATCTGGTTGGTTCTTCGCTCCTTCTTTCGGAGTAGCGGCAATCTTCCGGTTCATCTTGTTCCTGCAAGGCTTCCATAACTGGACGCTGAATCCTTTTCACATGATGGGCGTAGCCGGTATTCTTGGTGGCGCACTGCTCTGTGCGATTCACGGTGCTACCGTAGAAAACACTTTGTTTGAAGACAGCGAAAACCCCAACACTTTTCGGGCGTTTGAACCTACTCAAGCTGAAGAAACCTACTCGATGGTTACTGCTAACCGTTTCTGGTCGCAGATTTTTGGAATTGCTTTCTCCAACAAGCGTTGGCTGCACTTCTTTATGCTGTTTGTGCCGGTAACTGGTTTGTGGATGAGTTCTGTTGGTATCGTTGGTTTGGCTTTAAACCTGCGGGCCTACGATTTCACTTCTCAAGAGTTACGTGCTGCTGAAGACCCAGAGTTTGAGACTTTCTATACCAAGAACATCTTGTTGAACGAAGGTATTCGCGCTTGGATGGCTCCTCAAGATCAGCCTCATGAGCAGTTTGCTTTCCCTGAAGAAGTTCTACCTCGCGGTAACGCTTTGTAAGATCTTTTAGATTTCTAAAATAAAGCCCTTCCACTGCGGTGGAGGGGCTTTTACCTGGAATAACCTAACTCTGGGGCTGAGGGAATGATAGAATCGTAAAGAATTGTCACCTCATCCCCCATCCGCTCTATATGGCCGTGCAGATTCTGGTAGAAAAGAAAAAATTAGATAAATCGCCCCTCAATATTCATAAGTTGGGCGATCGAGTACTCCGGCAACCGGCTAAGCGAGTTAGCAAAGTTGATGATGAACTGCGCCAAATTGTGGTGCAGATGCTTCAGACAATGTATACTGCCGACGGGGTAGGGTTAGCTGCCCCCCAGGTAGGTATCCACAAACAATTAATTGTGATTGACAGCGAGCCAGAAAATCCGGCAGTGCCACCGTTAATCTTGATCAATCCAGAAGTCAAAAATCGCGGTAAAGTTTTGGCCAAAGACCAAGAGGGCTGCTTGAGCGTTCCTGGCGTTTATATGGATGTAGAGCGCCCAGAAACCGTAGAAATTTCTTACAAAGATGAGAATGGTCGTCCTCGCCAACTGAAAACCGATGGCTTTCTGGCACGAATCATTCAACACGAAATGGATCATCTGAGCGGTGTGCTGTTTGTCGATCGCATTGATGACAGCCTCACTCTCACTGCTGAATTGAAAAAGCATGGTCTTTCTATTCAATCCGTTCAACCGATAAGTTTAGGAGTTAGCTAGTGTTTAATTACACCCCATTGGGCAGCATTTGTCTGTTAGGAGCTTGCATTACGGCGATCGCTGCCGTGGGTTCGGTATTTGAGTTGGCTTCTGGTACGCCAGAATACGGCAGTACCATTACTGGCACTATTTTGGCAATTAGTATCCCTCTTACAGTTGGCTTATTTTATGTAGCAGTGCGTAGCACTAATGCTGTAAATAAGTAGATATTTTTAGTGAATGTATCGAATGGCCCCTGGATTTGATTGTCGAGATATTGTGTAGATTGGACAGCAGCAAGCGTTATCGATCGACTATGATAGAGGCGGTCATTGGCCTAACTTTTGTGTGGGGAAAATAATGCATTTTAATGTTCAAGAAATTATTACTGGCTTGATGGAGAAGATGGGGTATTGGAGCTACCTAGTCGTTTGGTTCGTGATTTTTGCTGAATCTGGACTTTTCTTCGGTTTCTTTTTACCTGGAGATAGTTTGTTGCTAACCACTGGCTTTTTGTGTTATGCACATCCAGAAACTTGGAATATTGCAGTAATGTGCTTCGGCGGTTTTGTCGCGGCGGTTTTGGGTGATAACGTGGGTTATTATACGGGTCGAAAATATGGTCGCGGCCTGTTTGAAAAAGAAGATTCGATGATCTTTAAAAAGAAATACTTAATAGCTGCACAAGACTTTTACGAGAAGAAAGGGCCATTAGCAGTTGTTGCCGCTCGCTTCGTGGCAATTGTCCGAACTTTTGCGCCGATCGTGGCTGGTGCGGCGATGATGAAATATAAAACATTCATTACTTACAATATTATCGGCGGTTTTTTGTGGGTGGTGGGTTTGAATTTACTTGGCTATTTTTTAGGCGAAACTTTAGAAAAAGCTGTGGGTAAAGATAATGTCGAAAAGTATCTAGTATTAATCACTTTGGCTGTAGTTTTGATCTCATTTATTCCCTCTGCATTCCATGTATTACAAGAAATGAAGAAAGGAGAAAAAAGTAAGCATTAATCTTGTGATAGACCGCGCACTCGGCCAGCATCATCACAGCAAAATTTACTGAGTCCCTGCACTAACAAAACAGTCGTCAAAACTTGGTGGGTCACAATCATCACCAAAATCACCACCTGATAAGCCGCTGCTAGCAACGGGGTCATTCCTGCCAACATTGCTCCTGCCATCCAGCTTGGTACCGTCACTAAGCCAGTTAAAGCCAAAGTTTGCAGTGCTGGCTGGAGGCTTTGGTGCATGGCTTGGCGCTGATATACCTGTAACCATTGACTGCTACTAGCTCCCAAGCTTAAACGAGTTTCGATCGCTTTCTGCTCCCGCTGCAAAGATTCCAAAAACCTCTGTCCGACCCCAACCACCATCGGTGGACTAGCCGCCATCAATACCCCCACCAAGATTGGCAAATAGCCGATCGAGATTTGGCCATGACCCACCAGCAAATAAACATAGCCTAAAACGAACCCGGTACAGAGCAAAAATATTCCAAAAACCAGCGGCAATAATTGCTGCCAAGACTTCCCCAGCCGACTGCTGGTGGCCACTGCCACTACGAATATTAGGACTAGGGCACCGATCGCACTTGCCCAAGGCTGCCCCAAAGACTTTTCAGAGCGCAGAATTAGGCTAAAAAAGATTCCTAGCATCAAGACTTGCAAAGCCGCCCGCGCCACCGAGAGGAACAATTGCCCGATTAGCTTCATCTTTAGCCACAGCAGTAACCCAGCAGTCATGGCCACCAAACCGCCCATCGCGGCCAAATCGATCAAACTTAATTCAGGTAATTTTTCCATGAGCACTCAATTGTGGGTTAGCCACGGTTAAAATAGTTTACATATTTTCGGACGCAAACATAGTGAGTACCATTCCCCCCCTAGACCTCAAACGCCAATATCAAATGATCGGAGCCGAGATAGATGCCGCTGTGCTCTCTGTCCTGGCTTCTGGTGCATATATCGGTGGGCCGGGAGTACAAGCGTTTGAGCAAGAGTTTGCCAAGTATGTGGGCACCGCTGATGCTGTAGGCTGCAACTCGGGCACCGATGCTTTGTATTTGGCCTTAAAGATCTTGGGAATTGGTGCGGGCGACGAGGTGATCACCACTCCTTTTACGTTCATTGCCACCGCCGAAATGATTAGTGCTGCCGGTGCAAAGCCGGTGCTAGTAGATATTTATCCTGATACTTATAATATTGACCTGAACAAAATTGTGGCGGCCATTACGCCTCAAACTAAAGCAATTATGCCGGTGCATTTGTTTGGTAGACCAGTAGATATGACCGCGCTGATGTCGATCGCCAACGCCCATAACCTCAAAGTAATCGAAGATTGCGCCCAGTCTGCCAGTGCCGAGTGGGCAGGCCAAAAGACCGGTAGTATTGGCCATGTGGGCTGCTTTAGCTTTTTTCCGACTAAAAACTTGGGCGGCTGCGGCGATGGTGGAGCGATTACGCTCAATGATCCTGCTTGGTCAGCAGATGCCCGGATGTATCGGGAGCACGGCAGCCGGATGCGTTACTACCACGAAGTTGTGGGTATTAATAGTCGGCTAGATGCTGTGCAAGCAGCGATACTATCTATTAAGCTGCGCTATTTAGATAAATGGACTACGGGTAGACAAGAAGTGGCCGATCGATATCAACAGCTCCTAGCCAATATCCCGCATATTATGCTGCCTAAGCCTACCCCCGCACCGGGCAAATCGGCCTGGAATCAGTACACAATCAGAATTCTCGATAGTGCTGATGGCAGCCGCCGCGATGCAGTGCGAGCAAAGCTGCAAGAAGCCGGAATCATTTCAATGATTTATTATCCCTTGCCCCTACATTTGCAAGAAGTCTACCAAGACCTGGGCTACAAACAAGGAGACTTCCCCGTTACCGAAGAAGTCTCTCATCAGGTGCTGTCGATTCCGATGTTCCCAGAAATTACTGCTGAAGAACAAGAGCGGGTCGCCTATGCTCTTAAAGCGGCATTGTAAGTATCAGCAGTCAAAGCATCTACTAAGCTGCGCACAGTAGCGATCATCGCCAACTCATCATCGAGCTTATTGATGGCGCTACCAACTCCCACACCTGCGGCTCCAGCGGCGATCGCCAGAGGTGCAGTAATATTAGAAATTCCTGAGGCACAGAGTACTGGTACAGTAACCGCCCGAGCAATTTCGATCGTCGCGGCCAAAGTAGGTGCAGCTTTTTCGATTAAGCCCCAAGTGCCAGCGTGTAGCGGATTAGCACTGGTACCACCCTCGGTTTGAATAATATTGGCACCTAGCGAGACCAAAGTTTGAGCTAGTTCTACCTGTTGGTCCAGTGCCAAAATATGGGGCACGGTCACAGAGAGCATAGTGTTTGGTAGCAGCTTGCGAGTGGCTTGGGTTAAAGCAATCACCTCAGCCGCTTCAAACTTAATGCCTTGGGCATAGAAGCTATCGAAGTTACCAATTTCTACTAAATCAGCACCAGCCGCCACTGCCGCCGCCAATAGTTCTGCATCTACAGCCGAGGCACAAATAGGTAAGTTGGTAAGCTGCTTAGCCATCTTCACTAACTGAGGACTGGCTGCAATGTCGATGAATGTGGCATTACCCCGATCGGCAGCTTTAACCACTGCTGCTACTCGTCCGGCATCGAAGTTATTTAAGCCACTAATTACTTTCAAAGCCCGACGCTGAGAAAAAGCCGCCTGTAAAGAATCAAGATTAGACATGAGCTATTGCTCCAGAATGATTTGAATCAGTATTTTAGCCGAATTCAACCCTTTCATCATGATCTCCTTGGGATTTGGGAGAAAATATCAAAAGTGTGTGGTTTATTGATTTATCTATATCAATGGCGTTGTTTGTTGGTAACTGCCATTTACCCAGTTTTTTTAGTTTTCGTGGGTATGTCTCCATGTCTAGCTCTACTCCTACTCAACCATTAGCCGATAGTTCCATCGCACTTTCCGATAGCATCGAATATCCGATGGAAAGTGGCGATTTAGCTGATGATGAAGGGCTTTTAGCAAATCGGTATCAAATTTTCAAAATTTTGGGTAGAGGTGGTTTTGCCATTACCTACTTGGCACGCAATGTCTACTTACCTGGCCAGCCACTGTGTGTAATTAAGCACTTGGTACCGAAGTTTACTAATCCGGCACTGTTGACGATCGCCAAGTGGCGTTTTTATGTAGAAGCTCGCACTCTGAGCTATTTGGGCAGCCATAGCCAAATCCCTTTACTAATCGACTACTTTCGCAAAGATGGCGAAATGTATTTGGTGCAAGAATATGTCCCTGGTGATACTCTCTTTGAAGCTGTTCGGTCACAGGCAGCCAAAACCGAAACCGAAGTCCAAGATTTTTTGGTGGAAATGCTCCACCTGCTTACCTATGTTCATAGCTGTCGGTTGATTCATCGAGATATTAAACCGCAAAATATTATTCATTGCCCCACCGACAATCGCTTGGTGCTAATCGACTTTGGTGCCGTGGCCGATCGAGAAGGCTCACATCAAGATGATAAACGCCTGACCATCAAGGCGATCGGTACTCCTGGCTATGCTCCGCCAGAGCAAATTTCTGGGCAGCCAGTGTATGCCAGTGATATCTATGCTTTAGGCATGACCTGTATTTTTCTGCTTACGGGCAAAGAGCCGATTTACCTTACCGTAGATCCCCGCACTTCTGAAGTTCGCTGGCGATCGGGAATACAGGTCAGTGATGATTTGGCCGATATTATCAACAAAATGATTCGGATATCTTTGATCGATCGCTATCAATCGGCAGTGCAGGTGTTACAGGCGATCGACAGTCGGCAACTGCGCACCAAACTGCGCCGCTATATGGATAGCAAGTATATCCAGGGCATGGGTGAAGCCATTTCCAATGATATGAATTTACCACCTGCTGTGCAATGGGCGATGCGGATGGCTAGGCAGCGGTAGTGGGTTAGCATCAGCCAACTACCAACTATGGAGTCAAGTAAGCCAGTTTTGCGGTAAGTGCTAAAATCGAGCAAAAGAACGTCACAAAAAAAATGCCGTGCAAGTAACTTTTCTCGGGACATCTTCTGGAGTGCCCACCCGAGGGCGCAACGTTTCTAGCTTGGCACTTAACTTACCTCAGCGAGCAGAGGTGTGGTTATTTGACTGTGGCGAAGCAACCCAGCACCAAATTTTGCGCTGTGATGTCAAAATCGGCCAAATCCGGCGGATTTTTGTCACCCATTTACACGGCGACCATATTTTTGGCTTGATGGGCTTGCTGGCAACCTATGGCATGGCCGGAAATCCTACTCGAATAGATATCTATGGTCCATCTGGACTGTCAGAATATCTTCATGCCAGCCAAAAATATTCTTATACTCACTTCAACTACCCCATCAAAGTCCACACGGTTCAAGAGGGCGTTGTGTATGAAGAAGAAGGATTTAAGGTTAGCTGCATTCCACTTAAACACAAGGTGCCCGCCTTTGGCTATCGGGTAGAAGAAGTCGATCGACCTGGCAAGCTAGATGTAGCCAAAGCCGCAGCCTTGGGAATTCCTGCGGGGCCAATGCTTGGTCAGCTCAAAAACGGTGAAACTATTACTTTGCCCGATGGGCGGCAAATCAAGGGTCAAGATCTTTGTGGTGCTACTGAGAAAGGTCGGGTGGTAGTTTACTGCACCGATACAGTATTTTGCGAAAACTCCATTACCCTAGCTCAAGGAGCAGATTTGCTGATTCATGAATCGACTTTTGCTCACGAAGATGCCCAAATGGCCTTCGATCGACTGCATTCTACCTGTACGATGGCGGCACAGGTCGCTTTGAGTGCTCAAGTCAAACAGTTGGTGCTCACTCACTTTAGTCCTCGCTATGCTCCCGGCAACCCAATTGTTTTGGAAGATTTATTAGAGGCCGCCCGCGCGATTTTTCCTAATACTGAGTTAGCTCAAGATTTTTCCACTCACACGGTGGCTCGTCACTATCAAAATAAAAACAAGCTGTAGTTTAGATTACCGACGATTTAACGGCAGCGACTTTGCGATGGCTCCTCAAAAACTGCTCCCTTAGTTTGGGGCTTTTTAGGCGCTGCTAGAAACCAAAAGCTGATGGCGACTCACGTATAGCAAGATAGAACCCTGAATCAGCACATTTACTATTTCCCCAGTCAACAAAGAATAGGCCGCGCCGATCGACGACATTCTGGGTACCAAAATTGCCAGCAGTGAAGCAATAAACAGCAGGTTCCACACAGATACATAGGTAATCCAACGATAGTGACCGTAGGCTTGAATCATACAGGTAAGACTGGCGCTAGGAGTCCTAAAAATAATTGCGGTGGCCAACACTCGTAAGATCGGAATCGAATTTTGATATTGGGGTAAAAAGGCTTGAATCAAAGGGGGTGCCGCAAGTAGCAAAAATCCACAAATTACTAAACCATAGGTCAAAATCATCGAGCCGTATTTCACAATAAATTTATTGGCTTCTTTGAACTTACGCTGATCTAAAATCGCCGATAAATGACTGTAGGCGGTAATGGCAAAAGCCGAAGTCACCAGTTGAAATGGCTCTGTACAGCGAAAAGCCACCCCATATTCCCCGACGATCGACTTATCAAAAAACTTCTCTAAGACAATTACATCTAGGCGGGTATAGATAGCAACAATAATGATCGAAATCGCGATCGGTAGCCCCTGACGTAGCAAAGCCCACACATCTGTGCGATCGATTTGCTTTAACTTTAACCGCACATTCTTACGAAAATACAGATATAAAATTAGGGCATTCACTGCTTCAGCAGCAGGCAAAATAGCCACCCCCAACAAAGCACTGGGATATAGCGTCAGCACCAAAGCCACTAGAGCCAGCGCCACCAAGTTATTAGCAATAATCGGCCACAGAATTTCTGGAATTCTTAACCTCGCCTGAAAATAATTAATCGAAAAATTACTGAAAGAAGTCGTAATTAATAATAGCCCCGCCACTATCCCAATTAGGGCATGGGGCAAAGTTTCCACTGCCAAAAAGTAAGCCGATAGGCCAGCGTACACCAGCAAACAACAGATAAACTTAGTCTGGGCAACAGTTCCAGCAAACTTACTCAAACGCTGGGGTTCCGAGGCGATCGCATATTCTTTTAAAGACAGAGTATCGGTGCCAAAATCGGCCACTACTTTACCAATTTCAGCCAGAGCTACTGCTACCGAAACCATGCCAAACTCTTGGCTATTGGTGAATTTGGCAATTACAAACAGTGCCGCAATCCGGGTGAAAATGGTGGTTCCTCGCAATAGCAGTACCGCGATGCTATTAGAAAAAATATTATTGCGAAAGATTTTTTGCATGAAAGCAGTATGATACTTTAACCTATTGTACGCGATGGCAATAGTCGATCGAACAGTGCCATCCGGCTGAATCATTCATTTCATGAGCTAGTACCAAAGTCTTACCGTGTACCTAGGCTGGATCTCCATAGCGACTTGTGGCCAAGATTTCAACTTGTTTGTTGGTAAAGCCTATTAGTTCTTGTTCTGGCTAAAATGTGATAACTTCTATCGTGCGTCTACAGACTCTCTATCACTGAGGAAATTGGCATGTCTGCGTCTAACTTTAATACTAGTAATTCCACCTATCGCAAACTGATGGGAAATGGATTGAACTATCGAATTCCCCGATTTCAAAGAGACTACAGTTGGACGGAAGAGGAGTGGGAAGATCTGTGGCTAGATATTCTTGATACCCTATCACCCACAGGAGAAAACAATCATTATTTAGGCTACATAGTTTTACAATCCCAAGACGAGCGGACTTTTGATGTTATTGACGGACAACAGCGACTGACCACTTTAAGTTTAATCGTTCTTGCTGCACTCAAAAACCTGCAAAGATTGGTTTCTGCGGGTAAAGATCCCGAGCCTAGTCAGCAACGTTTGGATCAACTCAGACAAACCTATGTCGGATATCTTGACCCTGTAACTTTACTGCCAAAATCCAAGCTATTACTCAATCGCAATAATAATAGTTATTATCAAACATATTTAGTACCGCTGCTCGACAAACTGCCTCAGAGAGGATTTAAAGCTTCTGAGCATCTTTTAAGAAAAGCATTTACTTGGTTTGATGATCGATTGGAAAAATATATTAATAGTTTGGCAGAAGCAGATAAGGGTATGGCAACAGCTCAATTTATCGAGCGATTGAGTGACGGATTGTTTTTTACTGTTATTACCGTTACTGATGAACTTAACGCTTATCGAGTCTTTGAAACTTTAAATGCCAGAGGTGTCAAGCTATCATCTACAGATTTACTCAAAAATTATCTTTTCTCTGTGATTCATAAATCAAATGAACACGAGCGAGAGCTGCAAAACTTAGAGGAGCGATGGGAAAGTATGGTTGGTAGATTGGGTAGTGAAAGCTTTCCTGATTTTTTACGAATTCATTGGAATAGTCGCTATAGTTTTGCTCGCCATAGTGAGCTTTTTAAAAAGATTAGAGGACGAGTGAAAGATCGAGAAGCAGCTTTTGAGCTATTGCGATCGATGGATGAAGATATCGATACTTATTTAGGATTATCTCAGCCAGAGCTTGCGGACTGGCTGCCGGAAACAAAAGCTGCTGCTGAAAAACTAAAAATGCTAGGAGTTAAACAACCTTTTACTTTACTGCTGGCTGCCCGTCGGAATTTTACTGATCTAGATTTTGAGAAGACTTTAAAAGCATGTGTTGCTATTTCTTTTCGGTACAATACTATTTGCAGCTTACCACCGCAAGATCAAGAAAGAGTTTACACTAAAGTCGCCAATCAACTGTCTAACAAAACGTTAGATAACGTAGGAAAAGTGATTGTTGCCTTAAAGGAAATTTATCCTGATAATAAAACCTTTCAGGCCGCTTTTGCTGCCAAGATATTCCTAACAAAAAAAGCTCGAAATAATCGCATTGTTCGCCATATTCTCTGCGAACTAGAGTATCATCTTCACCAAGTAAAGTATGATATGGATAGCAGCACTTTTAATATCGAACACATTCTGCCCCAAAACCGTGATAATGATTGGGTCAATTTTAATGATGAAGAGGTAGAAGCATTTAAATATCGCCTGGGCAATATGACGCTGTGTGAAACCAATCTTAATCGAAAGCTAGGTAACGATAACTATCTGATTAAACGAGCAGAATATAAACAAAGTACTTTTCTGCTCACGAAAGAGCTGGCAGAGCAATACGAAGACTGGAACATCAGAAGTATTACAGAGCGTCAAAATTGGATGGCAAAACAAGCTACCGCTATTTGGAAAGTTACCCAACTTTGACCTTCTGATCCAAAATTGTACAAACCCCTTAGCGCAAAATCGAACTCATGTATTTGCCCCATAGCTGAGCAGACTGAGCACTGCTGCTGCTTACACTAGCCGGCGAATTGTCATCGTTACCCAACCAAATGCCCGTGGTCAGCTTGGCATCGGGGACGAAACCAATAAACCATAAATCCACATTTCGATCGGTTGTCCCAGTTTTACCGGCTTCCCCTAGACCCAGAGCAGCATCTTTACCCGTGGCACCCAACACCCCCCGCATTAAGCCATACATGGTGCTGGCTACGCTGGGGCTAATCACCTTCTTGTTATGCTGGCCATCGTTTTGGTAAGAATACATTTCTCGACAGGTGCGAAAGTTATTGCGATCTTTGCAAACGCTGCTGTCATAAACTCTTTTGATCACCCGAGGCTGATTCCAGACTCCCTTGTTGCCTACCGCTGCATAGGCTCCAGTCATTTCTAGCACAGTCACCACGCTCTGCCCCAAAATCATTGCGGGCACCTGCTCTAGCTTCGATCGCACCCCCATTCTTTGGGCTAACTCTGCCACTCGGGGTAAACCAACATCTCGCCCTACCCGCAGCGCCGTAATGTTTTCTGACAAAGCAAAACCGCTATACATATTTGCTCCACCACTAGCACCGTGACCACAACCCTTAAAAGTTCGCCCTTCCCAAGACATGGGGTCACAAGAATAAACTTTGTTTGGTGAAATACCCTGTTCGATCGCTGAAGCATAGGCAAACAGCTTAAATGTAGAACCGGGCTGCCGTTGAGCTACTGCCGCTCGATTGTACTGGCTTTTGGGGTAATCTACCCCACCCACCATCGCTTTCACTAAGCCAGTGGTGGTATCCATGGTCACCAAACCCCCCTGCGAAAACCGGTAGCTTTTGCCAGTACTGGCTATATGATTTGCCAAAGCGGTTTCAGCCTTGGCCTGCATTTTTAAATCTAGACCCGTCTCCACAATAAAGTTGCCTTCTTTGGCCATTTCACCACCCAAAATCTGCTGTAATTCTAAAAAAACGTAATCATAAGCGTAGGGAGCTTTGGTGTTGGTAAAAGATTTACAGGCTTCCGGGTTCACATCTAAGCGCGATCGACGAGCTTCCCTAATTTCAGCAGGGCTGGCTGCGCCGGTTTCCAACATTCTTTCTAATACTAAGTTACGACGAGTAATAGCCTGGTCATTAACCGCGCCACCACAGGGTTTGAAAATATTTGGCCCTGGTAAAATCCCCACCAAAGTCGCCGACTCTGACAGGGTTAAATCTTTTGCGGACTTTTTGAAATAATATTGTGCAGCATCTTCAAAACCAGAAGTGTCTTCGCCCAAAAACACCCGATTTAGATAAAACCGCAAAATTTCATCTTTGCTGTAAAAAGTTTCTAATTTGAAAGAAACTGCTGCCTCTTTAATTTTGCGCCCGATCGAATCCTCAGTACCTACATATCCCCGAAACAAACTGCGCGCCATTTGCTGGGTTAAGGTACTAGCACCTTGAGTAAACTTACCTTTACCTCGGGCAACCGCCACCGATCGAGCAATTCCCAATGGATCTACGCCGGGATGCCAATAAAAACGGGCATCTTCAGAAGCAATCAGAGCCTTTGGTAAATATGGCGAAAAACTATCGATCGTCGGTAAATCTCGATGGGCGGTGGTGCGCGGCTTCCGCAAGGTTTCTTCCATGCCATCGCCAAACACTACCACCGGACCAGTGCTATCTGGAATCAGCGACACTGAAGGAGCTTTGGCTACTTCCATTAAAATGAAGGTCAATAAGATCCCCAGCACTCCACTAACACCGTAAAGACCAAGACGCATGGTCTGCAAATACCAAGGGGGCGGATCTTGAAAGCTGATAGTAACAGCAGCAGCTAGCTCTGGCGGGCCAAGGGTAAAGCTGTCGCCATGGCGCAAAATGATTCGATCGATCCTTTTTTTGCCCCGATAAATGCCATTAGTAGAGCCTTCATCTTTAAGAATAAAAACTTTCGGACGGCGAGGATCTTTGCTCACCGAAAGGTGGGTGGTGCTGACCACCTGGTTATCTACCACAATATTGCAGGAGCTACTGCGCCCCAGCAGGTATTTTTCGCCCAGCAGCGGATATTTATCGGGCTGGGGTGCATCGGCATCCTGAACCAAAATCTCTGGCACCCGAGCATTACGTTTTAGAGCAGGTGGTAGAACATTAGCTTTACCTTGTAATACCTGAGTGATTTGATTGAGAACAGTTTTTCGAGGGGGCTGAGATGACATTGGATTCTATACAAGCGCTTCCATAAATCTTAACCCAGAGGATCGACTGTTAACCGTCTGGTTTTCCAGAACAGCATCAAACCCCAGATTTGTCGTCGAACTAATACCCTAAGGCTCTGGCACCCTGGTAAAAAACAAAGCTAGCTACCCAAGCTAACCCCAAAGACCAAGCTACCGCCAATATCGCAAACTTATTACTTTTAGATTCGGCCTTAATCACCGCCACCGTCGAAAGACAAGGGACATAGAGCAGAGTAAACAGCATAAAACTATAAGCCTGTACCCAATCAATATCTTTGGCGATGACCCCAGCCAAACCAGCATCTTGCTTTGCTGCATAGATTACCGCCAACCCACCCAACACAATTTCTTTAGCAATAAACCCAAAAATCAGCGCCACTGATAGTTTAGGATTGATCCCCAAAGGAGCAAGAACAGGTTGCAGAAAATGACCAATCATCCCAGAAATAGTACCGGCACTCGCTGGTTCGACATTTTGGGGTAAATTATTGCAGAGCCAAATTGCCACCACACCCAAAATAATAAACTTCCAAGCAAACCTCAGAAAATGCTGAGTTTCCATCCATGCTCTCAGCAACATCTGGCGCACCGTCGGAAACCGATAAGGCGGCAGTTCTAACACCAGTGGTTCTTGGTTGGGATACTTGCCCTTAAAGATAAATGCCGTCAAAATAGCCGCTGCAAAACTAAATAAATAGAGGCTAAATAGTACTGCTGGTGCAACACTAGCACTAAATAAAGCCGTAGTCATAAAAATGAATACATTTAACCGTGCCGAACAAAGCGAAAACGGAATCACCAACATCGAAAGCAAGCGCAGCGCAGGCGATCGCATTACTCTTAAGCCCATGATCGCGGGCACATTGCAGCCAAAACCCATCAAAGACATCACAAATGATCGACCATCTAAGCCCAGCCTTTCCATAAAGGCATCCATCAAATAAGCCGATCGAGATAGATAACCACTATCTTCGACGATCGCCATACAGATAAAGAATATCCAAATCACCGGAATAAACGCGCCTACCGTGCCCACCCCGCCATACAACCCATCAATCAACAAATCGTGGGGAAACTTGGGTAGAAAGCTTAGCAATGGCTCTAAAGCAGTTACTTTAAACCATTCCACTCCTTGATTTAATCCGTCCTGTAGGGGTTTACCAATGGTATAGACCACCTGAAACATTAGGTACATTGCCCCAAAGAAAATCGGCAAACCAAAAATCGGATGCAGCAGTACCTGATCGAGCTTAGTGGTCAGAGTATTTTTAAACTTAGTCGAAACCTCAAAGCCACTGGAAATTAAATCTTCCATTTCCGCCGTGAACTGCTCATCACTGACTAAATTGCGATCGACTACCCCGGCTAACACTGGCTCAGACTGTAGACCCAACCTTTCAGCAATTAAACTCTTAGCTTGGGCAAAGCCCTGACCATACTTGGCACTAATCTGAAACACCGGCATCTGGAGCCGCTGAGAAATCTGTTTGGCATCGATATGCACCCCAAATTTGGGTGCTTCATCGGCCATATTTAACAATAGTAAAGCTGGTAAACCCAGATGCTTAATTTGCAAAGCCAGACTGATTTGCCGATCGAGCTGGGTAGAATTAAGAATAATAATTACCAAGTGGACTGGGTTGCTTTCTAAGAAACGCCTGACCACTTCTTCATCTTCCGAAAAACCTCGCAGGTCATAGATCCCGGGTAAATCTACTACCTGGGTTTGCTGTTGCCCTAACTTAATTTTTGCTGCTAACAGATCAACGGTAATTCCTGGCCAGTTGCCAATGCTCGCATTGGCTCCAGTCAGCCGATTAAAGAAAGTAGATTTGCCAGTATTGGGCATTCCCAACACCGCAATTTGCTTCAATCCATCGGTACTCATCACATCTAGCAGCGGGCTGCCATCAGAATTGCACTTGTTGCAGTTAACAGAATTAGTCATAAAGCTAGCCAATTATGCAGGTTGAACTTGAATGGCTCGGGCATCACGACGACGCATAATCACTTCCGTAGTACCGATTCGTACATGCAAGGGGCCACCCAACCAAGCCTTGCGCATAATCGATATTTCCCGGCCTACCCTAAAACCCAATGCTTGCAATCTTTGCTCTAAAACACTTTCTGCTCTAATTCCTAAAATTGATGCAGTGGTACCCATCGGGAGGGCGCTGAGTTCAGACAATGACATGTAATTTTCCTGTGAGGGTAAAAAATAATATTTTTAGTAAGAAATATTTGTTGCTCGGAATCTTGATCGAGATGCTGTCTTCTGGGTATGGCTGAAACTTCCTAACCCTCAGACTGTAATGAGCGATGCCCAATCTATAAGCATTTACTCTTGCAAGTATCGAGGCTGTTATTTCTGATTTGTTCCTATCCTAACTATTATGCGAATTATTGTCAATAAGGATCAAGAAGGGACTAAATCAGTGAGTAAAGTAATGATGGTTCAAACAGTTTTTCCAGACCGGTTGTTCAATCGATGCACCCAGCACGGTATGCTAAACTTCGGCATAATTCTTCAAGTCAAATCCCCGCAGTAATGCAATCACCCAAAGTAGAGCGAGTGCTTGGCGCTCAGGATGTTTCTCCTCGCGAGTACGCTTACAGTAAACAAGTAACCGAACAGCTTCAGCAGTGTTTCCGGTCTTTTGGCTACCAGCCGATCGAGCTGCCGATCGTGGTGCAGGAAGAACTATATCTGCTGAAATCTGGCGGCGAAGTCATCGCCAAAATGCAGGAATTTGTCCATCAAAATAGTCACCTATGTCTACGGCCAGAAATCACCGCCTCGGTGGCGCGGGCTTATGTAGATCGTCAGCTCAACCCAGTGGCTCTACCAGCTCGCTTTCAATACAGCGGGGCTGTGTTTAAGTCCGATCGGCAGTTTACCCAGGTCGGGATAGAAGCGATCGGGGCAGTGGGCACCCTCGCCGATGCGGAGGTCATTGCTGCTACCTGTCGCTGTCTAGAAAATTTGGCAGTGGCTGATTTTCGGCTAACTCTTAGCCACGTGGGAATCTTGACTCAATTCCTAGCAAAGCTGGGCTTAGAAGATCGGCTGCGCAATCTACTCTTAAGTAACCTGGCCGAAATGAGATCAGTGGCGGGACGCGATCGGCTGCACCAGTTGCTGAGTGAAATGTATCCAAACTTTGGGCAGAACGAACAGGAAAGCCAGTTAGTCCAGCTATTTGCGGGACAAGATGTCGATCAGGCCAAAGCAACAATTTTGGAATTGCTGGATAGCTTAAATATCGAGCTAACCGGCAACCGCAGCGAAGACGAAATCGCTGATCGCCTGCTGACCAAAATTAAGCGCCGTGATTGCACCAAAGAACTTGACCAAGCTTTAGACTTCATGACTGATCTCTGTCAAATGCAGGGTTCGCCTCAGACTGTTTTTGGTCAAATCCAAGTTTTCTTAGACAAATATCAGTGCGATAATCAAGCCTTACGAGAACTGCAAGAAATTTTGCAGCTTTTGCAAGCCTATGGGGTAGACGAAAGTAAAATTTCGATCGACCTGGGGATGGATAAAGATTTCCAATACTACACCGGCATTGTGTTTGAGGTGGGACATCCTGCTTTAGGAGCCGATCGAACTTTCTGTGGTGGTGGTCGCTACGATAATTTGGTGGCCAATTTGGGTGGCAGTCCCACCCCGGCAACTGGCTGTTCTTTTGATCTGGATTTGCTGCTGGTAGCTCTCAAACAAGAAAACAAATTTGTGCCCGAAGATTTTCCAGCATCTGTATTGTTACTCTGCAACGATAGCCTTGCCTATGGCATCCAAGTTGCCACAGCCCTACGTCAGGCCGGAATTGCCGTAGAACTCAATCGAGACGCAGTACCCAATCATTTTTCAAGTCATTCTTGGACTATCCAGGTGAGCGCTGCCGAACAGCAGAGCCAAACCCTCCGCCTTCAACAAAATGGTCGAGAACAGTCCCTCTCTATTGGTGTAAGCGAAGCTATCACCGCCATTAACCAGATCCAGCAGCCCTAACAACTAACCATGAACCTCAAAAGAGCCGACGATAAACTGCGCATTGCGATTCCCAGCAAAGGTGCCCTCGAAAAATCTACTTCCGAGCTATTGGCTGCTGCGGGTCTCAAAATATCTCGCCCCAACGATCGACAGTACATTGCCAAAATTCCCAGCCTGCCAGAAGTGGAGGTGATCTTTCAACGTGCTTCGGATATTGTCACCAAGGTACAAGAAGGCAGCGTCGATTTAGGGATTACTGGTTATGACCTAGTAGCCGAAGAAAGCATTGGTTATGAGCACATCATTAATGTCTATCCAGAACTAGGATTTGGGCGCTGCGAGCTAGTCTTAGCTGTTCCAGAAAGCTGGATTGATGTGGTTTCCATGGCCGATTTGGCTGATCTAGCGATCGACTTTTATCAACAAAAAGGCCGTAATCTGCGCATTGTCACCAAGTATCCTCAGCTCACCAAAAACTGGCTACAGAAACACCAGGTTACTCGCTGTTCGCTGGTAGATGCCAATGGAGCTTTAGAAGCCGCTCCTAAAATGGGCTATGCCGATATGATTGCCGATGTTAGCAGTACCGGCACTACTTTAAGAGAAAATCGCCTGCGCCAAATTACCGGCGCACCGATGCTGAAATCTCAGGCTTGTATGATTGCTAATAGAGACTTGCTGAAGGCAGATCCCCGCAAGCAAGAAATTACTAAGGTGGTTTTAGATTCGATCGAAGCCCACTTAGAAGCCAAGAAATTCACTTCAATCACCGCCAATATCCAAGACGGTAGTGCTGACAGCATCGGCAAAAAACTCCTAGCCAGCCACGTTTCCGAATTAGCTGGAATGCGCGGCCCAACTGTTGCCAAAGTTTATTCCAACCAAGATGTTAACTGGTACGCAGTGACGATCGTGGTAAACCAAAGCCAATGGCGCGATGCGGTCAGTCATCTCCGCAACCTGGGCGGCAACGACATCACAGTTTTTACCCCTAACTATATTTTTGGCACAGAATCTAAGCACAGCAAAGAGCTAATGGATTTATTGAGCAGTTGATCACCCGCATTTTGGCTCTCCAACGGGTGAGGGTGAAACAATGATTTCAGATAATTTTTGGCTTCGTATTATTTCTTGGCTACCAAATCAGTTACAGAGTCGATCGATGTATCAACAATCCGCCACCTGCCATCACTTTTTTTGAGAAAGTTAGTGGTTTTCATTTTGCTGTCTTTAAAGCCACCACCGCTGACCTTTTTAACAGTAGCTACCATCTCTACTACAGCTTCATTTTTATTTCGTGAAACGAGTTTCACAGACTGCGCAGTATATTTCAAGGTATATTCTTTGAACAACTGCGCTGTTTCTACTTTGATTTTTTTATACTGTGGAGAACTAGCATCCAGAGTAGCTAAATAATCATTAAGGTTCTTACGGTTTAAGGCATCTAGGTGACGATTAAAGAAAACCGCGAAAAACTGTTGGTCTTGAGCGGTGACTGCCATTGCTGATGTTTTGTCATTGGCTCTTGGCTTTTGACCATTAGAGGCGATCGGTGCTGACTCATTAACTATCAAGTTTTCATCAGAAATAACTAACCATCTGCCATTAACTTTTTCCATAGTCATAAATATGCCATTTGGTTTATCTTTCTTGGCATTTACTTGTGGATTATTAGCCAATGGAGAATCTTTAGATAAATCTACCTTGTAAATTATTTCAACAGTTGCTTTGTTATTACCAATACCAGCAATTCTGACATCTTGGGAATCAATTTTAATTCCAAATGCTTTAAGCATTTCTATCGAAGTTTTAGCGTATGTCAGAATATTGTTATAGTCAACTTTAACACCACCCCGATCGGCCTGATACTTTTTAGAGTAGTACCCTATATATTTCTTGGTATCTCGGGTGTTCATTGCTTGAATCAATCCAGCAACTTCTTTCTTGATGCTGCTAAGATCAGAATTAGATAAAGTTTTACTAGATACAGCGAGACTCAATGGAAAAACAACAGGAGTCGTAGTCGCTGCATGAACACTCAAGGGCAGCGGTAAAGCGATCGCCGCAGCGAGACAAGGCAAGAAGAATTTTTTAAGCATGATCAGGATCAGTAGTTGCAGTGAGATGAAACATCGCCATGACCAACATAACCACTTCTATAACTAAGCGAGATCCGTAGTTCTACGCAAATACCGATCGCCTATCCGGAAGAAAACAGCAGCTTCCGTATAATTACGGTGGTCAAGAAATTGAATGCAAAACCCAAAGTTAGCAATCAATTCGCTTACAATCCAAATACCCCTTATATTTCAGACAGTCATGGCCGACCTTACAACTGAGCAGTACCAACAAAAAATGCAGCGTCGCCAAGAAGTTCAGGCCGATCGCATAGCCAACGCGATCGCCGAAAAAGGCTTAGTAATAGTCAACACTGGCAACGGCAAAGGCAAAACCACCGCCGCATTGGGCATGGTCTTAAGGTCGTTGGGTCACGGCTACCGGGTAGCAATTATTCAATATATCAAAGGAGCCTGGGAACCCGCCGAAAAAAACGTCCTCTCCAAATTCGCCGACCAGCTAGAATTTCATGCCATGGGCGAAGGCTTCACTTGGGATACCCAAGACCGCGATCGAGATATTCAAATGGCTCAAGCCGCTTGGCAAAAATCCCTAGAATACATCCTAGACCCAAACTATCGCACCGTTTTACTCGATGAAATTAACGTTGCCCTCAAACTAGGCTACCTCCAAATCGAAGAAGTCCTAGCCGGACTCCGCCAAAAACCCGCCAACACCCACGTCATTCTCACCGGACGCGGCGCACCTCCAGAACTGATCGAACACGCCGATTTAGTCACAGAAATGCAGCCCCTCAAGCATCCCTTCCGGGAACAAGGCATTAAAGCCCAACCCGGCATTGAGTTCTAACTACATAGGCAATCACCAACCATTTGGCTATAGCAACCAGATGCTTATGACGGATCACCACAGAACGTTTCAAGCCAACCTCCTAAGTCCTCACTTATTGCCTAACTGCATCCATAAATATGCGAATTCCAAACCACTCAACGTCGCCCGTTGGTTATTATCGGCTGCGCCTCCGTGGCCACCCTCAATATTCTCGAAATACAGTATTTCATGGCCTTGCTCCAGCATCTTCGCCACCATTTTGCGTGCATGAGCCGGATGTACTCGATCATCCTTCGTAGAAGTATTAAAAAACACCCTAGCATACTTCACACCCTTTTTCACATTCTGATAAGGACTATAGCGACGAATATAGTCCCATTCCGCAGGCTGATCAGGATCTCCATACTCCGCAACCCAAGAATTACCTGCCAATAAACGATGATAACGCTGCATATCTAGCAGCGGCACCTGGCAAACCACCGCATTAAATAAATCTGGCCGCTGTACAAAACTCGCTCCCACTAACAAACCACCATTACTGCCACCCATAATTCCCAAATGGCGTGGAGTGGTGATTCTACGCGTAATTAGGTCTTCAGCGATCGCGATAAAATCATCATAGCTATTCTGCTTTTTAACTTTAATCCCCGCTTGATGCCAAGCTGGACCGTATTCCCCACCACCGCGAATATTCGCCAACACCAACACCCCCCCTTTCTTTAGCCAATTATTCCCCCAAGAACCACTATACCAGGGCTGTTGATTTACCTGGAAACCACCATAACCATAAAGCAATGTCGGATTAGAGCCATCGGTTTTCACCCCTTTCGGCGAAACCACAAAATAAGGCACCCGAGTTTTATCTTTACTAACTGCAAAAAACTGCTCTACCTTCATCCCCTTGCTATCAAAACGCTGGGGCAGTTGCTTAAGCAACTGTTGGCCGCCACCAGCCCACCCTAACATCAAACTATCAGGAGTCAAAAAATCTTTGTAGTTAATAACATATTGATCGCCCAAAGGATCATCAGGCAAACTAGGATCAAACAGACTATCTAGATAAATTGTGCCATTTTTGGGTAGGTTAATCGATATTGGTTGCTGATCCTTGAGAGGAAAAATATGCTTAGGACTAGAGAGTCGGATCTCCACCAAGCGACTTTTAACATTATCTAAAATGTTTAAAATCACATGCTCTCGGGTAAAGCTGTAATCAACTAAGCTCTTAGTAGCCGTTGGCTCAAACAACACCTTGAAGCTTTGCCTTCCAGTTACATAGTCCTTGTAGGCTCTATAACTAGCCAATAGCAGTGATCCGGCCTTATAAGTTTTTCCAGCAACTTGCCAATCACTGCGTAGTTTCAGCGTCACATTACCTGCAAATGGCGAAAAAATAGCGTCACTGGGCTTATCGATTTTAACTAGTTGACCATCCTGAAGATCAAACACCTCATTGTGATAAAAATCGATGCTACGCTGAAATAGAATGCGTCGTTGACCGCCATACAAATGATTGATCGAAGAAGCCGAAGCGGAAACATCACTTTCTTTTACCTCAAATACCGTTACCGCACTAGCTAACGGCATACCGCGTCGCCATTCTTTAATCACCCGTGGATAACCAGATTTGGTCATGCTGCCCGCACCAAAATCGGTGCCCACGTAAATAGTGTTCTCGTCCTTCCAAGACAGATCGGACTTAGCTTCAGGCAAACTGAAGCCACCAATAATAAAACTCTTAGTGGTTAAATCAAACTCTCGCACCACCACAGCATCCGAGCCACCCCGTGCCAAAGAAACTAAACAGCGGCGATACTCTGGAGCAAAACAATCAGCCCTACCCCAAGTCCAGCTTTCTTTTTCGGTCTTCCCTAAAGCATCAATATCTAATACAGTTTCCCAAGCAGGCGACGGCTTTTGGTATTCTGCCAAAGTTGTCCGCCGCCACAGACCCCGCTGATTCTTTTGGTCTGTCCACAGGTTATAAACAAAATTACCAATCCGTCTAAAGTAGGGGATTTTATCTTTGCTGTTCAAAAGTTCTAAAGTTTTTTGGCGACTCGGCTCAAACTCTGGGCGAGCCTGCAAAATTTTGGTTGATCGATCATTCTGTTTCTTCACCCACTCGATCGATCGAGCACCTTCCACATCTTCTAGCCACTGATGGGGATCATTCACCATGGTTTTCACTGGGTTAGGGGATCTAGCTGGCTGAGCAAAGGCGAAGAGCGGGAATAATAAATAACTCCCCAACAACAACAGGCTAATTGATATTTTCAAGGTAGATGCTCCAAAAGTCAAAAACCCTGCGGTTACAGGGTTTTTAGTAAAAATCACAGGTTTGGTTAGCCGCCGATCGCCTTCTTGCTGAAGCGATCCTGGTAGAACCTGCGGCAGGTCTGAAGAAGATTCACTTCTTTTTGCCCAATCTGCTGCACCGATCGGTATTCTAAACCGGTGGTAGTTTCACCAGACATCGATTCTAGGCTAACCGCATAAGGACGACTAACGTTGTCGTAAGTATCCTCTACCATCATGTCTAGCTGGTGTGGCTTTACTTGTCCAGAGAAACAGCTATATTCTGAATTAGCTAAGAATACTGCTCCTATCGCCACACCACCATGGTTTTCAAAAACCACGTATTCTCGCCCAGTTTCACCGGGCTGGTTAGATTCACCATACATGTAGGTACCATTTGCCAGTGAGCGGCTATTGGTAGCCACATCTCCATTAGATAAAGTAGACTGCAAAGCTGGACGACTGGCCAAAGGCTTAGCCTCGGCGCTGAGAGTAAAACCGCTGGTCAAAACAGCACTAATTAAGAGGCCAGTTAAGCAAACCTTAGTAGCTGAAAAACAGAACCGAACGACCTGATGGAGCAACATAGCTTTACGCCTGAGACGAATTATTTAAATAGGGGTGAACTTGGAGCCGATAATCTCGGTATCTATGAGTATACCTGAATCTCGCTAACACAGTTATAACTTATTTTTTCGCAGAAACAAGAGCATTTCAGTACAAAAAATAAAGAATCTGGAGTAGTGGGGACATTGCTACTCCAGATTCTTTATTGTTAACTACGCTCTAAGCTGCCTTAGCTAGCCACATAGTCTTGGAAATCGCGGTGACGACGACGGAGCTGAGACAGAGCTTGGTGCTCTAGCTGGCGTACCCGTTCGCGACTGAGATTGAGGATTTGGCCAACTTTAGCCAACGACATTTCTGAATCTCCATCTAAGCCAAAGCGCAAGCTCAGGACTTGACGCTGTTGCGGTGACAGTTCATTCAAAATACCAATCAGATCGCGGCGCAAGCTGTCTTGAACCGTATAGCTTTCGGGGGAAGGGCCACCGTCTTCTAGCAGCTCCGAAAGCTCAGTATCTTGGTTGTCACCCACCTTGATATCTAACGACACAGGCTGTCGTGAAATACTCAGGTATTCACGAATTTGTGCCGGATCCAACTCCAGCACTACCGCAATTTCTTGAGTAGTGGGACTACGACCCAAAGACTGGGAAAGTTCGCGCTGAGTTTTCTTGATTTTGTTCAGCTTCTCGGTGATGTGAATTGGCAACCGAATTGATCGCGCCTGTTGAGCGATCGCCCGAGTGATGGCCTGCCGAATCCACCAGTAGGCATAGGTCGAAAATTTATAGCCCCGAGTGGGGTCAAACTTTTCTACGCCACGCTCTAGACCGAGAGAGCCTTCTTGAATAAGGTCTAAAAATTCCAAATTACGCTTCTGGTATTTCTTGGCGATCGCTACAACCAAACGCAAATTAGCTTCAATCATGCGTTTTTTAGCGCGTTGACCAAGCAAGAAAACCCGTTTCAGCGCATGCTCATCAATTTGAGCAGCCAACGCCAAATCACTGTCCGGCACGGGCTGGCCAGAATCTTCTTGTAGTTTGAGCTGGAGTTCCTGCAGCACCACCATTTGCTGCACCTGTTTGCCCAAAGTAATTTCTTCTTCGTGGCTCAGCAGGGGAACGCGCCCGATTTCGTGAAGATAGCTGCGGATGCTATCGCCGGTGTACTTAGGCTGTCTATCAGTCATGGTTTTAAGGTTAGGCATAGTTCCAGTACGCTCCTGATCCAACGAGTTTGTCTGATGTTTTGGAGGTAATCCAAAAGTTAATCTGTACAGTCAAATAAGTTAACGGGAATATTAAGTTAACTGGGTGAGGAGCGGTCAAAAGTTGCAAAAGGTAATTTAAAGATTAAGACTTATTAACCGAGTCATTAACCAATTTCCGGTTAGTTCACAGACGAAAAGCCTATGACTAACTTTAACCTGATGCAAATTCCAACAACTGTTCAGCTATTGGTTATTTATGACATTAACAGAAAAATTTTGTTCCAAAACTTAATTAATTATTAAGCGTGGGGAATTCAGTTTACGACAAAAAAACCTTTGGCTGTCAGGCGTTGCAGTTTTTGTAACAGATTGGAGTAAAGGGTGCCTCACCAAAAGCTTTTTGGTGAAAAGCACCGCCTAGTCCCATTACAGAAAGCTTGAATACTAACTTCCTACAGGCCAATTACACCCAATTCCAGAATCCCATAGACCTTATGTTTTAGAGGGTGGGGTAGAAGTGGGGTTAGCCGATCTTAAATATTGGTAACAAATTGTGTCAAATTCTCTTTGCGCCATTGATTATCGAGTTCAGAATTGGTGCTGACCTCCCAACAAGTGATCCCCGGCATACCAAGCTGAGTGATTTTTGTTTGAAGCATCGACCAGCTCTCAATTTTTTGGTGTGGAATTTGATAAGCACCACAGAGCGTATCAAAATCTACATTTTGGGGGGTGGTAAAAAATTCCGTAAAAGGGGGGTCGAAATGCTTAATTGGCAACATGCCAAAAATGCCACCACCATTATTGTTGATCAGCAAAATAGTCAGACTTCCCTGAAACTGCCGACGCAGTAGCAGGCCATTTGTATCATGGAGCAAAGACAGATCTCCGGTGATTAAAATTCCTGGCTGGTTGTGCTGATGCAAAGCCCCCAGAGCCGTAGAGAGCGTGCCATCAATTCCATTAGCCCCCCGATTACCCAAAATATGGTACCGCTGCTGATTGGGTCGCCAAAAAAATTCCACATCGCGGATCGGCATGCTGTTAGACACAAACACTACTGTCTCTGGGGGTAAAATTTGAGATAGCAGCCAAGGGATCTTGCACTCACAGAGAGTTTCTAGTTTTAGCATAGTGAGATCGATCGCCACCCGTACCTGTTGATCGAGCTTCAGCCACTGCTCAGTGTAACTATTTGTAGTGATTAGATTTCCGGGCAGGACAGTTTGTAGTTTCTCAGCTAAATCTACTACAGTCGATCGCAGATAAGTAGCATCTAAATGTAGAGCGTTAACATTTTGCAAAGAGGATTCTAGAATCCAAGTTTGAGGCCGCACCATAGCTAACCATTGGCGTAGCTCCTTACTGGTAGGCAGATCCCCCAGTTGCAGTATCACCGTTGGTCGTAGCTTTAATGCCAATTCTGGCTGCCGCAAAATCAGATCATAAGTGGTGACTAATTGCTCACTAAAATATTGGCGCAAAGGCGATAGACCTTCTGCTAAAATCGGCCACCCTAATGCCAGCGCAATATCATTAACCGCTTGAGCATAAGCCGCTGGGTCAGCAGGTTGAGCGATCCCCGCTACAAGTAAGCCCCGTTGTTCAGACCAAGCTGCTGGGATTTTCCAATCGAGAATTGATTTACTACTGATCGCTGGTACATCTGGAAACTTCAGAGAAATCTGCTCCGCTAGCGCCAAGATCTTTGGCTGCGCTACTGGGGACAGCGGATCCCGAAAAGGCAGATTTAAATGGACAGCTCCACCATTGGGAACCAAAGCACGCTCCCAAGCGTAAATGATTGTCTGCTGAAGATAAGTCAACAGCTCTACAGCAGGCACTGCCATCTCGGCTTGCCAGTTGGGATAATTGCCATAAATTTTGAGCTGATCAATAGTCTGACCCGAATGGCAATCTCTTAGTTCTGGCGGTCGATCGGCAGTCAAAACCAGCAATGGCACCCGACTTTCGCGGGCTTCGATCACCGCCGGATAAAAATTGGCTGCCGCAGTGCCCGAAGTACAAAGCACCACAGCAGGTTGACCAGTTCGTTTACCATGACCCAAAGCAAAAAAAGCCGCCGATCGCTCATCAAGAACTGGAATCGCAGCAATTTTTGTAGACTGGGCAAAAGCCACAGCTAAGGGGGTCGATCGAGACCCCGGACAGACTACGGCCAGAGACACCCCTAAATGTTCGAGGGTGCCAACTAAAGCCGAAGCCCAGAGAGTATTGATATTACGGAAGTCCAGTGCCAAGTTGCCTCGTTTTTGCCGCGTCAATGCTTTGCACTCAGATTAACACTGGACTCGATCTTGAGCAATTTTTTAGGGATCGCCTAACGGCTCCACAAACCGCCCAGAACGAGGAATCTATTTAGAAGAATTTGAGCAGGGTAGAAGCTACGCCAGTAATTACGTCTACAAAGCTACCACCGCCGCCTTGACTAGGCTTAGTTGGTTGACGAGCAATTTCGATCGACTTCACAAAATTTTGGGCATTAGTGGCAGAAGCAATATCGCCTTTTTGCTTAAAGATTTGCTCAGCTTTGGTAGCATCAACAGTAGCACCAGCATCATCTTGTAAGCGATAGCGTGCCATAGCTCTGCCATAGTAGGCATTGCCCATTTGAGGATTGAGACGAATTGCCTGACTGAAGTGTTCGATCGAGCCTTTGTAGTTGTTTTTTTGCCACTCAGCGTAGCCCCACTTGGCAAAATCATCAGCACTACCAGCAGTACCAGCCAAACCAACAGCACCTTGAATATAAGAATTTTGCAGACTAACACCAGTCAAATTTGCCCCACCCAAGAAAGCATCGCGCAAGTCGGTGGAGTTCAAAACTGCCCCTGTTAGGTCAGCACCAGTCAAGTCGGCACCATTCAAAGAAGCACCGGTGAGATTTGCGCCCTTTAAGTTAGCACCAATTAATCTAGCCTGACTCAAGTTAGCACCCACCAAGTTAGCTTGGCTGAGATCTGCACCGCTCAGTTCACCAAGCACCAATCCAGCATTGACCAAGTTGCACTTGCTACATTCTTTGGTCGATAACAACTGGCTCAAATGATTGGCATTTTCAGCGTGGGCAGCAGTGCTGACCATGACAGCGGTGGTCAATAGCAGGCTAACAACTAGAATTTTTTTCAACACGGCAATACCTCTAAAGTCTGGTGGGGGAGTAGGCAATTCAGAACATACCCCAGCATTCGAGGTTCATACCAGCTAATCCGGAAGTTTTTTTTGGCGGTGTGTTAGCACACCAAAAGTGGTGAGATTGATCCAAATCTAAGCAGATCTCTGCAATTTTTGGTGTTTGAGAATGGTTTGGCTTAATTCAATTAGAGGTAAAGCAGTGAATTTTCATTAAGAAATTAGCTTATCGGTTGTCTGGCATACCGGCTCAAACCTTTTTAGTGAAGCATTCTTGAATTATTTTTTACAATCTGGCCCCAAAGAATCACTACGATCGGTTCTGCGCCAAGGAATCAACCAAAAGCCAGGAATGCGGATGAAAATCAATTCGGCCTATCGTACAGTGGTGTAGCAGCACATCTTGCGCCAAATTTATGAGCGCGGTCATCGAGAACTAGTGCCCTTGGCAGCCAGACCGGGTAGAAGTAATCATGAAGACGGGTTAGCGATCGATGTAGATAATTTTGGTGACTGGAAAGCACTGCTCCTAAAAAAACGGCTGGGAATGGCAGGGCGAAAGCGATCCAGTTCACTTTTATAACGATAGCGGTCGCGATGATGTAGGCGACTTGGGAGTCAAGGCATTTCAAAAGTTATGGAATCGCCATAATCCTAATGACCAAATGACTGTAGACGGTGACTTTGGTGAGCAGAGCGCCGTCAGAATGAATAAATCACTGATCGATGGTTTTGTGACCACTCGCATTTTTACTATCGGTTCAATGGGCGAAGTAGTCAAAAGAATTCAACAGGCTCTGACTAATGCCGGATTCCCGGTGCCGGTCAATGGCAACTTTGACGGAGCTACAGCAACGGCGGTGCACAAGTTTCAAGATAAAAAAGGCTTAGGTGCCGATGGAGTAGTGGGAGCCAAAACCCTGAAAATTTTGGGGATATTGCTATAGGTTCAGTTCGTAGGATATTGCCTCATCAAAATGCTCTGTGAAGCCCTAGGTCTTTTGCCAGATTTATGGCTTCACTCGTGCTCCGAACTCCACAAATAATGTAGATCTTTCTGTTCGCGGTAGGTGAGGATGTGAACAGGAGAGGATATGATATTCATGTTTGGCGGTCGCAGGTGCGTAAAACGATGCTCGATTTGCCGCCCAGTATCACCCGAAAGATTTGAGAAATGGCTTAGAGAGATGACCAAGAAAAAAAATATTGCAGTGTTGTTTGGTGGTCGATCAGTCGAACACGAAATCTCGGTAATTACAGCCCTCCAGTTAATCAACGTCTTGGATGTCACTCAGTACGAGCCGATTCCGGTCTATATTGCCCAGTCTGGGCGCTGGTATGTGGGAGATCGGCTGTTGGAGAAATCTTTTTATCGCGGCTTGCCCGGATCCCTGCGGGAAGTCCAAGAGGTGGCTTTGATTCCGATCGCTGGCAGTAAAGGGCTAACAGTAATTAATCCTCAGCGTGGTTTGTTTAGCTTTGGTAAATCTACTAGCGACATCGTGCCGATCGATGTATACTTTTTGGCTTTTCATGGTACTTTCGGCGAAGACGGCTGTATCCAAGGCATGTTAGAGATGGCGGATGCCACCTACACCGGCTGTACGGTGTTGCCAGCGGCTTTGGGCATGAATAAGTATAAGTGTAAGAAAACTCTCGAAGCTGCCGGAATTCCAGTTTTACCCGCTGCTGTGGTTGATCGATCGATCGCCCAAAAAAGTTTGGCACAGGTGCGAGATCAGATTTTTGCCACTCCCGGCTTGGAACAGCTCCCCCTGTTTGTCAAGCCCTGTAACCTGGGTTCTAGTATCGGAATTGGAGTAGCCAAAGACGAAGCTTCTTTAAATGGTTGCTTAGCAAACACCTTTCGCTATGACAGTCAGGCCATTATTGAACCCTGCGTCAAAAATATCTTAGAAATCAACGTCTCGGTAGTGGGCGATGAAGACGAAGTGCTAGCCTCGGTAGTAGAGATGCCAGTTTCTATCAGTGGGGTGTTGACCTACGAAGAAAAATATCTGCGGGATGATGGAGCCAAAAAAACCGGTGACAGCGAATCTCAAGGGATGGCTAGTCTGTCGAGAATTATTGACCCCCAAGAGATGGATCAGGGGTTAAAGCAAGCTGGTATTGACTATGCTAAAAAAGCTTTCCAACTTTTGGGTTGTAGTGGTGTGTCCCGCATTGATTTCATTATTGATGCCGATGCCAATCAACTGTACTTCAATGAAATCAACACGCTTCCAGGTTCTCTATCTTTTTATCTGTGGATGAAATCACGACCACAGCTAGTTTATACCGAACTTTTGAACCGAATTATTCAACAGGCTGAAAAGCGCCAGGGTACTAAGCTTTCTTTAAAACGTCAAGAGGGAATGAAGGCATTATTTAAGTAGAGGGCAAATTCTTGCTGGAGGTTTGGGTAAATTGACTAAGAGAACCTAGTCATTGTTTTAGCTAAATCGCCATGAATGCACCAGACCCTAGCTTTCAGATTAATGTTCGTCATCCCTTTGAGGTGGCGCAGCGGGTTTTAGCAATTTTGGCCGTCTTGGATCGAGCTTGTTCCATAGAAGCTGCTCCTACGGTAGATTGGGTTTATGCTTACAACATCGATCGGTATTTTTCTGAAGCTGAGCGAGAGTTTTACTTCTCGACGACAGTCAGCGATGAAGACCGAGCCGATTTTGGCTGGCTGACAGAAAGTCTTCCTCCCATGCTCTGGGCGCTGGGCTATATAGAAGAAATGCCGAAGCTTGATCAGCGCTTTGCTTTGGAAAAAATTCCTTATCTTTATCAAATTACCAATAGTACTGCTCAATTTTTAGGTGATGCTTGCCTGCGCCATAATGATGCCCTAAGCATTGCCGAAGAACAGCATTGCCAAGCTCATTGGCAAGCCATGCAGCCAGCGAAGAAGGCTAAAAAGATTAACGAATCGATCGATCCAGATATTATTTACGAGCGCCGCTATGCCATTAGCTGGTTAGTAGGTTTGGGTGATTCTTGGGACAATGTGAATTTAGCGTAGTCTAAGAGCGCAACAGTCGCAGACCACTGGGAGTTACCAGCGCTGTGGATCCTTCGTGGCCGAGCACCGCCAAAGGTAAACCGATCGACCCCAAAAAGTTACCAGTTACCAAAATTCCAGTAAAGCCCAAAGCAAAAACCACATTCTGCTGAATAACGCTTTGGGCTTTGTGGCTAAGACGTACTGCGGCTACCAACTTAGTCAGGTTATTGTTCAGATACCAAAGACATCTACAGAATTATGATCAGCATTTTGCTTCTTGACGAAGATAGTCTTTGGCAATGACGATCGAACACCAGCCCCTTGCGATACCATTAGACTATTAGTTGTCCTTGCGAGTGTCTATGGAGCTGTATTGCACCCATCCGAGTTGCCCCAAACCCCAAAACATCTTCCCCAGCCTGGATGACCCCGAAACTTTAAAAACGGTCAAACAACAGTTTTGTATGTCTTGCGGCATGCCCCTGATTTTAGAAGGGCGCTACCTTACTACTAAAATACTCGGCGAAGGCGGCTTTGGCACCGCGTATTTGGGGCGCGATCGACTCACTCCTAGAATGCGTCAATGCGCCATCAAACAATTTAAACCTGCCATGGTCATGACTCCCCAGCAACTCACCATGGCCAGAGAACTCTTTCATCGCGAAGCCGAAATCCTTGAACAGCTCGGCAGCGAACACTCCCAAATTCCCAACCTCTTTGCCTTTTTTGACATACCGGCACCCAACGCTAACACTGGCGTAGACGATCGATTCTTTTACTTGGTGCAAGAATTCGTCGAAGGCGAAAACCTCGAACAAGAAATGTTTCGTCGCGGTCGCTTCAGCGAAGCAGACATCATAGAAATTCTGACCGAAATGCTCAACATTTTGGAATTTATCCATAGCCACAACGTCATCCACCGTGACATTAAACCCTCCAACATCATGCGCCACATTAATGGCCGCCTGTACTTGTTGGACTTTGGTGCAATTAAAAACATCGCCAAACCTGGCTCCACCATTATTTACTCCCAAGGCTATGCCCCACCCGAGCAACTGCGCGGCCAGCAGGTCTTTTTTGCCTCCGATCTCTACGCTCTCGCCGCCACCTGCGTTGTCTTGCTTACCAACGAAAGCCACGAAAACCTGTTTGATACCGTGCGCGATCGCTGGCAGTGGGAAAATTACACCCAAGTTAGTGAGCATATCACCGCAGTCCTGAACAAAATGCTGCAAAATGCCCCCTTCGATCGGTTCCAATCTGTAGCCGAAACCCGCAAGGCATTAATTGGCAATACGCCAATTTCGCTGCCATTACCCACAGTGATTCCCTCAGCTCCCACAGTCAATCTTGCACCAGCCAATTTAGCAGCTTCGGCAGGAGTCTATGCACCAGCCCACGTCTTTGAACCGGCCATTCCGCAAACCAAAACCAATCGTCGCCTGCCTCTACACCAGCTTCCGTTACCAGAATACGTCGGTCGAGCTGGCTTTGTTGGTTGGCAAAGCGGTCTGATCGGAGTGGTTTCTAATCATCTCAGCTTGCCAACTCCGATCTTGGTGATACTGGGTGCAGTAGTACTCATCTACTTTCAGTGGCAAAGGCTACTAAACAAAATAACTATGGCCGCAGTAGCCGCTGTTTCTGGTGTAATTGCCCTAGTAATGGCTAAACTAGATTTTGTTTCGTTTGCCGCCGCAGCGATCGGGGGTGTGATGACAGCTATTACTACTGCTATATTGTTTCGACTAATCTATCGCTTACTATCTGGTTTGAATAAATAAATAATGAACTCTTCTAAAAACGAAATCCCTATTTTACTTGGCTCTTTATTAATCACCGGCGGAGTTTTGGCCGGAGGTTATTGGTGGTTTAGCAATCAAAACAAACCCTCCAACGGCAGCAGCCCCTCTCCTTCTGTGAGTAGTACCGACAACCAAGGATCTCCAGGTACATTAAGCGCTGGCGATAAAAACATTGGTGGTGCTGAAGGTCAAAGTTCTAATGAATTTTTACAGGCCAAAAATGCTGGCATAGCAGCTTTAGGCAACAAAAACTATGCTCAAGCCACTGCCGAGTTTGAAAAAGCTCTCAAAGTCACCCCCAACGCCCCAGAAACCCATATTTATGCCAATAATGCCAAAATCGGCGACGGAAAAGCTCTGACTATTGGGGTAGCGGTGCCCATGAAATCGGATACTCCTGGAGCACTAGAAATGCTGCGAGGTGTGGCTCAAGCCCAGACCGAAATCAACAAAACTGGCGGAATTAATGGCACTCCATTAAAAGTGATGATTGCCGATGACGCTGATGAAGCCAAAACCGCTGGCAACGTGGCCGAGTCCTTTGGCAAAGATGACAAAATCTTGGGAGTAGTAGGGCACTTTAGTAGTGATTCTTCGATCTCTGCGGCAGAAGTTTATAAAAAATCTCAACTTGTGAATATTTCACCCATCAGTAGTTCAGTAAAACTATCAGGATTTAGTAAGTATGCTTTCCGCACTATACCCAGCGATGCGGTTGCAGCCAAAGCTCTAAGCGATTATGCACTGAATGTAATCAAACGCAAAAAAGCGATCGTCTTTTTTAATGGTGATAGTGGTTATAGCAAATCTTTGAAATCAGAATTTGTTACTGATATGGGGTTAGGCGGCGGTACCGTAGTTCAAGAAGTAGATATGAATGCCGCAGATTTTAACGCCAGTACTGCTCTAACCCAGGCTAATACCCTTGGCGCTGACGTTATTATGCTGGCTGCCAACACCGGTACCCTGCCTAAGGCCATGCAGGTAGCCGATATCAACAACAAAAAATTACCCCTTTTAGGTGGGGATGACGTATACTCACCCAAAACTCTAGAACTGGGCAAGGCTAAAGTCGAAGGCTTAGTCGTAGCAGTGCCTTGGCACATTGATGGTGATCCTAAAGCAGTTTTTGCCACATCTTCTCGTCAATTCTGGAAAGCCGAAGTGAATTGGCGCACAGCGCTGTCTTATGATGCAGTGCAGGCGCTAGCCGCAGCCCTAAAAACCAACCCCACCCGGGCTGGAGTACAAATAGCTTTATCTAATCCTACTTTTCAGACTACTGGTAGTTCTGGGAATGTGAAGTTCCAACCCTCAGGCGATCGAAATGCCAATATCCAACTGGTGAAGGTTGTTCCCGGAAATAAATCAAAGCTAGGCTTCGACTTTGTCCCGGTGAAAAAATAAGTGAGAATATGATCAGGGGAGTTAAAGTCTCTCCCCTGGTTTACTGGGACTGGCTAAAATTGATCTCTTTTGAGAAAAAATTAATATTTTAACCCATGAAAATTTATCAGCAAACTCACCAGTATCTAGAAATTCGTGCGGTGGCTAATAGTAATAAGGTAAATACACCCTACTTATGGGGAGTCTCGATGTTTATATTGGGATGTTTGATTCTTAGCCAAAATCGTTATGGTGTGCCACATACTTTTGATCAGCAAGGTGTTCACGCTTTTGGCTCAATGCTTTTGTTAGCAGGTATTGTACTCATTTTAATGGCGATGTTTCTTCAGGAGATCTATCTATCTGGTGTTTTTGATAAAGGGCGAGATGTATTTTGCTGGACTTCTCGAAAGCTGTTGTACAAAAAAACAATTCGCCGATCTATCTTCGATATTCAAGATCTTCAAGTAGAAAGAGATACTGACGTTGACGGATATGAATATTATTACATCAAAATAAAAATTAATAACAGTAAGCCCATCAGAATACAAAGTATGAATTCGATTCCTAACGAACAGCAATATTATGAAGATCTCGCACAAACAATCACAAACTTTCTGGGTTTTGCCAAGTTTCAACCAAAAGATTTTTCAATCTGATGAATTGACACTCATGAATCGATATTGTTGAATCCTTAACTTTGTAGAAACTTATGATAGCTCTTACTCAACTCCTGCACCGCTGCATCATAAAACCTTTGCCCATGCTCCGGCGTAGCCAAACTAGGATCCGAACCCATTCGTCCATCGGGATAACGTCGCCGAAAATCACTCGGACTATAGATACCGTGAGTACTCGGAATCAACGGCTCCAAAAAAGCAGTCTTAATCGCATCAGGATAAAGATATTGCGTCACTGCCACCTCCGAAGGCGTAGCGTGAGAACCTTCTTTATCTCCATACAGCTCCTTAGCTAACTGATAAACCGCACCACCCATAAACCAGTTAGCCAAATAGCATTGAATCTCTTGCTCCATCTGCAAATCTTGCAAATGAGCATAGGTCTCACTGAAAGCCGCTTTGGCCGTGGCCATATTGCCGCCATGGCCATTGATAAAAAAGAACTTAGTAAAACCCGATCGACTTAAACTCACCAAATAATCTCGAATTACCAGCATCAAAGTCGCTGGCCGCAGGCTAATCGTCCCCGGAAAAGCCGTATGGTGCAGGGCCATTCCTACATTAATCGTCGGAGTCACCAAAGCATTAGTCGCTTTACCTACCCCGATCGCGATTCCCTCCGCCGTAATTGCATCAGTGCCGATCAAACCTGTCGGACCATGCTGTTCAGTGGAACCGATCGGAATAATGATGCCAGTCGATCGAGTCAAATATTCTTCCACTTCTGGCCAAGTACTCAGGGCTAGCTGCATAAAACTGATTCCTCAAATATTATTTAAAAGTAAAACACACCGCCACAACTGAGTTTTATAAACTAAGCTGTACGGTGTAATTTATGCAGTGCGAAACAGAAACCCAGTAATAAAACTAGGTAGCTGCTGCTGAAGTTTCTTCGTTGTCTTCTTCTGCTGATGTAGAGGAAGGAGAGCGGAATCTAGATTTAAACATCCGGCCATTGGCAGGACGTTTACGGAACTTGCGGGCATACGCTTGGTTGCGTTCTGCTTTTTCTTTTTTCAGGTTGCGGCGTTTTGCCATACTGGACCTTAAGGAATGTACGATGTTTAGTGCTTTGCCATCTGCGGCTTTTTCAAGCTGGCCAGTTTTTAAGTGGCAAAGGCTGAGTAGTCAAAACACAGCGATTCATCATCATAGCATGATGGCGCTATTTCCGAGTTAGTAATCAATGTCGCACAGATTATGTCCACGGATCTTTAAAACTCTTGCTCAGATTCAGTTCTAAAATAGAGTTAAGTATCTAAGACCCAACAACAGGAGTAAATTCATGAATATCGATATCGGCATGGAAACTGGCGATCGCAAGGCAATCGCCGATGGACTGTGCAAGTTATTGGCAGATACCTATACCCTGTATCTCAAAACCCATTACTTTCACTGGAACGTTACTGGGCCAATGTTTCAGACTCTGCACCTGATGTTTGAAACCCAATACACGGAATTAGCCCTCGCAGTAGACCTTATTGCCGAACGGATTAGAGCCTTAGGCCACACTGCTCCTGGTAGCTACAGCGCCTACGCTCAGCTCAGCTCTATTCCAGAAACTACCGAAGTACCCAAAGCTACCGAGATGATCCAGCTCTTAGTAGAAGCTCAAGAAGCTGTCTGCCGCACCGCCCGATCAATCTACCCGCTAGTTGCTAAAGCCAGCGACGAGCCCACTGCCGATTTATTGACACAGAGGTTACAGCTTCACGAAAAAACCGCATGGATGCTACGCAGTTTGTTGGATAATTAAATTTCCTTTAGTAATCGACGGGGTGTCTAACATAGACACTCCCTTTTTTTCTATATTTGTGACCTTATGGCAGCCTATCCTTTCGACCCGGTTTTGCGCCCCCTATTGGTGACAGCAAAGATTTCTAGCTGGCAACAACTCGCCAACACCAGTGGCATATCAGTTTCTCGACTGCGCCAGCTCCGCCGGAGACAACTAGCCACCTGGAAAATAAGCGAATTGCAAAAACTGAGCAAGTCACTGCAAATCTCACTGGCATCTTTGCTGGAAAAGCTAGAACTCATCGATCGTCCAGACACGCCGCAACCTAATGATTTCTCATATGCTAGTTTCCAAATCATCGAATCATTTTTGACCTACTGGCCAGCCGCAGCCCACCAAGCCAAGCTAGATCCCCGCTTCCCTGCCAGTAAATTATTGCCATTGGTAGGATCGATCGATCGCCTAGTAGCCAGTTGGGGAATCCAATCGATCGGGCAAGTGGGCGAAATCATTCCCTTTAACCCCCAACTTCACCAATCTCTAGAAGGCCAAATTTCGCCCATAACCCCAGTCCAAATTCGCTACCCCGGTTATCAGCAGGGCGATCGATTATTAAGCCGAGCCAAAGTCAGCCCGATCTCTTTTGGTTCAGCTTGAGGCAGGTCGAGGAACTATCGACAAATAAAAAAATACTCCGATTTTCGGAGTAGAGTGAAAATATCTTGTTTAAATTCCTGCAATTAATCTACAGCTTCTCTTCCATTCCAAGGAGCAACAAAATACAGCAGAATCAAACCAGGAATAGCTGAGAAAGCACTGAGAGCAAAAAATCCTGGCCAGCCTACAGCTTTGGCCACATCGCCCATGGGAGCAGTCACAAAACTCTTACCAGTCAGCATTAAACTAGAGAAAAGCGCATACTGAGTAGCCGAAAACTGCTGATTACATAACTCCATTAAAAATGCCACAAACACAGTGGCTTCCATCCCAGCAAAGAAAAACTCAGTATTGATTGCTAATAATAAAAGTGCATTCCCAGGAGTTTGGGTAGGAGGTAGTCCTTGAGCAGCCTGCGCCAACAAAACATAAGGCAAAATACCTATGGCTAATAAAATACTAGAAAGCCACAGCGATCGGTTCAAACCAATTTTACTTAAGACTGAACCACCCACCAAAGATCCCACAATGGTAGCTAAGATCCCAATTCCACCCGAAATAGCACCAATTTCTGTTTGAGAATAATGGGCGGCCTTCAGTAAAAAAGTCGGAGACACGCTTTTTACCATATAGTCGCCGATCTTATAGACAACAACAAACAGCAGTATTAGTATTCCTGATAAAACACCTTTCCGTTCAAAAAAATCTCGAAAAGGCAAGACAAAAGCGTCAATTAACGATGATGGTGCTCTGTCTTCATCTACTGGTTGAGGTGCCCACAGAGTAGTAGTTAATCCAATCAGCATTAGGCCAGACAGCAGCAAATAAGCTGTATTCCATGAAATATGGCCAGGAATCTTGGGGTCAGTCCAAACCAAAATGATGCCACTAGCAAACAGCATTGCCAACCTAAATCCCAAGATGAAAACTGCTGCCCCTGCACCTTTTTCCGGCTTGTTTAGCACGTCGGTACGGTAAGCATCAGATGCAATATCTTGAGAGGCACTAAAAAAGCCAATCGCAGCAGCAAAAGCTGTAATTAAGGAAAGATTGCTATTGCTAGGGTTTTGAAAAGCCAGCATTAACATCGACCCAATAATTAGTGCCTGTGTCAGAAATATCCAACCTCTTCTTCTGCCCAAAAAAGGTGGTACATAGCGGTCTAGCAAGGGGGACCAAGCAGCCTTGAAAGCATAGGGTAAGGCTGCTAAAGCCGCAACTTCAGTAATCTTCTTTACATCTACATCTGAGCTGGTGAGCCAAGTTTTCAGTGGCACATCAATTACCTGAGAAGGCAGACCAGAAGCAAAGCCCAGGAGTAACAAAGCCAGCATTTTGCGACTTTGAAACACACCCAAGAAAGAATTTATAGATTTCACCAAAACCTCTACTAAATAAAAATTCAAATTGGACAATATACCACTCACCTTTTAAAGGTTTCAGTATCACGGAGACGAAGTTTGCTCAATAATTATGTCTGAATATCAGGTCATTGTATTTTGTAAGTTGACAAATTTTGACTGAGATGGTTCCAGATTGTGATGTTTCGCAAACCAGAAAAGTCCCACCTTTTACCTTCAATGGGTAAGAGGTGGGATCATTACATATCTATTGTGCAGAAATTTTTAGCAGCCAGAGAGCTGCTAATAACCGCGCCAAATGCCAACCAAAGTCCCCTGTAGCTCCACCTGTTCAGCAGGAGCCTGGATGGGCTTGTACTTAGAATTAGCAGGCTTGAGAGTCACCTTATCACCAGTAATATGATAGTGCTTCAGAGTCGTTCCCTGACCATCTACCCGTGCCGCTACGATCGTGCCGTTTTTCACAGTCTTAGGATTGACCACTGGCTCCATAATCACCATATCGCCTTCGGTAATCATGTCTTCGATCATGCTGTCGCCGGTTACTCGCAACGCGAAATGATTTATGCCCTGGAAAAAGCCAGAAATATCCAACCGCTCCACCTCATCTACAAACGGTTCTACCAAACCGCCAGCCGCGATTGTGCCCAAAATGGGAATACCAGTAGTACTATTCTTCAAAATCTGAATAGTCCGCGCTTGGCCTTCGGCCCATTGAATAAAGCCTTTATTTCGCAGGTGTTCTAGACGGCTTTGAATGGGTGCTGGAGATCTCAAACCCATGGCCATCATCATCTGCCGAATCGAAGGAGCGTGTTGATTTTCTCTGATATACTCTACCAACCAGTCATAGAGTTCTTGCTGAACCTTGGTCAAATTTGGATTCGTCATGAGCTTTACCTATATTTAAGGATTTTTAGTGGGGGTGATTCCAACCGGAATCAGTTTGCTCACGAGATTGCAAAAGTTTTGTTGAATGCTACTTCAGCAGCTAATTCCAACGCTTACTATTGTCTCACCAATTTTTTTGTACGCACATATAAGCTTACTATAGATCCTCAGTACTAAATAGGTCAAGTGTTTTTAAAATTCTTTTTCTGGATGCTGTATTTTCCAATCAATTTGCTTCACAGTTCCCCACAGCAAAGCCAATTCTTCTTCACTCAAAGTTGCTCGGTTCGCTAACTTGCGTAGTTTGCTCATCCGATTAGGAGCCGTATGAGTTTGCAGATAACCAACTTTCAATAATAAATCCTCTAAATGCTGAAAATATCGATCGATCTGGTCGGCAGTGGCAAAATTCTCGATCGGCAAAACCGACATCAGATCAGCTTGAGCCAACTGACATAGCTCATAAGCACAAATTCCAACCGCCTGTGCTAGATTCAAAGATGTATAATTCTTAGCTACCGGAATCCGCAAATAATGCTGAGCCAGGTCTAATTCTTGATTGGTTAACCCACAGTCTTCCCGGCCAAACAAAATTGCTTTATCTCCGGCTACTTGCCACAATTTAGTCAAAGCCTGTCTTGGCGGTTGCGGCATCTGAGGTAAATCAATATCTCGATGGGTAGTGGCTACCACCACCCGACAATCTATCAAAGCAGCAGGCAAATCAGCAACAATCTGAGCGTTGGTCAAAATATCTCTGCCACGAACTGCCATGTGTTCTGCTTCTTCACTGACCCAGTCACACTGCGGATTCACAATTATCAACTGCTGCAAACCCATGTTGGCCATCACCCGGGCGATCGAACCCACATTCCGCGCTCCGGCTGGCTCTACCAAAACAATTCTAATTTCATCTAAGCTCTGCATCTGCGCCTGTCCCTTCCTTTAAAATCAATGCTATGGCTCGTCAACGTGCTAAATCCGATCTGCCCACCAAGATCTGTCCAGTTTGCAATTTATCATTTACCTGGCGCAAAAAGTGGGAAGGCTGCTGGGAAGAGGTGCGATACTGCTCTGAGCGCTGTCGGCGACGCAAAAATCAAAGCGCTGAATAAAATATCACTTTTAAATCTTGGAACTGCTTATGATTACTGCTGCTGTTACCACTCCTGATCGCCTGAAAGAAAATGTGCCGGAGACCGTGCGCAAGACCTATCCTAACTTTAAGGTCATTGTACTCAACGACGACTTCAATACTTTTGAGCATGTTCACAAATGCTTGATGAAGTATATTCCGGGCATGACCGATGAAGTAGCCTGGGGTCTGACAGTCCAAGTAGATGCCGAAGGTCAGGCGATCGTGTGGGTTGGCCCCCAAGAGCAGGCAGAGCTGTATCATCAACAGCTACGTCGGGAGGGTTTGACTATGGCTCCTTTAGAAACCGCCTGATTGCGAAATGTAAAGCATATTTAACAAGGTTTGGAGCTTTTCTGGCATACTTGGACGATAGATATTTTTACTCCATAGGAGAGCAGTCTCATGCGGGACGCTGTTACAAATTTAATTAAGACATACGATACTACTGGGCGCTACCTCGATGGCAATGCGATCGACAGCCTCAAATCTTATTTTGATACCGGAGCAGCCAGAATTGCTGCTGCGGGAATCATCAATAGCAAAGCTGCCTCGATCGTCCGTCAGGCCGGTTTGCGTTTGTTCGATGAGAACCCCGAACTCATTCGTCCCGGCGGCAATGCGTATACTACCCGTCGCTATGCAGCTTGCCTGCGCGATATGGATTACTATTTGCGCTATGCCACCTATGCCATGATCGCTGCCGACAACAATGTGTTGGATGAGCGAGTATTGCAGGGCTTACGCGAAACGTACAATTCTCTCGGTGTGCCGATCGGCCCCACCGTAGTAGGGATTCAAATAATGAAGGACATTGTCAAGGAAGCAGTAGCTGCCGCTGGCATTGCTGACACCAGCTTTGTAGATGTACCTTTCGATCACCTCACCCGTGATTTTAGCGAGCAAGACCTCTAAAGTCATATCTCAACTAAAAATCCCCTACCATGCTAGGGGATTTTTTGCTGTATGTGAAGTGTGTTTTGTAACACACCTTGGAACAACACCAGATATTTGGGGGTTTCGATCGACTATCAAATGACATAGCCAAGATGAAATGATCAAATGGAACCCATAATAATCTTCAGTCCTTAGCCTTCGGGTAAAGCATCGGGATGAATTGGCACTAACTCACCCAGGTTTGTCCAACCCAAAATGATTTCATCATCTACAGCAATCATTTTGCCACTGAGGCAGCAGCGCTCTTCCACATTGGCAATACCAGAGACGGTGGCTCGGATATCTTCGATGTTGTACTGATGCTGATATTCACCAGACTTCTGTTGTACGAAACGCCACAGAACATCACGGATCAAAGCTTGATAGCCCTGATGGCCAGAAATTTCCTTGAGTTTCTCTTTAAGCTCGCGCTCTAAACGAATGCTAGTTACTTCCATTTCAGTGGTGGGAACTCTTTTGACCATCACGCCCATCATAATTAAATTTGCTCCGAAGAATGTTTTTTTTTGCAGCAACACGATTGTAACCCTTGCTCTATCTGAGTGCAAATGCCCTTAGAGCTAAACGATGTGATCGAAAACCCAACAAAAAAGTTCCTGGTATCACGGACAAAATCTAGAATACATATCTGAAAAGCTCTCTCCTAGCCACTTTGTGAATTCCTAAAAAAACTTTTTAATTTTTTTGGAAGGTTTCCGGAATCACCTAGATTGAGACTGTAGTAACTGCTAACCGGGTTTCTAAACATCTTACCCAGTAAGGATTTGTTAAGGTTTTTCGCCTCGGCAAGTCCTATTGTCTCTTGAATATATTAAATTTTGTTAACCATGCTGAAATTAATCTACACAGAAACAGACCTGCACATGGAAAAACTCTCCTCTTCGGTGGAGGAGTGGGTTAGTCAAAGAGTGCTTTTGGCATTAAGAGTAGGTAACAAGATCTCGGTAGAGCCAACCGGCGCTTCTTTTGGCCTTTCCACCAGCCTGGCAGGCTGGCCAGAGTTAGAGCACCTCATTGGTCGGGAGGCCAATGATACGGTTTCTCTATCGGTTTGCGATGATGAGTTAATTGAGATTGGTTTAGATGGCTATTGGCTCTGCAATAACCCTCTCAGTGAAGAAGGAGTCTTTGTCACCCACTTACCATCGATCATCGAAAACACCCTCGTATCAATGTGGGAAAAATTCAATGATCGTGAACCTATGCTAGTGCCAGAAGTCTGAGACCAATGGTGAACAATCTCAGCCCAAAAAAGCGGACTCTGTAGCAGAGTCCGCTTTTTGATTTGGAACCACCGGTCCAAAAATTATTTTTTCAGCAATAGATAATAGAGTTTCCCATTACCACCAGTGACTCCAGCTCGTTCACCAGCTTCCTTGCCAACTCCCATAAAGTAATCGACTCGACCGGCTCCGGTGATAGCGCTACCAGTATCTTGATCCAACACATAGCGGCTCACTAAACGCTGTTGCAGCTTACCATCTTGGTAATAAGGCAAACTAGTATGCACTAGAGCTAAAGCACCTGGAGGCATGACCGATTTATCGGTAGCGATCGACCTCTCGGCAGTTACCGGCACGTTAATGCTGCCCATTGGCGGACTGTTGTTGGTGTCCTTCATAAACACAAAGCGGTTATAACGCGAGATATAAGTATCTAGCTCTTTAGGATTTTCGGCGAAAAACTTCTTTAGCCCTTGCAAAGTCGCCTGAGCCTGGGTGATTTTTTTATCCTTAAGCAGTGATTTACCAATGCTTTCATAAGCATAATCAGTACCACCATTAAAACCAACGGTGGTGCTAGTGCCATCGGTGAGCTTAAACTTCGCTGAACCTTGGATTTGTACGAGGACGGCTTCCCAGCGGTCTTTCATATAGATCAATTCACTGCCAGCCAAAGGACTTTTGGCGGCTTGCAAGCCATCAATACCTTCTAATTGCAGTCGGGTAGGATGGGGTTTTGCCCAATTAGCAAAGTCTGCGGGCTGTTTGTACAAAGGATATTTATATTCAGCGGTACGAGTCCGACTACCTTGGTGAATAGGCTCGTAATAGCCCGTGTACAATACAGTTCCTTTATTATCATTGCCAACTGACTGGAAGAAAGAGAATTCTTTCTTCACGGCATCCCGCAGTTGAGTAGAAGACTTGGAACTGCTGACTAGCTGTTTGAAACGGGTTAGTGAGCGCACAACTCGCTCACGAGATACTCCGGGCACCGGATATTCTCTATAAACTTTAGCAGCACTTTCTGTTTGTAAGTAGCGCAAGCTGTTATCGATCGAAGACAATAATTCTTTTCGATCGCCTAATTTGCCCCACAGTTGTTCATCTAGACCAACTACTTCACCATTATTGGGGGCTTCACAGCAGCTTTCGTCGGCTTTTGGTCGAGCAGCCGCAGCTATATCTGCGGGTTCGGGCAGAGAGGAAAGACGCAATGGTAGATGGTGCGTACTCGCTAGGGCAATTCCCGTTTGGAGGGACAGCAACGCTAGTGTTTTAATCATAAACCTGTGGTAGATATCTGTGGTAGATATGGATATTGCCGATTCTAGTAGTCTCGGTCGTGGCTGGATGTGAAAAGGGGTTCTACACGAATGGCCATGACACTTGCAGGACGAACAACCATGTATTCACCCTGAATGTTTTTGATTGGCACTGTCACGAAGTCTTGAGAGCTAGACTTGGGAACTAGCTCCCCACTATACCATTTCTGGAATTCTTGAATGCTGGGGAAGCGAACTTCTTCGCGGTGCCCACCAGTAATCATGAGATATACAGCGTATTCGTCGGGTGTCTTAGCCATGACTGTAGTTTATAGATAGAAGGACTCATCATTATGTTTCCCGCTCGGCTTAAGATTAAGCACAGTAAGACTTATAAAAATTGAAACTCATGAGCGACAACAAAACCACCACAGACACTACTGGAGCAGATGCGATCGATGTGGCAATTGCCAGCGGGCTAGATTTCGACGGCACCCCAATTCCTACCACCAAGCTAGATCTATACCACAAGGTGATGGGCTTGGAAGCTGGTCGGCAGCGCAGCGGTGTTTCTAATACCATGCGATCGCGGATTGTGCGAATTGGTGTCAAGCATATTGCTCAAGCTGAACTAGATGCCATGTTAACTGCTGCTGATTTTGCACCACTGAAAGAGAAAGAAGTGGCCTTCTATTATGCCGGTAAATAGAGAAATTTACCGGCTCATGGTTTTGTAGCGAGTTGATGGTATACCTTCAACTCGCTATCCAGCGACCAGATAAACACTTCTCTCGTTGGAAAATTTTTACAGACCTCTTTGAATTCTTGAATGATACTGAGATCTCCAAAGCTAGTACCTTCTTGTTTTCTAGGGGCTTTATTCTTACCAGCTAGGTTGGGAAATTGGTCAATCCAGAGTAATATCTCTTGTGTCTGAGGAAATTGGCTGGGTTTCCAAGGAGCGTTTCCATTAAAAGCTGCTGCCACTGCTTCCACGAATCGCTGCGCGGTTTTTCTGCGAATAGTTCCATCGCCATTTTGAGAGATATGATTACCTGTTTCTATGATTGTGGCCATTGGCAATAAAAAGGTACAATCACCGTCGATATAAACATTAAAGGTGTCGAGGACTAATTTATTTTCCTGGTTGCAATTAGGAACGTTCAGAATGTTGAGGAAAATGCTGGTGTCAATCAAACAAATGCTACTCATTTTCATACTCCTGTAGCCTTGACAGCCAAGCCATTGCTTGCTGTTTACGATCTTCTGGGGTATGTGGAGATTTGATAAGCCGATCGACTATTCCTTCAGTCACCAATTGACCGAGAGAACCTTGAAATATCAAACCGGGGAATTCATCTAAATCTCCTAACCGCATCAGGCGGCTATCGCCCACTGTTGGATCACGATAACAAAATACTACGTCACCAAGGGCAGTGTCAGGTATTGAATCCATCAGTGCTGGGTTATGAGTGGAAATAAGAACTTGTAAATTTCGCCGCTTGGCAATTTCCTGAATACTGGTAATGAGCGATTTAACACGGCTAGGGTGAACACCATTATCAATTTCTTCTATGACTATTAAACTATTTTCTGCGGCTGAGAGCATGGCAGCAGCGATCGCAAGCACTCGCAAAGTGCCATCAGATAACAAGGCGGCTTCATAATAATAACGAGTATCACCAAAGGTTTCAGACAAACGCACCATGACTTCATCTCGTGGGCCAAAAAGAAAATCTAATTCATCGATCAACTGTTCTGGAAGGCTTTGGATGAGTTTGAGAATTTCCTGTTTATTTTTTGGCTGATTTTCGCATAGGTGAAACAAGGCACTAGAAAGATTAACTCCATTTTCTTGTAAATGCCAATCTGATTTATAACTGTAATTTCGCATCTGAGTAGGTATGGCATCTAGAAATAATATATTCTGCAATACCCTGCGATATTCAAGAGTAGTTTTTATGCTTTCCTCTATGATTCCCTCTTGAGTAAATCCTTTTTTCCAAAGTGACTTATCTAATTGAGTAAACATCGCCATTCTATTGTCACACACCACACCCGAACCATTTTGACCTTCTGAAAAATCATCAAGTATCACATCGATCTCATATGGCCATGAGCTATCCGGTGGATTTTGAGCCATAGAATCCATGATATATAAAGGCGAACCATCTACATCAAATATTTGTTCACCGGTAATTTTCATCTCGCCATTATTCACCCCAATTGTTAGATTCAATTGACTCCGTACTTCTATGCCCAAGCGACAACTGATCGTAAAACTAGACTCTCCTCGATAGCATAAGTCATCAACTCGGCCACGTATTGCTCGGTTAACATTAATCGCGGATTGAATAGTGTTCAGTTGATGTCCTTTTGCTAACCAACATAGAAAGCGTAGTCCTTCCAAGACATTACTTTTGCCTGAAGCATTGGCTCCGATAAGTAGGGTCAGGGAACCTAGCTGGAGGCTGCTTTTTCGATAACTTTTGAAATTAGCAAGGGTAAATTCTGTTAGCATGATATTCACCTATAAATTTCCCATCTGTCGCTCCAGAGCTTGGCGCACTAACCCCATTATATAGGGCAACTCAGACAGTTCTGCCAGCCCAACTTCTACATCCCCATTGCCCCATCTTCCAACTGTCGAAACATCTTTACAAATTCCTTTGGGGTCGTTAATTTCGGGAAAGGGCATGTTTAGAGATATTCGCAGTCGCTTGGCCTGCGGGACAATATCTACAAAATTCGTTTCGGCTTTATAGGCAATGTAGAGCTTAAGGAATTCTTCAGTTACGCAAGAATCGAGAGCGAGGATTTCTTTGTGAAAGGCTTCAAATAGATCTCGCATGGCTCCAGCAGTTAGCTGAGGATAGTTGGCGATCGAATAGCCAGCTTTGACAGGCTTCGATTTGTAAGATTCTAAAGTTTCTGGTTTAACTCTCGGAGCAATCCAAACATCTAGTGCCATTGTAGATAAAAGGTCGGCACGGTGGCGAATAGCCGTCTCATTCCACTGCTCGATCTCACCTAAGCCCTTATTGAGCCTTAGAGGACTTTCTTTGAAACCACCTTTCATATCTCGTTTGGCGGTAAATGCTTTATCGCTGTATTCGGAGTTATAGCCTGTCAGAGTGAGGTTGCCCAGTGTATGCAAATAAGTCTGATGAATTCGTTGCCAGTCCTCTCCTAATGCCTCTTTCCAAACAGGGGAGAGACTTTCATTTTGGGGAAGAATATGTTCGATCGTGTATTCATCGATCAAGACTCGTTCTTTGCGCTGATGATTTTCTAATCGTCGTAACCAGTAGCTACGACTGCGAAATTTGTAAAGATCTTTAGTCTGAAACGCCCTTTTAAATTCTTCATCACCTGGAAAGCGTCGGTAAGAAGGAAGTAAAAGCAAGCTGGCTTGGATACTTTCTAGGTAAGAATCTTTATTTAGGGTTTTGCTAAAAGTTGCGAAGGTTTTGTTCATGGAGTTGGTGGGAATAGCACAAATTACCCGCCGGAAAATGTAGGATTCTACTAATCGAATTGCTGTAAGAAAATTCGCCTGACTTAGCAGTTTCAGGTCATAGTCCCGATAAAGCTCCATCAGAAAGGGATAAGCGACATCTACTTTCAATTCACGCAAATCTTGAAAGGCAATTTTGAGGGCAGCATTGGGTTCTGCCCCCAGGGTCATGGCGCAAAAATAGCGGGCATAATTCCGAATATCGGCAACTAGAGATTCTACGCCAGCCTCGACTAAGTGAGGCGACCGGGCATGTTGTTTGAAAGTATCATAAACTTCACCAACATTGGGAAGTGTGCCGGTTTTGACGGTGAGGAAGTAGCGCATGAAACCATCAAAGTTGGTCACATATGCTTCTTGGCCAAATTCTATCTCCATTGGTCGCCAGTAATGTTCATACAATTTACTCTGAAGTTTAGGCTCAAGTCCCATCAGGATATAATTCCGAATTAAATCAGCTTGGCTCAATTCACGCCCAGTAGAGTTCATGCTCTCAAAAATTAGCTGCGGGTTATCATAACCGCGTGTCAGAGCAATATCAACAACCACCAGTTTAGCTAACCCTTTACAAACTGTGATTAGGTCATCTTTGCAATCATTGAGTAACTGTTCAAAAAGTTTAAAGTTTTCAGTGATCCGAATTGAGTAATTTTTAGGCAATTCCGTTTGTTTCAGAATAGAAATCAGGGAGGTTTTGTCAGTTTGGGAAAGGATTAATTTGAAGTACTGTTCACCTTCTTCCTCCGGATTTAGTAGGTAGAAGTTGCGCAGTTTCCGCTGGGAAAACCCCTCAACCGGTTCATGGCCGGTTTCCAGGGCGTTAGCGAGGGCAGCAATGAGCAGAGTAATTGTGGTGAGTCTTTGTTGTCCATCGATAATGAGTAGAGATGATTGGCTAGATACTTGGTACAGTCCTTGTTCGATGTAGACGAAGGAGCCGACGAAATGGGCAGAAATGTCTTCGTTGGCTCCGGTGCGAAGAATGTCTTCCCACAGATGACGGCACTCTTTATCTGTCCAAGAGTAGGTGCGCTGGTAGATAGGGATCACAAATTGGGGTGATCGTTTTATAAAGGCAAGGAGATTGGCTTCGGTCGCTTTCATGCGGTTATCTTCTAAGGGAGCATAGTTTAATTGTCACACTATAGTTCCCTTCAAAAGGCGCAATGCTGCATTAAGACAAAAGACAGAGCCTTACAGAAATAGGCTGCAAACAGTGATGATTCGCCTTTTTCAAAAGCTGAAAGTGTTTAATGTGTGCGATATAGATCCACAATTTCTGCCACCACTTGTTCGATCGACAGGCAGTCGGTAACAATTTCGATGGCGGTGGCGGCTTTTTTGAGAGGGGCGATGGCTCTGGTGCTGTCTAAGCGATCGCGTTCGATGATCGAGGCTTCTAGTTCGGCCAAGCTAATATCCATCTCGCCGTTGGCGTGCAGATCGGCTAAGCGTCTTCTGGCTCGTTCGCACACCGTGGCGGTTAAAAATATTTTCACTCCGGCATCAGGGAAAACGTGGGTACACATATCGCGTCCTTCGGCGACGATGCCGCCGTTGCGCCCGATCGATTGCTGTTGTTGAACTAAAGCAGTTCTCACCGAACTCAATGCCGCGATCGCTGAGACTTTGCTGGTGACTTCTAAGCTGCGGATTTCGGTGCTGATATCTTGGCCGTTGATTAAAACTTGATCGCCTTGTAATTCGATCTTAGACTTAGCAACTAACTCGGCAATTTCGGCGGCGCTGTCGAGAGGTAACTGAGCCTTTAAAACTAACCAGGTGACGGCGCGATACATGGCTCCGGTATCGAGGAACTGCAAACCCAGGGTTTTGGCAACTAATTTGGTGACAGTGGATTTTCCTGCTCCGGCAGGGCCATCGATCGCAATAACTGGTGACTGCTGAGTTAGTAATAAATTGTCGATTAGGCGGGTGCTACCAACTTGAGCGGCGATCGCCAATAGTCCACTAGTCTGAATGGCATCTAAAGGAGTCATTGTTTGGGGATCGACTAGTTCGAGGTAATCTAGTTGGATTTCTGGGTGATCTTGGAGGGTCGATCGCACAGCATTTAATAAATTACTGGCAACTAGATCGCCCTTAGTAAATAAATCCTGTGCCTGTTGTAAACTCCGATAAATATTGGCGGCTTTTGCCTGCTGTGCGGCGCTGAGATATTGGTTGCGAGAACTGAGGGCTAGTCCACTAGCTGCCCGGACGATCGGACAAGTCACAATGCGTCCTGGTAAATATAAGTCTTGGGCTAGTTGACGAATAATCGCAGCTTGCTGAGCATCTTTTTGGCCAAAGTAACTGTTGGTAGGACGAATAATTTGCAGCAGTTTGGTGACGATTGTGGCCACGCCAGTAAAATGACCAGGGCGCGATCGACCACATAAGCTGCTGGTTAGACTAGCTGACGGGACAACTTGAGTTAGTTCGTCCCACAAATTTAAAGATTCACTGGTGGGATTAAATATTACGTCTACACCAGCTTCGATGCAAAGCTGTCGATCGGCGGCTAATTGCCGAGGGTATCGATCTAGGTCTTCGCCGGGAGCAAATTGTAAGGGGTTAACAAAAATGCTAACAATCACCAGGTCATTTTCTTGTCTGGCTCGATCAATCAAGCTGCGATGCCCTTGGTGTAGTGCGCCCATGGTGGGGACAAAGCCGATCGTCGCAGACGAGGCGGTGGGCTGGGCTTCTAGGTAGCAGCGCAGACCAAGAATGGTTTCAAATGACAACATAGCTTCAGCAAAATCGCAACGCCTCTCATGCTAGCCGATGCTGGGGATGAATAGGTGCTGATGATGCGATGTAGACCAAAAAACCGAGCAATGGATATTCCATTGCTCGGTTTTAAATTTGATTAGCTTAAACAGTCAAAGTTCGGCGCTTGCTGACCATTTGGAAGGTTTCGATAATGTCGCCTTCTTTCCAGTCATTGAATCGATCGAGTCGCACACCACACTCAAACCCGGTATTAACCTCTTTCACATCATCTTTCATCCGCTTCAGCGAATCTAAGATACCAGTGAACACCAGCTCATTACCGCGCTTGACCCGAATGTGGCAATTCCGAATCGCCTTGCCACTTAGCATATAGCAGCCCGCAATATTGCCACGACCAGCTTGGAACACTGCCCGCACTTCGATTTGCCCCAGAGGCTCTTCCACCATCTCGGGGTCTAGCAGACCTTCCATTGCCGCTTGGATATCATCCAGCAGATTATAGATAATGTCGTACTCTCGAATATCTACTCCAGCATTGTCCGCAGCTAAGCGGGCACCACTGGCCAGACTGGTACTAAAACCAACGATAACTGCGCCACTGGCTGCTGCCAAATCTACGTCAGTTTCAGTAATTTCGCCGGGAGCCGACATCAGCACCCGTACTTGTACTTCCTGCTGTGGCAGATTACGCAGTGAACCCAAAATCGCTTCCAAAGAACCTTGAACATCGGCCTTCAGAATCAGATTTAATTCCTTCAGTTCGCCTTCTTGAGCTTGAGCTGACAGAGTATTTAATGTCACTCGACGAGAAGACATCATCTGTTGCAAACGAGAGCTGCGATACAGCTCAGAACGCTTGTCGGCCAAGGAACGAGCTTCTTTTTCACTCACATAAACTTCAAAGTCATCACCAGCAGCCGGTACATCACTCATCCCCAATACCTCAACGGCAAAGGAAGGGCCAGCAATATCTACTCGCTCAAGGCGATCATTTACCATGGCGCGGACTTTACAGAATACGTGACCGGCAACTAAGGTGTCACCGACACGCAGTGTGCCGTTCTGAACTAGCAAGGTAGCAACCGGCCCCTTGGCTTTATCCAAGTGAGCTTCAATAATCGTGCCCTTAGCAGGCCGATTGGGGTTAGCCATCAAATCTTCTACTTCCGAAACCAGCAGAATCATTTCTAGCAGCTTGTCTAGGTTTTCACCTTTCAGGGCGCTGACCGGCACCATAATGGTGTCGCCACCCCAGGCTTCTGGTTGCAGGCCGTAACCGACCAGCTCTTGCTGTACCCGATCGATCTGAGCATCGGGCTTATCCATCTTGTTGATAGCCACGATAATTGGCACTTCCGCAGCCTGAGCATGTCGGATTGCTTCGATCGTCTGCGGACGCACACCGTCATCGGCGGCCACCACTAAGATCGCCACATCTGTTACCCTAGCTCCTCTTGCCCGCATAGCAGTAAAGGCTTCGTGACCAGGAGTATCTAAGAACACTACCTGTTGCATTACCCCACTGTGATCTACATCTACATGGTAGGCGCCAATGTGCTGGGTGATACCACCAGCTTCACCTTGAGCTACCTTGGTTTTGCGAATTGCATCCAACAGCGTAGTTTTACCGTGATCTACGTGACCCATGATGGTCACTACTGGCGGACGACGGATCAGGTGCTCTAGATCAGAAGCATCGAGCATTTCAGTGGTTTTGATCGCCGGAGCTTTTTCAGCTTGGGTCAAGACCACCACTTCTAGCTCTTCAGCCACCATGGTTGCGGTTGCTACATCCAAAATTTGTGTGACGCTGACTGCAATGCCCTTAAAGAACAAGAGACGCACAATTTCGGTTTCAGGTACAACCAGCATGTCTGCTAAGTCTCTGACCGTCAAACTACCCACCAGAGTAATGATTTCTGGTCGTTCGATCGTGGCCTTGGCTTCTTTCCGTCGATCATTATTTCGGCGATCTTCACCGCCCCTGCTGGGCTTCTTGCGAGCCGGAGCAGAGATCGGAGCAGCAATCCGATGTGTACTTTCGGGCTTGGGTGGACGGGCGATCGAGAGACTCACCACTACTGATGTCTCTTCACCGCTGCCGTCGTCATCGTCATCATCGTCATCGTCATCGACCACGAGCTGCGACTTGCGCTTGTTTTTGCCAGCCGCTTTGGCAGCCTTAGCTGCGATTTCGGCCTCTTCTTCTTCGCTCTTGCTCGTCCAAGCTTTGGGTTTCTTGGGCTGCTTGGGCATGGCTGGCCGCCGCAGTTCCAAAGTCTCGACGTTATCAATCACATCGATCGAATCATCGGTGTCCATTGCACCCATGCCGCCGCTTGCCGATGGCACTTTAGCCGCAATTACCTTCCGCTGAGGGCGATTGAGTTCTGGTACTGCCGGAATGTCGCGCGCAGGTGGACGGCGCTCACCTCTATCAACGCGCTCGCCGCTACTTCGAGGAGGGCGATTGCCGTCTGGAGCTGGTCTACCACCCGGTGGCTGATCGGCTTTTAATAACGGCTTGAGCACTGGCCTGCCTCCAGCAGCTTCGGGTCGTGCTGGAGCGTTTGACTGTGGCCTGTTTGGTGAATCGCTAGCTCTCAAGGGTGGCTCGCTGTTGCTGCCTCCCGCACTGCGGGGCGCTGGACGAGCCACTGGCCGATCAGGACTGCCTTGGCCTGGTTGAACTGGCTTCGCTGGTTCAACCAAACCACCACTCGCACTAGGCTCTGGGCGCGTGGGTGGCTGGGGATTATTACTGTTACGAATCTGTAAGATTCTGGGTTTTTGCTCGTTACTCACCTTGGGTGCTGGCGCGGTTCGTTCTACAACAGGCTGCTTTCTTGCTGGGGCAGGAGTCGCCACATAGGTTTGAGCAGCAGATCTGATTTTAGCTGCTTCTGACTCAGAAATTGTACTGCTGTGGCTTTTTACCGCAATATCTAAACCTTCACAAATCGACAAGATATCTTTATTCTCCAAGTTTAGTTCCTTTGACAAATCATAAATTCTGACTTTGTTGTTGTTCATCCAGTGTCCTCCGTAGTGCTGAGCAAGTTTTAAGTTTTTTGGGGTGCGTAAAGTTTTGTTGTTTCGCGTGATTTTGGAACTATTTGGCACCTTTTAGAACCTGTTTAAGATTCTAATGAGGCTCTGTGGAGACTCGGCCAACCGCGAATGTGTTTAGTAATTTAGAGCCAAGCCAACCTCAATCCAAAACTATAAAAATTGTTGCTATCAGCAAGCTAGAAGCTATCAAAGCGTCCTCACTCAGCTAGAAAGACTAGTCGAAAAATCGTATTCCAATGCCCAGGTATTACAAAGCAGTATGAATTACTAGGCTCCAATTATAGCCCATTTTCTCGGGCGGAGAGTCTGTTCAATAGCTGTTGATAGATTTCAGCGGCGACAGGGGCTTTGAGGGCACGACCTAAGCGGTTCTTTTTTTGCGCCGCAGTCAGACAGTCTGAATGAGCGCAGAGATACGCCGATCGACCCATCCCCACATCTAGCTGCACATTCCGGGAGGGATAGACCGCCACCACTCGCCAGAATTCAGCTCGATCGGCCACCCGCCGACAGCTTACGCAGCGGCGGTGATTTTTGAGCATTTAATTATCCTCTTGGTAACCGGCCTCTTCACTAGCGTAGTATGCGTCTTCCTCCTCTTGAGCTGCTCTTGCTTCTGCATCAGCATCTATTTGGGCTTGAACTTCAACCATCGCAGCGACGGGATCATATAGGGCGATATCTTTAATATCTATTTTCCAGCCGGTTAAACGGGCAGCTAACCGCACGTTTTGGCCTTCTTTGCCGATCGCTAAACTGAGCTGATCTTCGGCAACCAAAATATGGGCCTGGCGACCTTCAGGGTTCACTAGGCGCACTTCGTCAATTCTGGCCGGACTGAGGGCGTTAGAAATGTAGGTAGCCGGATCTGGAGACCAGCGAATTACGTCAATTTTCTCGCCTTGCAGCTCTTCTACTACCACTTGAATGCGGGATCCCCGTGAGCCGATGCAGGCTCCTACTGGATCTACATCGCCTTCTAGAGTATCCACTGCAATTTTGGTACGAGGGCCCACATGACGATAAGGAGGATTTGCTTCTCGGGCGACGGCAACGATTCTGACGATTTCTTCTTCGATTTCTGGGACTTCGGTAGCAAATAATTCCACTACCAAGCCAGCGGCTGCTCTGGAAACCAATAGCTGTGGACCGCGCTGGGAACCGTCCCGCACTTTTTTCATAAACACCCGGAAGGGGCGACCAATGCGGTAATTGTCCTTGGGCAACTGTTCTTTTTGTGGTAGTTCAGCTTCTACTTCTGGCTGACCAAAGCCGCTGCTAACGGCTAAAATTACCGATTGCCGCTCGAATCGCTGCACCTTGCCAATAATTACCGAGCCTTCTAAATGCTCAAATTCTTCTTGGACAATTTTGCGCTGTTGATCGCGCAGTTTTTGAGCTAAGACTTGCTTGGCCTGAATGGCAGCCATGCGGCCAAAGTCTTTTTGGTCGGGGGTAACATCCAAATCTACTTCCCCACCAATCCGCACTTCTGGGGGCAGTTCGGTAGTTTCGTCGTCTTCTTCGATGCCCAAGAGTTTTTTCACTTCCGCGATCGATATTTCGTGGTCGTTATCAGCTACTTCTTCCACAATGACTTTGGTGGCAATTACTTGGAAAGATTCTTCGTCCAAATCCAACTGCACATCGAAGGTATCAAAATATTCTTCCTCAAAATGCAGTTTGTCTAAGTGTTGGGCGCGGCGATAGCGTTCATAGCCTTTCAGCAAAGCTTCTCGCAGTGCCAACTGCACCGCAGTTACCGGCAAGTTACGGTCTTTGCTGATTTCTTCGATCATGTTGCGCAGGCCAGGGAGGCTAACGGTTTTGTTACTTTTTTGGTCTGACATATTCAGTTGTGGGTAAGGGGAAACTTAGGCGGCGACTAATCGGTGTCGAGAACTACTGCCTGGACTAAATCCCGAGGGATTTCGATCGTGCGACCTTTTTGGGTAAGTGAGATGGCAGTTTCGCTGCGCTCTTTGAGCTGTCCTTTTAACTCACTTTTGCCCTTGAGCGGTGGGTCTAGCTGCACTGAAACTGTAAAACCCTTAAAAACTTCAAACTCTCGATCGGTGGTGAGGTTATTAGGTACGCCGGGACTAGATATTTCCAGGGTGTAGGCATGGGGAATCAGTTCGCTAGTTTCTAGTGCCTCGTCCAACGCTCGACTCATGCGTTCGCAGTCGGCCATGCCGGTATCTCCACTGAAATTGCGAATGTCTACCTGCAAAGTAGGCGGGCGATGGTGGGTATACATGGCGGCACTGACTACTTCCAGCCCTAGTTCTGCTGCTACAGGGGTAGCTAGCTCGATAATCTGGGGAATTAGAGGATGGGTCATGATGCTAAGTTTTGAGCATTGGTGAGAGGATAGTTTATGAAGACGATGGCAAATCACAGGGCGCAAAAAAAGCGGGGATCGCTCTCTCCGCCACTGCTGTATTCGCACTGCTGCCATAAACTAGCACACAGTCGATCGACATAGACTTTTCACATGTTAACAGATGCTGGAGAAAGAGAGTTTTCTCGGCTCAAAAATTAACTTATTTTTGTTTGAGATGGAGCTTCTGCAAACCCCAAAATCAGCAAAGCCTGTCGCAGTTGTGCTTTAGAAACTGGCTGACTGGGAGCCTGCATTCCCAGCTCTCGCGCTGTCTCAAACAAATCACGCATCAAACTATCTAAGGCGTTTTCGTCAGCTTCGATCGGCGACTTTTCGATCCGGCCTTCGTAGGCTAAGGTATACAGTTCTAAATGATGTCGCCCCATGGCTCGCGCCAACTTACGCAAGGTTTCTGGAGTAGGGCAAGTGCCTTTAAAGCAAGCACCACGCAGCCGGGGCTGGGGAATCCCCGATTCTTCGGCTAGTCGATTCATGCTAATGCCAGTGTCGGCAATGTATTCAAGAATCGATCGACCCAACGGGGAACAGTCGGCTGCTTTGATCTGTAGTCTAGCTGGCATGGGAAATCGCCCTAACAGAGTGTTAACTCTAACAAATATTTCTCTTTCCTCGTTAAACTAAAGTCCATAACGTTACTCAGCATCCTTACATACATGAACGATCCTCAAATGAACGCTATGGAGTTTTTCCAGAAAAGCAGCGGTAACTGGAAATCACAGCGGACTACTCACCACTTGGCCTTTCGGCGATCGGAGACTGGAGAATCAGATATTCATGTCACTGACTTGCCAGCTACTGACCCCCGAGTGATCGAAATTTGTCAGATGCACGACTATGACCCGGCCAAATCGATCGGTGGGGCCTATGTAACCTGGGCCGGTTCTATGGGTTGGGACAAAGAAGAAGAAGCTCACAATGGTTCTACAGTCTTTGCTTTGGTACCAACCGATGATGTTGGCCGCGAAGGAGTATTACTGCGTGAACGGGGCTATGCCGAGATTGTGCCAGTGGTGGGTCAATATTCCATGGATGCAGATGATTCTTTGGTTTTAATCACGGAGTACGACAGCATGAGCGTGATTGAGCGTTTTTCTTTCCCCAGTGGCGATCTGCGGATTCGCACTAGCACTGTCAAGCGCTTTGGGGGCTTTAGTACTGCCACTTTTTGCACCGAGTTTCGGGTGACTGAAACTGCTGAAACCACCACAACAGAGACATCTTTGCCCTATTTATCTCTGATGGGATGACTGGCCAAACGGCTTGGGTTAAGTTATGTAATCTTTCATCAAACCAAACCGAATGATGACCCCTCTAAGCCTTATGATTTGTAGATATTTGTACATTTCTTAGTGAAAATAGGAGTTTTATAGGCGTGGCAATTCCTCTTTTAGCATATAAACCATCTTCTCAGAATCAGCGTGTTGCATCTTTAGATGTGGCTGGCGATGAATCTGCTCGAATTTATTCTACAGAAAATATTCTTTCTGCTACCGATCTAGATGATCTCATCGAAGCCGGATATCGTCAGTTTTTCTTTCATGCTTTTACTAGTGATAGAGAGCGTTTTTTAGAATCTCAACTGCGCAACGGTCAAATCACCGTGCGGGACTTTGTCCGTGGTCTGTTACTTTCAGACACCTACAAGCGCAGTTTCTATCACAAAAACAGCAATTATCGCTTTGTTGAACAGACTGTCCAGCGGGCACTAGGTCGGGATGTTTACAACAATGAAGAGAAGCTGGCTTGGTCAATCACCTTGACTACCAAGGGCATTGTGGGCTTTGTGGATGCTCTGTTGAACAGCAAAGAATATATCGATGCTTTTGGCTACGATATTTTGCCTTACCAGCGCCGCCGGGTGTTGCCGGGACGTAGTGGCGGTGAAATGCCTTTCAACCTTAAGTCTCCTCGCTACGATGCTTACCATCGTAGAATTTTGGGCTTTCCTAAACCAGTTTGGCAATCCGTCGTCAAAACTTACACTCCTCAAGACAAAGTACCAAAGGCCGGCAGCCCTGCGAACTTCTTAGATATGGCTCGCAACGTCGGAGCAACCGGCAATGCACCCCAGACCGTTTCGGCACAAAACATCGACATCGAGCGTTCTGTTCCTTACCGTAAGGTAGATTACAACCGTTAAGTTGTAAAAAATTCTGTTGAAAAATAGCCAAGAGAGGGCGCTCGTCCTCTCTTTTTTGTTACCAACTCACCGCTAAAATTCTGTCAAGATAAATTAAGAAAAGTAAATATCGGTAATAATACGGTCAACCAGACCATTCCCGTACTGCTGACCACCGAAAACCCATGATAAAGTCAACCTATTGGTTAACAAAACACTATTAGAGTTCAAGCGAGGCTGCGATCGATGTCTAGTACTATTAGCTCCAAAAACCGTCTACTGTCTGTGGTCTGCCACGGCTGCACCCTAGCAGGTGTTTCAGTAATTACCATTGCTATCCCGATCGTCGCTCTTTTGATGGCTGACGATGATCTGGTGCGCAAAAATGCCAAAGAATCGATTAATTTCCATCTCAACATCTGGTTTTGGGCAGCCGTAATTGGTGGCATTTACGGAGTACTTTCTTTTCTTACCTTTGGTCTCTTGGGCTTGGTTCTTTGGCCACTGCTGGGCTTAGGCTTTTTATGGCACGCCTTCTGGTCAGTCATGGCTGTTGTTCATAGCCTCAGTTCCGATGAGCCTTACCGTTATCCATTCATCTTACGCTTGCTGTAAACATCTAGGATCATCTAGTAAATTAGAAGATTGTCGATAGATCTGCTTGCGGCCGTAGCCGATCAAAAATCTGACATGTGCGGATCGATCGGCTATTTTTATGCCTGTTATTCTTATTAGTATCACGTCACTCTTTTTAAGCTATGGCCTACCCCTACCCTTTAACTGCCCTAGAACAAGCCAACTTCGATCGCACAGTTAGTTACTTAGATATTCAATCTCTGCCCGAAGTATGGCCGATCACCGCCAAAAAGTTTAGTGACGTGGTTGCTCTCTTTGCCCCCCATTTACAGCCCCAAGTTAGCATCACCTACCCCGAAATGTATCGGCAGATGCTGGCCTTTGCCACTGGTCTACAAAGCCTAGGAGTCCAGCCCCGCACATCGGTAGCAATGTTTGCCGATAATAGTCCCCGTTGGTTCATTGCCGATCAAGGCACCATGATGTCTGGGGCTTTTAATGCGGTGCGCAGTGGACAAGCTGAAACCCAAGAATTGTTTGCCATTTTAACCAACAGCGAAAGTAAAACCCTGATTGTCGAAGACCTCAAAACTCTCAAGAAGCTCGGCGAGAAGCTCTATGAGCAAATTGATCTGGTGATTTTGCTGACCGACGAAGCCGTGCCCGCCGAGAGTCCAGTCAAAACCCTGAACTTTAGTGAAGTCTTGGTTCTACCTGGCGAATTTCAAAATCCGCAGCTTAAGCCTAGTGATTTAGCAACCCTCATTTATACTTCGGGCACTTCTGGCAACCCCAAAGGTGTGATGTTGACTCATGCTAATCTGTTACATCAAATTCATGCTGCCGCCACCGTGGTACAGCCCACTGCTGGCGATCGAATTCTCAGTATTTTGCCCTCTTGGCACAGCTATGAGCGCACCTGTGAATATTTCTTGCTAGCTCAGGGCTGCACTCAGACCTATACCAATATTCGCTACCTCAAACAGGATCTGCGCGAACACAAACCTCAATATATGGTGGCTGTGCCCCGCCTGTGGGAATCAATTTATGAAGGCGCTCAAAAGCAGTTTCGGGAGCAGTCGGCCAATAAACAAAAGCTAGTGCAGTTTTTCTTTGGCATTAGCGAAAAATATATTGCGGCACGGAGGATCTGTAATGGTCTAGACATTGATCGGCAAATGCAGCCGGGCAGCACCATGGCCGCCCAGATCAAAGCCCTGGTTTTGGCTCCTCTCCATAATTTGGGTGAGAAGTTGGTCTACAGCAAAGTCCGGGAGGCGACAGGCGGCAATATTCGACATGTGATCAGTGGTGGTGGAGCATTGCCCAAGCATATCGATAACTTTTTTGAAATTGTGGGCGTGAGTATTTTGGTCGGCTATGGCTTGACTGAAACCGCCCCTATTACCAACGTGCGTCGTCCTTGGCGCAACCTGCGACCTACTTCTGGTATGCCTTTACCTGGCACCGAAATCAAGATTGTGGATTTGGACAGCGGGAAGACTCTACCAGTGGGTCAAAAAGGCTTGGTGTTAATTAGAGGCCCCCAAATTATGCAGGGCTACTATCGCAACCCCGAAGCTACCGCCAAGGCGATCGATTCAGCGGGCTGGTTCAACAGCGGAGATTTAGGAATGCTTACTCCCCAAGGAGATTTGACTATTACCGGGCGCGCCAAAGACACGATCGTCCTCAGCAACGGCGAAAATATTGAACCCCAGTCGATCGAAGATGCCTGTTTATTTAGCCCGTACATTGATCAAATTATGCTGGTAGGGCAAGATGCTAAGTCTATAGGAGCATTGGTTGTGCCCAACCAAGAAGCATTGGTGAACTGGGGCAAGCTCCAAGGAGAGCCTTGGCAGGAAGGAAATCTGACAGACCCTCGCCTAGAGCCATTGCTGCGCGCCGAAATGATTAAACTAGTCCAAAACCGTCCTGGATACCGCAGCGATGATCGAATTGGGGTGTTTAGACTGTTAGAAACTCCTTTCTCGATCGAAGATGGCACCTTGACTCAAAGCTTGAAACTGAAGCGACATGTGGTCATGGAACGCTATCACGATATGATAAATGAGATGTTTTCCTGAGTCAGGCAGGGCATCGGCAATTTTACAATTACCTCGGTAGAACATTTTATGAGTCAACTCTCTCTCAAGCGCGCGGTCAACGTCCGGGCGATCGTCACTCAACGTTGGAAGGACGAAATTCAACAGGGCTTGCAGGGGCAAATCAATGAAGTAGATGGTCAACTGCAACAGCTCGAAATGCAGGGTCAGCGAGCGATCGCCGAAATCAAGCAGCAGAGCTTGCAACCACCCGGCCCTCAAGTGATGCAGCAAATTGATAATATTCAGTTGCAAGTCAACCAAAAGAAAAGCGAATTCCTAGAGCAGAAAAACAACGTCCTCCAACAGCTCCAAGAAGTACAAACACTGGAACTGAATCAAGAAGTCATCCAAGGCCAAATTGAAAGCATGTTCACAGTGGCAGTAGGTGATAACCTCGTCTCTAAAATGAACGTAGAAATTCTCCTCCGCGACGGAGTTGTCATGGAAATTCGCGGCACTGTTTAAAATTTTTCGAGTTTAAAAATTTTCGATGCGGAAGGTATTAGTACCCAGTCCCAAAACCCAGTTATTGAGGCTGGGTTTTTAGGCAAAAAAAATGCTTGCTACAGGTAAATTAGCTGATCCCAGTAGCCGTCTGATAAAGTTATAACAGTTGCTAGGATAGGGATATATAACTCTATTTTGAACCCCGACCAACCCATTGCAAATGAATTTTCACGAACCATGGCAAGTCTTAAAACGGCGCTGGCTAACAGCAATGCTCGCAGTGGGTACAGTTTTGGGAGCTGGAACTCTCTATAACTCTTTCCAAAAACCGTTATATGAAGCCAAGGGTAAAATTACCTTTCAAGATCAGCAAAGTGTTTTTGCTGGTGAAGGGATGAACATAAACAATAGTCCCAACAAAATTATTCGATCGCTGCCGGTAGTCAAGACCGCACTCAGCAAAATCGAAAGCGATCGCAATGCCAACCAAGTTGCCGACAGCATTACTATTAACAATATTGACAACAGCTTAGAAGTCAAATACCGCGATCCTAATCCTCAACAAGCCGCTAAAATTGGCCAAAAGTTAATGGAAGCTTATTTAGACCAAGATTTAACTCTGCGCCGCCAAGAAGCTCAGAGTAATCGTGGCCAGTTAGAAAAACAGTTGCCGTCAGCCACTAATGCCTTACGAACCGCCGAAGCAAACCTGCGCCAATTTATGGCCACCGCTAAAATTTCTGATATCACTGTCGATAAAGCTAGACTAGTTAACGCCCTCAACAATCTCAGTCGAGAAGTCACTACCGCTAAATCACAGCTAACTGTCGCCCAAGGACTATCAGCGAATCTCAAAGGTCTTTTTGGTCAAGATACCATGACTACCATTCGATCGAGCTTAGCTAATAATTCCCCTTCTATGGATCGGGCGCTGCTGGCTCTGCAAAATATCGAGCAGCAGTTAGCCGTAGAACGCGCTCGCTCCAGCGACAAATCGGCCACTGTTCAAGATCTCAAAAGCAAGCAAACTGTTTTGCGTTCAGCCATCCAGAAAGAATCTCAGCAAAACCTAATCGGCAGCGCTTTATTTCGGGGTAAAGCTGTGCAATGGCAGCAATCAGGCGTTCCCCCCGAGACTGTCTCCCAATTGATTCAAAACGAAACTCAGCGAGATAGCTTAGAGAAAAGAATCGCTGCCCTAAATAATGTGATCGATTCTGGCCAAAAACGTTTAGAAGAATTCCCCCAGATCGAGGAAAAAATGCGTATCCTAAGTCAAGATATGCGCAATGCCAACAACAACTACGAACAGATAGCCACTAAGCTCAAAGCTTCTCCTAGTAATATGCTTTCCCCTGCAAAAATTAGTAGCCCTGCAAAGGTTTCTGGTAAGCCGATCGAAATTCCTTATTCTCTGCCCCCCTGGCTATTAGCTGGCCTGGGTTTGTTAACTGGTGGCGTTGCAGCCTACGGGCTAGATTTTGCAGATAAGCGGTTAAAAAATGCGGCTACAGTGCAGCAAATTGCTAACTACGATATGTTGGGCTGTATTCCACAGCTAAATATTTTCCCTAAAGATCAGCCCCAATTGACGCTGAAACAAAACGCTGCTGCTGAACCATTTCGGATGCTGCACAATAACTTGAAATTTTTGAATGACAGTTCACCGGCTCAGGTAATTGTGATTTCTAGCGCGATTCGTGGTGAAGGTAAGACTACCGTAGCAGCTAATTTGGCGATCGCCACTGCTCAAACTGGTCAAAGGGTACTGTTGATCGATGCCGATATGCGGGAACCACAGCAGCATAAATTCTGGAAAGTGAACAACAGTGTTGGTCTTAGTGATGTATTGCAGCACAATGCCCAGTTTGCTGAATCAGTAATTGAAGTAGCTCCAGATTTGGAGCTGTTACCAGCAGGTACATTGCACCCTAACCCAGTCTCATTATTTAGCTCACCAGCGATGGTGGAGTTAATAGTTCAATGGTTTACTTTGTACGATTTGGTGATTTTAGATTCTAGTGCTCTTACTCAAGCTGCCGATACTATTTTGTTAGCCAAAATGGCTGATGGTTTGTTGCTAGTGGTACATCCCCAAGTCGCTGAAGTTGCTGATCTTAAACATGCTCAAGACTTACTAAATCGCTCACAGCAGCGAGTGTTGGGGATGGTCTTAAATGGCGTGAAAGCTCATGAACACTACGAATTTGCCCCCATTGTAGAAAAACAGCCAGCAGCAAACACCGATAATATCCTGCAATTACCGCCAATGGTTGACGACAATGATGTATTTGTACCGAAGCCAGATACAGGAGATACGTAGCTTTGAACATGGGTTTTAGCTGTCCAAATTATGGGAATAAACTATAGCCCTGCAAACCACTCATAGCCTTGATCTTCCCAATAGCCTTTTTTGCTGGGCAACTGATTCATGATAGTCACCCTAGTTACCCATTTGCTTTGTTTATAACCCAGCTTAATGGGAGCCGCTAACCTCAGCGGTGCGCCATTATCTACCGGTAATGGCTGACCATTCATTTGATAGGCCAACAAAGTTTGAGGATGTAGTGCCGAAGGCATATCCCAACTTTCATAATAGCCGTCCCCAGAGGTGAAATACACATAGCGGGCTGAAACTTGAGGCTGTGCCAAAGCAATTAAATCTCGCAGTCGCACCCCGCCCCACTGCACGATCGCTGCCCATCCTTCTACACAAACATGCCGAATTACCATCGATTGCAAAGGTATTTTTTGCAAGTCACTCATGCTCAACTGCATGGGTTGATTCACCACCCCATCAATAATTAATTTAAAGGTATCAGGATTAATTATAGGAGAAGTTTTTTTAGGATTAACGATCAGTGCTTGAGGTTCGATCGAACTAATTGGATATTCTATTGCCAGGGCTTGGGGTCTGAGCAACATCTCTTCTACTCGTTGATTGAGCGGATCGATCGCGTTTCCAACTCCCTCGGCGAAATCGGCAGAACGACAGCCATTGAGCAATAAACCAATCCCCGACAGCCCAGATAACTGTAGCAACTGTCGCCGACTCATCAAGTTAGGATTCATAGCAACCTCTAAGATTCAAAATTATTTATACAAACATCGATCTTACAATTTTTATCCCACCAACTTTTAAGTTCATCAACACATGAGCAGTCATAAATAGCAGTGAAATCGGCACTGTAATGAAGTGAATAGTGCGCAGGGTTTGCCAATTACCAAATAGGCCAGCTAACCAAGCAAGTTGCACAGGCTTATACATGGCCAACCCACTTGCGATCGACAAGATCAAAATTGGAATAATGCCCGTATAAATCAGGCGATGCCAAGCATAGGCTTTACGTTTGGGGTTTTGACCAGTTTTTAGTACCTGCACATCGCTACCAGAAACAAATCGCTTTTTCCAACGCTTAGTTAAAAGAATGTAGATACCGTAGACCAACAAATTAAATGAATACAACCACATCATGGCAAAATGCCAATCACGACCACCAGCTAACCAATGACCGAGAGTTAAAAATTTCGGAAAATGCCAGCCGTCTTTGCCACCAAATACTGGTGTGGCATTGTAAATTTGTAAGCCGCTGCCGATCATTAAGATCAGGCTAACAATAATAGTACCGTGGAACAATTTTACTATTAACTTTTGATGGTTAATTGGTGGAGATTTTTTTGGTGTAGCCATAGCATTTTAAATGAATATATTTGGAAACTTAGTCATGATTAAAGCAGTTTCTGAATCATTTGGGCAGTCTCCGAATAAGCACCCTCACCAATATGATCGTATTGAATCACACCTTGACGATCGGCTAAAAATAAATGTGGCCAATATTCATTTTTATAAGCTTGCCAAGTTTTAAAGTCATTGTCTACAGCCACCGGATAATTGATGCCATGACGCTTCATCGCGGTTTGGATATTGCTCACTTTGCGCTCAAAAGCAAACTCTGGGGTATGTACGCCAATTACTTTTAGTCCCTGCGCTACAAATTGTTGATGCCAACTGGTGACGTAGGGTAAGGTGCGCTGACAGTTAATGCAGCCCAATGTCCAAAATTGGAGCAGAACTACACTACCCTGAAGATCTGCTTTGGTAAGTGGGGTAGAATTCAACCATTCTTGGATCCCTTGAAATTCTTGTAATTCTGCGCCAGCAGATTTTTTCGTTTGTACCAAGGGCGACTTAAATTCACCCTTATTGGTAGAACCTTTTTGAGATATGGCATTCGCACTAGAGGCTTGATCGGCTTTCGTTGCCCCTCCTTGATCTTTATTAGAGGCAACTCCACATGCGGTTGTTAATCCAGTTCCGACCATACCTAGTCCTAAATACAGGAGTTGCCGCCTACCCAAGATAAAATCATTCACTTGTTTACTTCCTATTAATATAGAAATTCTTCTTAGGCGGATTCCATTGGTGAACCTGCCTCTCATTAGTTTAAGCTATCATGATTAAAACTTACTCAATGATTGCAGCTCTTGATAAACACTAGTACCTATCTGACAAGCCTGATGGAGTAGCTGGCCATAGTCATCTAACTCTCGATGAGTGCGCAGCTCTTGCAAGTCGGCTAAATTGGTTTCAATTTCTTGTACAAAGCTGCGCTGAATAGGATGGCTATCTTGATATGCCCGCAGTAGCCGATCGACCTGTAAACCCGCTAATAAACTTTGACGAGTAAGTTGCAAAACCCGCATTACCTCACTATCGGGGCTATCCATATCTCCTTTAGCTACCGATAGTTCTTTTACCACATTCACTGATTGAATGATCCGATTAAACTGATCCACTTCATCCAGCAAGCGTAGCAGAGTTTTAATCCGTTTCTGCCGCCGCCACATGTATAAATTCCAGCCAGTAATAACGGTGAGATCGATCGAGCTATTAATTGCAACAAAAACCTGCGAATTTTCATCGATCGGCCCATAATTACCTTCCATCCAGCGACCAATCGGAATCATGCCCACCATCCACACCAAGCCCACCGCCAGTAGCTGCTTGGCGCAGAAGTTTAACAGCGGCATTGGTCGCTTTAAAGCCGAAGTTCGATAAGTCCTCGATACAAATACTTCCCCCACTTCCAATTCTGTTAAATGCTCTATTTCACGCAGCGGAATCAGTAACTGCAAAATATTTGAAGTAGTCATAGTTTTAGCTGAATAACGCTGCATCAAAACTAAAGATTGGAAAGAATTAACGAAGGACATGATTTAAAGAATCCCATACGCTAATGATAAAACTGCCAGCTTCTTCTCGAGGTCTGAGCCAAGAGAACTCTTTGCCTGTGGCGAAGAAAGGCCGCATTGTCCAACCGAGCTGAGTCCCGACAAAGCCGTAGAGAGCTAACCAAAAGCGCAAGATATTGGTGCGCAGATGTACATTGGATGATTCGTCTTCACTGTCGATCGGCTTCATCATTTGATAAAGAAAAGATACTCCAAGCAGTCCTGTGAGGCTAAAAATTGCTACATTTAGCAGTAGAAAAAACATTTTGTTATTGACTGCTAGTAAAAAGAAAAGGCTTACGGGCGCAAAGCCACAGAGCAGGACAGAAATCACTGTAATCGCTGTCAGTAAATAAGCCCAGTGCTGCTTCATAGTCCGCTGTGAGCCAAAGAAAGCATTGAAAATATATAGGGTGGGAACGCAGATTAACAGCGTGATCAAATATAAAGCCGGTAACTTAATTGCTGAAGAAATAATCTGTAAAGGCATTTGGGCATTACTCGCACCGATAATTCCACCGTAGACAAAGAAACCGCCAAAGCTAATAAGTAATAGAGAAATAATTTTGCTGTTGAGCCGCTCATTGTGATGAATTTCTTCAAGAAAGTGTTGGCGGTTTTTGAGTAAGTGAATTAAAGTACCGGGCTGTTGAAGTGTCATAAGTTTGAGGAGCTGAATGATACTTCTACAATAAGCAACGCCCCAGAAGCTGGCGAGGGGATTAAATCGGGAAATCGAGCTGGAGATCTATTTGTAAACTAGTAGGATGTCGGGAAAAGTCGGGTAAGCTTAGAAAAACATTAGGCACATGCCACCAATGGATGCGGAATTGAGTTGGGAACAGGTAAAAGCCATCGCCGATCGAGTGGTGTGGCAAAGCAGCGGCAAGCACCTCACTGATCGAGAGGTGGCGGTGCTGCACGGGTCTTGGCAGGGACGAACCTATGAGTCGATCGCCCTAGAAATGAATCTTTCGGCTGATTACATTCATAAAGATGTGGGCAGTGCCCTGTGGCAAAAACTATCGGTGGCCTTGCAAGAAAAAGTTGGCAAGCAAAATTTTAAGCAAGCTTTGCAGCGCCAGAAAACTCCCGTAGCTACCCATGGTAAATTTCCCACTGGAGCTGTGGCTGCTGATTCGCCTTTGTATGTGCTGCGTCCAGCGATCGAAGGTGATTGTGAGCGAGAATTGCTCAACCCTGGTGCCTTAGTGCGGATCAAGTCTTCTCAGATGACTGGTAAGACTTCTTTGGTGAACTGGCTGCTAGATAAAATGCAGACTCATCAATATCAGACCGTCAGAATTAATCTGCGCCGCGCCGATCGAAAGATTTTTCAGGATATTGATATGCTGCTGCGCTGGCTCTGTGCCAATATTACCAAGCAGCTTGGTTTAGAGTTGGCACTAGATGATTATTGGGATGAAGCGATCGGCAGCAAGGTAAGCTGCACGGGCTTTTTGCAAGATGGAATTTTAGAGAGCTTGGCGACAGACTGTGGGGGGTTGCTGTTGGCGATCGACGATATTGATGCAATCTTTGCATACCCTGATGTGGCCGAAGATTTTTTGTCATTGCTGCGGGAGTGGCACGAAGAAGCCAATTTTACCGAAAGTTGGCAAAGGCTGCGTCTGGTGGTCGCCCATACCACCGAGGTATATATTTCCTTAGATCTAAACCAGTCGCCTTTTAACGTGGGTTTGCCGGTGCAGTTGCCGGGATTCGATCGCACCCAAGCTTTGTATCTAGCTGAACTCCACGGCTGGGAAAACCCCGAGATCGATCAAATTCTAGAATTAGTTGGCGGTCATCCCTATCTTACTCAGATAGCGCTGTACAATCTGGGACAGCAGCAACTAGGATTGCCAGAGCTGTTAGAGACTGCTCATACCTACAACGGCATTTATGGTAATCATCTCCGTCATTATTTGGCCAACCTCCAAGCACACCCCGATTTGGTGGAAGCTTTGCGCGCTGTTGTGACCAGTGAGAAACCTGTAGCCTTGGCCTGGTCACAGCTCTATCGCCTAGATGGTATGGGTCTGATTAAGCTAGTTGGCAACTTAGTAGAGCCAAGCTGCACGCTGTACCGACGTTATTTTCAGGTTCATTTGGCCTAATCACTCACGAATGTCTAGACACTGCTTTTTTAGAGTCCGCAAATCTATTAATGTGACATACTCCCGACGCTCATGCTAACGCATAGAGCGCGGGCTTCTCAGTGAACCCTGCTATTGCATCGGGCATTACCTGAGCTTTAAGGACGAGATGACCCACCGCCCTGTGTTTGATGTTGATGGCCGCATTATGATCACGGTCGAGAGAACAGTTACAGTAAGGGCAAGAATGCCACCTATCTTGAAGAGTCTTCGGAACCTTTTGCCCACAATTAGAGCAATCTTGAGTTGTGCCGTTTGGATTCACTGGAATTGTCGTTAGTCCAGCATTTTCAGCTTTGACTGCGAGAATTAGCAGGAATTGCCCCCATCCAGCATCATAAGTAGACTTTGCCATTCTAGTTTTGGCAATGCCCTTAATATTCAGGCTTTCATGCCCGATATTTTTCCCCTTTGCTAGCAGCTTTTTGGCTATCTTGTAGTGGAAATCTTTGCGCTGGTTCGCAACCTTGCTATGAGCCTTTGCAACTCGCTTCACCGCTTTTCTGCGACGATTCGAGCCTTTCTTCTTTCTGGATAAGTCCCGCTGTTTCTGCTGTAGAAGCTTTTGAGCTTTTCGATAATGTTGAGGGATAGCAACCTCTTCACCATCATCTGTTACTAAAAATGACTTAAGTCCTAAATCTACACCCATGGTATTATCCATTGTGGGTAGATTGTGTGTCATTTTTGGTATAGATACATCTTGCAAGGATAACGTGATGTAATATCCCTCAGCCTTTTTCGTAATAGCCGCAGTCTTAATTTTAAATCCATCCGGAATCGGACGATGCAAAATCATCAGTATATTGAAAATCAGAATACCCCTGAATAACAATGGTTAGTTCGTCTCGTCGTTGGTATCTGACCTGTTGGCTTTGCCAAAACAGTCAGATACCACTCCTCTACTCACACGCATTCTTCCCGACGCTCACCCGAAACGGGTAGAGCGCGGGGCTGCTGCTGAAAAAGCTCAGCCAAAGGTCTTACTTACAAATGTCTAGCTCGCAGGATAAAATAGCGAAATCATCCACCAAGATTGTAAGGCAGGACTATGTCCAGAGATACATCTAGAGATATCATTAGTTACCCAGATATTGTCCAAAATACTTTTGAGCAAGCCAATCTGCTCACAGATATTATTTCTAAGCTACGTGCCTGCCAGCAAGAAAGCCAAATTCTGAACACCACAGTTAACTTGGTACGTGAAGTAATCCACTGTGATCGAGCAGTTATTTATAATCTGCAGGCCACCGATCGCGGCAAGATTGTGGCAGAGTCGGTGGCGGCAGGCTATCCCGAAACCCTAAACACAGTCATTGTAGATCCCTGTTTTGAGGCTAGATATATTGATAAATACCAGATGGGGCGGGTGCGAGCAGTTGCAAATATCTATCAAGCCGGGATGACTCCTTGCTACATCGAAAATCTAGAAAAGATCGGAGTCCAGGCCAATTTAGTAGTCCCAATTATTGCTACAAACAATGAAATTTATGGTCTGTTAGTGCTGCATCAATGCACAGCACCTCGGGAATGGCAAAGTAACGAAATTGATCTAGCCATTCAAATTGCCACCCAAGTAGGCTATGCCATGGTACATCTAGCGAAGTCGATCGAATGTGCCGATCTGCGCCAAGAATTACAGCAGGTAAATGAATGGCGCGAGCTAATGCCCAAAATCAACCAAAGGCTCTATGCCAGTCGCAACCGGTTAGAAGCTTTACAGATTGCGGTGAGTGAAACACAGCGCTTGCTAAAGTGCGATCGAGTAGTGGTGTATAGTTTACAAGCTAACTCGATGGGCAAAATTGCGGTAGAAGTTACTCAGCCTGCGCTGTCTCCTATTTTAGGACGGGTAATTGTAGATCCTTGCTTTGATTATCGCTATGGTGAGCAATATAAAAATGGTCGGGTGCGGGCGATCAGTAATATTCATACGGCGGGAATGAGTGATTGCTATGTAGAAACCCTCCATAAAATTGGGGTCAAATCTAACTTAGTGGCTCCAATTTTGTTAGACAATGGCGTACTGTTAGGTTTGCTGGTGGCTCACCACTGTTTTGAGTATCGTGATTGGCTACCGGCAGAAATTGAGCGAGTGCGGCAGATTGCGATGCACGCGGGGCTGTCGTTAACTAGTGCCAGGATGCGAGAGAAACAATCTATGATGCAGACAGCGACAAAAACGATGACAGAGATAGCAAACCATGTTCGGTCAGCTTTGACAGCTAATGCTGCTAGTCAGGTATCTGCCGAAGAGCTGTCCTCGGTGTTGGGAGAGATGCGTAGTCTGACTCGGCTGTTGGAACAAGAAACAATACAATCTACTCAAAAAAGTGCTTTGGAGACGCAGCGTTTGATGCATATTATTGCTAAGCGCTTACAGGGAAATGTCGATCGATGGCAGGCTATGCAGCAAGAGATGGAGCCGCAGCAGCAGCAGGTAGCAAAGCTATTGCAGGCTACTTTAAAATCGATCAAGAGCTGTCCGCTTTAGGGTTCTAATGGTCTAAAATTGACAATGGCGTTTTATTGGTTGCATTATGGATGCTCAAGAATATATTACTACTGCTGAAGCGGCTGCTATTGATCGAGCGCTGTTATCTACCCATGAGAAGTTTTTAGCTAGAATTACTATTTCTTCTCTACGGCTGTTGGCGAAGATTGCCGTGGATCAGGGGGTGGCGATCGAGGAGCTAACGCCAGAATCGATCGTGGTTTGGTTGGAGGCTGATAGTAAGCGGCTAGCTGAGGGTGAGAGCGCTTTGAAGTGGTAAAAATCTAGGATCGCAATGTTAAACTTATCCCACATCCATATAGCAAATCAGGATCGGATGAAGTATAATATGCTTATTTACTAGAGGAGAAACTTAGTGAAAGCATATTCAGTAGATCTGAGACAGAAAATCATTGATACTTACAAATCTGAAGTCATGTTAACACAACAGCAATTA
>JANYHM010000048.1 GCA_025359065.1 Synechococcales cyanobacterium GL140_1_metabinner_5_sub | reverse complement strand
GCGGATATTGCCCAGCTCATCTAAGTATATTATCTGCACCTGCTCAGACTCTAACAAAGCCCGGTAGGGATATGTGTTTTTCTGCTCTGTACTGCGCGATAGATAAATCATCACACATTGCCAATCGCGGTAAAGCTCCCTCGATCGATAGAACAGTGCAAAAAGCTCTGCAAATGTCCGCTCATAGAGCTTTGGGTCTAACTGCATCTGCACTTCTGCTAAATACATCGTACCAGTTCCGTCTAGTACAGGTGGTTCAAAGACTCCATCGATCGTAAAAGTTGGTTCCTTCACTGCTACTGAGTTGAACTTGTAGTCCTTTTTAACAGGGGAAAGTTAGAAAGCTGTGAGGTTAACTCTTGGCCGCTAGCTTTTTGGTGGTGGTCTTGGCTGGAGTGGTGGCGATCGATGCTTCCAGCTCTGCCCTGAGATCCATTGCTAGACGATCAAACTCTTTTTTAACAATTTCAGCTATGCGCTCATCATCAGACGATCTGGAAAATTGCTTGACAATACTCTCTAACGGCAGGTCTAGCGCATTGGCTAGGAGGGTAACAAATGTTTGGGTCACATCGAAGCTGGAACCCTTAGGGTGATTGGTTAGCCCGTATTCCTGAATTTTTTCCCAGAGAGGAGCTGGAACCCTCAACCCGATCGCTTTACTAGTTTGATCTGCCATAAATTTCATTTAAGATTGTCTACTCTACGTTAACACTTTTGTTAAACGTTATGTATAACAATTTATTATCAATTCTTGTTGAACAATAAGATTATATGTATAACAATGTATTGACAACGTTATATAAATCGATTAATATGTTATACATAAGGTTAAACGAATTGTTAAACCTTATTAGACAAAGGAAAGCGATCGACTATCCCGGAAAGAAGAATCGATCGCCTTCCACCCCAAACCAACAAAGAAATGGAGTAATCCCCATCATGCAACTAATTCAAGCCAAAATCACAGGTCAGCCTAGAAACGTTACCACCCGCCAAGGCGATCGATCAGTAGTAGATGCCAGAGCCGCCAACGGTGAAAGCCTGACAATTTGGCGGCCAGCCAATGACCCAGCAGTAATGCGATTAGCTAACGGGGAACGGGTGCAGTTAGCGATCGACAGCAAAGGCAAAGTATCGCTGGTTGATACAGCTTTCACCAGAGCAGAAAAAGCCACCAGTCAAACTATGGGGTTCGCGATCGAACCAACACCACCGGCAGAAAATGGGCGATCGATTGAAATTGCTGATTACATAGGCCGCCTGGGCAAACTTTACGGCCACTGCTACAAAACGGCAGAGAAGGAGTTAGACGATAAGCCGTTAAGCACTCCAGAAATCAAAGATGTAGCAACCACCTTATTTATTCAAACGGTCAGACATTTCGGCTTGTAGCTACCAATCGCCCTCACCACTGGGGGCACCCCAGCACCTCTAGATAAATACCAAAAACGCGGAGCAAGAAAATGACAAACAGACTAAACGTCCTGAAAGAATCCCTTGAGAAGAAAAAGGCGTTATTAGAAAGCAAATTCGATGAATATTTCAAGGACGTGGCATCGACCAACGGCCAACCTCTAAACGATAAGCGCAACGGTAGAGCTACCTTGAATCGCTGGGACAAACAAAGTGCTGCAATTCGCAAACTGCAAGAGGAGATAACAATCACAAAGTCTGCAATAGAGAAGGAAGAGGGGAAAATCAATGACGTTCGCAAAACTAATGACACATTGCCACAGGCCATTTTAGAACTAGTGGAATCTGGCGTGTTGCAGCAGTGGAGAAAACATCCCACTACTTTCTTTGTTACTGGGGTCTCCAAAGGGCGAATACAGTGGACAGGTAACAACTTAGCGCATAAGTATCTACGTGATGTTCCTGGGACAGAATACCCGCTATTTAGAGACGTTTTCAACCAACTGAGAAAAGACTTGGGCCTGGTGAAATCTTAAGCAATCCCTTGGGGTGAGAAATCGCCCCACCTCAAAATAATCAGTTCAGGAGTAGAATAATGCCCCAAATGACCATCGCAGACTTGAACGATTGCTTTCGCCAGAATTATCTTGGACTCGGCAAAATTGTCGTGACTCATTTAGTCAGCCAAATGTCGATTGAACAAGAAGGAGCACTAATGCTAATGGTTAGGAGCTTTAATGCGTTCAATGAAGATAATGACCCTCATGGGGAACATGATTTTGGAGTCGTTGAGTTGGAGCATGAAAGCTATTTTTGGAAGATAGATTACTATGATGTTAACTATGAATATGGTTCCGAAGATCCTAGTAATATCCAGACAACAAGACGGGTAATGACTGTAATGCACTCATCGGAATATTAGGAAGCTGCCAGTGGTGTTCGATTCTGTTCCCGGAGGGAATCGAACACCACTGAGAACTACAACAAACCAATAAACTAAGTGAATTCATGAACTACTCAATATCAGCAGGAGACTTATGAACCACGTAAAACTAACGGAATACTGCGTATGTGCAGGAGTAGTCGGCGTTCTTCTGGGCATTAAATTTCTGCCCAGTAACCTATTGCTACTAGCCACGGTGCCATATCTTTTTCTGCTTATCCCAACGATCGTCAAACGTTGTAAGCAGTGCGGTCTCAGAAGAAAGCGGAAGGCTGAGAAATATCGAATTAAAGCGAGTGCAAAATTAGATCAATAGGATTGGCTGGGGGCGATCGAATTCTTTAATCGATCAATCCAGCCCACGTTCCGCTCCTTTTTCTCAAAATTTTTAATCAAGACGCAAGTAATGGATTCGACAGTCTCCGAGAAAAGAATATTGAGTGAAATTATTGCAGAATTTGTATACTGAAGACCCTAAAAGTTTTGTGGAGAGCGGCTTTGATTTTAATTATTTTTTTGCTCCGAAAGGGAACGAAACGTGGGTTTTATCCGAGACAGGCTCTTTTTGGCAACTAATTCTGATCGGCAGAAAGCTGTGCCACCATTTCAGCACGAGAGGAAACTTCTAGCTTCCGAAACATACGTTTTAGAGCGTGCTTGACAGTATTCTCGGTAATCCATAACTCAGTGCCAATCTCGGCATTCGTGTGTCCTAGTGCAACTAGTTCGACAATTTGCAATTCACGCGCTGTCAATAGCGCGGCTTTAAGAGATGGAGGTGACGATCTAGTTGTTGCTCTGCCCAGATCGACAAATGCAAACAGATCCCACTCAAATCAGCTAGTTGTTGCGAATCGAAAGCAGGCATCGACTTGTCGCGAGTGCAACCCACTGCACCTACCAGTTGACCACGAACGACAATCGGCCCCACCATCACATGCCAATGGTCGGGACGAGGGCAAATCATCTGCCAAACCTTGGCAGATGTCACCAATTCTTCATGTACGGGTGCATGAAGAATTGGTCAGATAGCGGGCTACGGGATTGTGCTCGATCAACAGAGCAACCTTGAGAATTTTCTGAATGCTGGGATCTAGCTGGGAAAGCTGGTCAAAGAAAAAAATACCCGATCGATTAGCTGCGAAGTGTTTGCCCAGTTTTGACGTGACATCTGTTTTTAAATCTCGTTCGTCATTTACCGAATCGATGGCGGTAAATAAAGGCTGTAAAGAGGCAAGCATAGTTTCAGAAAGACTACCCGATCGAGTACTATACGCGATCAATTTTCACTTTTATTATAGACACATCAGCTTTATTCCTCTCAGCATTAGGGAAATCGATTTATGTTTGATTCACAACAGCACGTCATTGGTTTGGTCTTTTATCCCGGCATGACATCACTGGACATTATCGGGCCACAACAGGTTTTTAGTGGGTTGCCTGGGGTGAAGATTTACCGGATCTGGAAGACGCTAGATCTAGTTAAAACCGACGATGGCATGATGGTGTTACCCGATACTACCTTTGACAATTGCCCCCGCTTGGATGTGATTTGTATTGGTGGCGGGATCGGACAGACGGCAGTAGAAGACGATCCAGAGCTATTGGCATTTCTACACAAACAAGGTAGCACTGCTAAATTTATCACTTCTGTCTGCGGCGGATCGCAGTTTCTAGCGAAGGCAGGATTACTTGAAGGCTATCGAGCGGCTACTCATTGGGCAATACGCCCC
>JANYHM010000039.1 GCA_025359065.1 Synechococcales cyanobacterium GL140_1_metabinner_5_sub | reverse complement strand
CAATTGTCAAATGGTCGATCGCCCGACGGTGGTTAAATACAGCTTTGACAGAAGCAATTCCAACGGCAGATGAAGAGCGTAGGGATTCCAAACCTGGAGTACCGTTGATAGCACTCTCGATCGGGCGCGTTACCAGCGATTCTACTTCTTCCGGTGCTAGTCCAGGTGCATCGGCTTGGATTTCTACTTGCGGCGGTGCGAATGCGGGGAATACATCTAAGGGCATTTGTCCGAGTACGCGCCAGCCCCAGATGCTAATTAGCAGGGAGGCGATGACTATTAACCACCGTCGGGCGATCGACCATTTGACAATTGTATCAAGCATAATGATTAGTTTTTATCGATCTTCGTAACAACAATCTCAGCATCTTCGCCAGCAACAAGATGACGATTATTATCACTAGCTGCCTCCAATACTGACAGATAATTCAGTTCATCTTCTGAATCGATCAGATCGATCGATTTGTCAGCATTGCGTTTGCTCCTTTTGCCCAGCCAAAAAGCACTGCCCACTAAAATACCAGCGGCTGGCAATAAGCCCCATCCGATGTAAGCTGGTGTTAGACTAGCAGCATCGGGTTTAGCTGATGTGCCTCGATCGCTAGCTGGCTTACTTTTGAGGGATTGGGCATAGAGTTGAGGGGCGCGCTGACTCACTACTAAGTCGCCTGCAAATAGTCCCGTCTTAACTTCGACTAAATCGCCAACGGTTTGTCCGAGCGTAACAGTTGTGGGCTGATAGCCGTCGCCACTTTTGACATATACTAATTTCTCTTGGTCTGCTTCTACTACCGCATTAGCCGGGATTACTACTACTGGTGTAGTAACTTTATCTGTTGCTAGTTTGATTTCGGCGAAGGTTCCAGCTTTGAGTAAACCATCACTATTATCTAATGTCGCCTGTACGGGCACTACGCGGCTCTGGGAGTCTACTACCGTCCCAATTCGCGAAATTTGACCTGAAAACACTCGCTCGATCATTCCAGGCACTTTAACACTCACTTGTTGCCCAATTTTTAATCGTCCTAAATCTCGCTCGTAGATATTCGCCGTTGCTAGTACTTGGCGATCGTCGGTAATCGTCATTAATCTCGCACCAGCGTCGGCTACAGACTGCCCGATCGTGATTTCGCGATCGGCGACCGTACCATCGATCGGGGCAGTAACGGTGACTATCCCTTCAGCATTCGCTCGATTTCCCAATTGTGCCAATCGCCCCTGATAACTGGCATCACTGAGTCTGATCTGAGTTCGTGCGGCAGTAACGGCGGAGTTCGCTCTTTGGAGTTGAGCGTTGGCTTCGACTACCGATTTTTGGTTCGTAGCTTTTGCCAATTGTCCTGTGGCTTCGGCTACCTGCTTTTCGGCATCTCGCAATTCTCGCAGGGGTAAATCGGTTTCAGCTTTTCGCAAGTCGGTGACGGCTTGAGCCACTCCTGACTGACTTTGCGCTCTAATTAATGCAGTTCGTGCCTGGGCTAGTTTAGCCTGAGATTCCAACATCTGACGGCGTGCTAGTGCGCCACTTTTAACTAGTTGTACATCCTTTTGATACCGCTCTTGAGCCAACTCTAGTTCGGTTTGGGCGGAGCTAATTTCAGCAGCAGCAATTTGTTGTTGACGCTGATAGTTAATTTTTGTTGCTTGGACGATGGAGCCACTTTTAACTAGTTGTTGCTCTCGTGCCAGTCGAGATTGTGCCGCAGTTAATTGACCCCTGGCTTGATTAGTCTCAGCGGTGGCGATTTCAACAGTTTTTTGGTAGCTCTGTTCGGCGAGATTACGATCGGTTTGGGCTTGTTGAAGCTGCGCGACTGCGATCGCTCGTTTTTCCAGGGAACTAGTTCGCAAATCGTTGAGTTCTGGACTAGAGAGCGTCGCGAGAATTTGCCCTGCTTTTACTCTAGTCCCAGGCTGTGCTAACAGTTGGATCAGTTTGCCTTTAATCGGCGCGGTGACTTCTACTTTTTTGCTGGGTAATAATTCGATTTGCCCAGTAGCAGAAATTTCAACGTTCAAACTTTGAGTTTTAGCGGCAACTGTTTGTACGCCAATCTGTTGAGCCGTCGCTCCATCGATCTGCACCTTGGTTCCTGTCGCTCCATCTTGAGATCCAAATTCATTGCCATGACCGCCATGAGCGAATGCTAATGGGGATGCTAACAAGAGCCACAGGGGTAGCAATAGCCAGCTTATCCGCCTCCCTGCACGGACGGCTGGAGGAAGATTTGACAATGAAGTTAGGTGTGAGTTGGTATTAATAGCCATAGCTGTTCGACTAAACACGGATAGTTGATAGTTTTATAGCCCCAGATGAGAGCTAGATGAATTCATTTGAATTTCGTAAATGGTTACTATTAGGATTTGCACAAGTTATTTTTGTAAGGCTACTTAATGCTCCGAAGCTGCCACTCTACCCTACCGAGATATTGTTGATCACTTCTGATTCGTAGTGGCAGATCACCCATGGTAATAGCAGCCCCTACTAGAGTATTTGCTGTGATTCTTCCCCAGCGCGTTTGCTGCTTAAAAGAAGCAAAGCCATTAACGCCTTGTGAAGAGTAACGTTCTTGGTAAGCTCGATGAATCAGTTCAAAAGGGGTAATAACTGAATCGTTACTGGCAGTAAAGACACGTTCTGAGGTCGGATTTCTGGGTAATGAGGCTGCTATTGCAGTATTCATCATTAGGCTATTCAACAGAAAAATAGCCAAAGTACTTTTTAGCATAGATAGAGCCGTCAATATGGAGTACACCATATAAGATAACTGAGTACCAATGAGTTTTAGATGAGTTTACAGCTTCATAAAAAACTCATCTAAAACTCATCCCATTTGCGTTAAAGTCTTGGACAGTGTTCAGAAACCCTCTCCCATGCGTCCCCTTATGTTCAGCCTCCCTGCTCTTTTCATCTTATCCAGCCTGAGCGCCTGTAGCTCAACGGCTTCCACCCCCCTGCCCACAGCGTCAGTCGCCGTCGCCCAACAATCTGGCCATCATGGCGGAGCAAGTTCTGACCATGGCAACAGCCACAACATGGACATTGGACCAGCCAATGCTAACTACGACCTGCGGTTTATCGATGCCATGGTGCCACACCATCAAGGAGCCGTCGTCATGGCCAAAGAAGTCTTAGCCAAGTCTAAGCGCCCTGAGCTACTCCAGTTCGCCAAAAGCATTATTGCTGCCCAAAGTACTGAAGTAGACCAAATGCAAAAATGGCGCAAGCAATGGTATCCCAAAGCTGCGGCCACCGCCATCATGTGGCATGGCAAAGCCAATCATGAAATGCCCATGACCGCTGAGTACAAAAAAACGATGCAGATGGATGTGGATTTGGGTGCTGCTGATAGTGGCTTCGACAAACGATTCTTAGATGCCATGATTCCCCATCATCAAGGCGCAGTCACCATGGCGCAAGATCTGAACAAAAAGTCACAGCGTCCCGAAATGAAACGACTCGCAAACAGCATTATTGCTTCCCAGCAAAAAGAAATTGACCAAATGAAGCGCTGGCGCAGTCAGTGATATCCGAGCAAATAACCTTCACCTGTAATTTTAGCCATGAACTTTCTGCGACCCACTGCTTTTTTCTTAGCTACGGCTACTTTGTTCTCATTAATAGCTTGTAACAATATCACGCCCTCAACAGAGACATCACCGACCAGTACCAATATGGCAACGACTAGCGCTACCAGTACACCACAAGCGAGTACTAGTCAGGTGGCTAAAGGCGGTATGGTGGTGGAATCTCAAGGGATTCATTTGGAACTCATTCCTGAGCAAGAAGCCAATCAAACCCACATGGATTTGCTAGTGCAAAAAAGCGATACTCACGCTAGCGTCCCCACTGCTAAAGTAATGCTTCAAGTACAGACTCCCAGCGGCAAAACTGAAACAGTGAGTATGAAGTATGATGTGGCTGGACAGCATTTTGCAGGGGTTCTTCCTAGTTCGGAGCAGGGGCAATACCAAGTTAAGACCACAGTCGATATCGGTGGTAAAATCGTCGATGGTCGATTTAGCTTCAAACGATAGCGCTCTCGAACATCACTCATTATGAAAATTCTACTGCTAGAAGATGAGATCAAGCTTGCCGAGGCAATTGTTGACATTCTTCAGCAAGAGAATTACGTTGTGGACGCTTTTCAAGATGGTCAGGAAGCTTGGGACTATTGGCAAATTCATCACATTGAGTACGATATCGCCATAATCGATTGGATGGTTCCGGGAATTTCTGGCATTGAGCTTTGTCGGTTAGCGCGAGAGCAGGACAAGACCATACCCATTTTAATGCTGACGGCCAAGGGGGAAATCAGTGACAAGGTAGCAGGACTTGATGCTGGTGCTGATGACTATTTGGTCAAGCCCTTTAGCCAGTTTGAACTACTAGCTCGTCTGCGAGTATTTCAGCGTCGCCTGCAAGGAGCCGATCCCCTGTTGACTCTTAGGGGACTAGTCCTCGACCCCGATCGCCGCAGCTTAGTCTATGCTGATGTGCTGGGACAGCAAAAGACGATAGTCCTCACCAACAAAGAGTTCCAGATTTTAGAGTTTCTATGGCGACATGACAATAAGATAGTAACTACCGAGCGCATTCGTAGCTATATTTGGGATTTAAATGCTGATAAATTTAGCAATGTGGTGGCTTCCCATATGCGCCAAATTCGTAAAAAGTTGGCAGGAACGCAGTATGCAGACATCATAGAAACTATCCCCCAGACTGGATACCGCCTAAATAACCATGAAAGGTAATGCCCTCCTCCACCGCTCTCAGTTCAAATTGGCAGCATTCTATGCAGGGATGATGGGCATTCTGTATTCCCTAATTGGCATAGAAACCTACTATTTCACAGAGCAACATCATCATCAAACAGTTGATCGAGAAATTTCCTTTATAGCTGACACTATCCATAACAGCCTAGAGCCAAAGCTGGTATTGCCTGACAAGATTGATGACTCGATTCAAGAGGTATTTCCTGACTTCTGTATGATGCCCCGTTGCCAAGGCACCAATAGCACCATAACTCAACGACATATCACCAATGCCTTTGCCGCCGTCGATCAATATTATCTAATACTCACAGATAACACTGGCAAGGTGCGGGCGACTGCGGGCAAGGTGCCTACTAATGTTCGCAACAACCTGCATCAGACCCTAACATGGACAACTTGGCAAGAGACGACTAGTCATCACTATTATCGGCAGTACATGATGGTCATTCACAGTCGCAGCAATCACTATCCCCAAAACATTTGGGGACGGCTATATATTGGTCGTAACACCGGTAATTTGGTCAACTCTTTACAAGCGCTGCAAGTGGGATTGCTGCTCTCCCTGCCGGTGGCTTTAGTGGTCATGAGTGGATTAAGCTGGCACTTTGCAGGCCGAGCCATGTTGCCGCTATACAAAGCCTATGAGCATCAGCAGCTTTTTTCAGCAAGTGTGGCTCACGAACTCCGCACTCCCCTGGCAATCAATCAATTGAACATCGAAAAAAAAATCAATCAGTATCAGTCTACTGACCCTAGTCTTGTAATCCATTTGGAAGAATTACACCGGCAAAACTCTCGCTTGGCAGGCATCGTGAACGATTTACTGCTGCTCGCTCAACTCGATCACCCCAAGGTAGACGATAGCTATTGCTATCTGGATGAAATTGTGGAGGACGTGGCAGAAGACTTAAGCAGTCTACACAATAGCCACCAGATTACAGTATGTATCCCATCTCACCTCTGTCCAGTCACAATCCGAGGGCATAGCGATCGCCTGACACGACTGGTTAGCAATTTGGTGGAAAATGCCATTAAGTACACCCCTTCAAGCGGCGAGATCACCATCAGCATCTCTGAAACTGCGAGATATTACATGTTGCAAGTCAGGGATACTGGCGTGGGAATTCCAGCTCAGGAACTTGCCAAAATTTTTGACCGTTTTTACCGGATCTCAGTGTCCCGTGATCGCAAAACGGGTGGGACTGGTCTAGGGTTGACCATGGTGAAATCGATCGCCAGTACTTATGGCGCTGAGGTTAAGGTAAAAAGTACTATCGGCTTTGGCAGTGTATTTTCAGTGAAGTTTCCCCGTAAGCACTATCATCACTGGGCATTAGGCAATATTAAATTGGTAATGTCCACAGCTATCCAAAAAGTCTTTGGGTAGATGGATACACAATCATCGCAATTTCCAGGTAACTACAGAAAAGTTAAACTAAGCGACAGCCGCTCTTCTACAACCCACGTTCCGCTCCTTTCGCTCAAAATTTTTAATTAAGACGCAAGCAATGGATTTGACAGTCTCTGAGAAAAGAATATTGGGTAAAACTATTGCAGAACCTGCGCACTAAAAGTTTTGAAAGCTTTGTGGAGAGCGGTTTTGATTTTAATTATTTTTTTGCTCTGGAAAGGAGCAGAACGTGGTTTTTAGGAGATGGTTTTAGCGGATAACTAATTTTCCAAGTCACAGTTTGCTAAGGCAGAGTACTACTAACAGGGGTTGCTACAGGATACGTGGTGCGGTTCGTTTCTGAGAAACTATCCTGAAAGGGAGTAGGGGATTCACCGCTTGTCACCATCCCAGATGTCTGCACTGATCGCATGAATTGGGGAATCTTGGCGCAGCTCCCGCCAAATCAACAAATTGCCATAGATCACCTGGGGCACCGAAATTTGATGAACTACTTCAATCCTTTGTTTCTTACGATTCTGACTAATTTTATTGTGGTTCTTGATGCAATGTCTTTTGCTCGGGCAAGTACTCGCTACCCAGCAGTCATAAGTACTCTTGGCGGTATCAGCGCTTAACAGAGCACAACGGATACATTTCTCAGGAGTTTTAGGTCTGGGCATAGTTTCCAGTTAGAACTTAATTCCTCGATATACTCGATCGATCGGAAAAGTTAGCCTGATACTAACTAGCTCGACAGTACTCCCCACCGCATAATTTATCACTTCCCAAACACCACGCTCGGTCTTGCGAAACACGTCAATTTCCATCTCCTCAGCACTAACTAAAATGTATTCTACAAGACTACTAGCTCGCTGATAAAGCTTGAATTTCTTGCCCCGGTCATATGCTTCAGTGCTGGGTGATAAGACTTCAATTATTAAACAGGGATAGCTATTAAAATGGGGTGTTTGCCTATCACGTTCGTCACAGGTTACGCTCAAATCTGGATAAACATACTTTTCAGATTCTTGAATTTTGATTCTGGCATCGGAGTTGAAAACTTGGCAATCGCCATCGCCTAAATGGTTATCTATTAGGGTCGTGATATTTGTAGCAATTTTACTATGGTCTGTTGTGCCGCCACTCATGGCGAAGACTTCGCCATCAAAGTATTCATGCTTGACCTCTTGTTGTTCCTCCCAAGCAAAGTATTCTTCGGGAGTAAATTTAGGGAGATTGTCTCTTACTGCAATCATGTGGAAGCCTCCGCAAAGCTGATGAAATTGAGGTATGCCCCCGAAATTGTATCACGAGTGGTAAAAAAGTTGAATTTTTATCTGATGTTAATACTATCCGTGCAAATGTATACTTGCGGCCATCGCGCATAAATCGTGCAATTTTGTTTCACTTGAATTCCCACAAAAGTATCATTTTTTTTAGATGTTAACCTAGTACCTTTAGCGATCGCTTGCTAACCAAAATATCATTAATTCGATAAAAATTATCGCTATCAGAAGAAGAGCGACTTACCTCACAACCTGAATCTCCGAGCAGCAATCCCAGCCACAAATCCACCGAGGATAACCGTGACCGTTTTTGCAGATCCATGAACAAAATTTCTTTTCTGTCAACCATCATTTCCTGTATCCTAACTGTCCAGGCCGGAACATCCTCATTATGAGAGTTACCCAAGATCTCCTTAATTGCCTCCTCTTTTTGTAGTTCGGCAGAAACCAATTCATCAGCCTCTACCCCTAGCTTAATTACCGACTGTCGCTCCTCTGGGTAATAATGCTCTGACTCTAAATACAAATGGTCATCGTTCAGATTGAAGGTGCGCAGGTAAAGATGTGCCCACAGCTCATCATCAATCACTGGCTCCTCTTGCGGTAGATAAGTCGCTGCAATTTCAGCCAGCATAATTTCAGCTTTTGAGCGAAAGATCTCCACAATTTCCCCGATCGCTCTTGCCCCATCAATCAAATCCAAACCGTCCAAGTGAGCGCAAAGCACCACCATGTCCGCAGTCGCCGGTTCCGCCTGGGCAACTGCGAAAACCTGCCACAAATCCAGCTCTAATTGTTGGTGTAGCTCGTGTTGAGGTTTTTTTCGCATAATGGGCAAGGCCGAATGGGACACAGACTAGGATGTAGCTCAACTTTACTGGCAAACTTAGCCAGCTCCACCTCAAGCTCCGTTGAACAAACGCTCAAGATTTCCTTCATCATTTCCACCACCTGAGCCGGAGATAAACCAAGGCAGTGCATAGGTTTTACCTTCAGCACTTTCTCATTGCCCTGCCAGATTTCAGCAGAGATCGCGTGAACTGGGGCATCCTGGCGCTCACGGTAAAAGATGATGCTGGCAGCAGTGCCGATCGGGTGAGCGATCTCAATAGTTGTCGATCGATCGGCGTGGTCTGATAACTTTGTTTGGGTCTTCAAAGAGCGGCGTTGCTGGCTGATGCGCTCTTTGTTTCGCTGGTAGTGTCGGCGGTTTGGACATCGATCGGCATCCCAGCAGGATTTAGTCAGAGCTTCATCGTGACTCAGCTTAGAGCATTGAAAACAATTGTGGGCGACTTTCTTCGGCATGATGGTTTACAACGAATCCAACATAGTAGTTAGCTACTAGAAGCTGGTGGTAAATTAATATCTTTTGGGTGAATGGAGCTAGGATGGAGGATGTAAGTTGGCCATAATGAGCAATCTACGAATATTTTGCACCTCTGGCCGATTGAGGTTGAGGGCATTAGCTGTAGCTCTACCAGTTGAGGTAGTCCCCATTATTTCTAATCCATCTGTACTCCAAGAAAAATGCTCTAACCAGATTTCTTGACGGGGATGGTACAAAGAGGCACTTTCAGAGCTAATAGGATCGATCGCGTCTTGCTTTGTGTATTTGAAGCCATTACACCCACCACAAGCCAGTGCAAGATTTTCTAGAGATGTTTCTCCGCCTTTGGCAACGGGTCTAATGTGTTCACAAACAAAAGGTTGTGGAGAGTAATCCATCGGACATTGGCAGTATTCACAGCGTCTCTTTGCTCGATCGATAATTGCCTGCTGTTCACTAGTCGTGATGTAGCGTCTAGGCATAAACAGCCGGGGGCGAAATTTTGAGCTGATTGAGTAATTCTGGCAGGGGGACTTGGCGGAGCTGGGCTAGGGCTATTAAGTGCTGTAATCGATCGCCATCAAATTGTTCAACGATAGCAATCAGGTCTAAAAGTTCTTGATGTTCAATTGGAGTAAGGGTTTCTGCTTGGAGTTTAGCGCGAAGTTCGTTGTAGCGTTGTTGAATAACAGTAGGCAGAGTTTCTGCTATTTTTTGCAGGAGATTATTTTCGGTGGTGGGAGTATGGTCAATTTTCTGCCACAGAGCAGTTTTTTCTGCGATAGATAGGGTACGAATTGTTTCAGCTAGAGATTCGACAAGCTGGGTGTTCATTTAAAACCTCGAAATGCTATTGCTGGGTGGCTTACAAGTTCATTTATTGTATCACGACCTGTTCCAGCTCTCCAATTTTATCGGATATTATTCGGATTCAGATCAATAAAATAGAATGCTGCTTTTGTTTCATTTACTTGTGGTATAGTTGATCTTAATCCCTTGAAATACGAGGCTCTAGCTTAATAATTGCCTTACAAGAACATTTTCCACGGTTCACTCCTGCTGAATATGTCTAAATGTGCCCAACG
>JANYHM010000016.1 GCA_025359065.1 Synechococcales cyanobacterium GL140_1_metabinner_5_sub | reverse complement strand
GAATGAGCACTTATTCGAGTTATTTATGGAGCAGTTTGGTTTAAACCCAACTTTAATTAAATTACACCCAAACTACCAAAAACTCATACATCACGGTACTCTTAGGGCTTGACTTTTCCTGAAATCTGTCCGGACTATTGTAAACAATGCAATTCACTTTAAAAAAATACTTAAATTAGTAGAAACTAAGCTTGCAATTTACAATGACGATACAAGAAATGAGCTGATTATAGTTTCTACATCAGGAAAGGAAGCTTTCTCTATTGGATATCCTAGGATACAAAAAGAATTACCAGAATATGATTTGGAATCAATATTTTGCCAATTAGAAAAAGAAATTGATAGAAAAGACTTCATTCCATTTTTTAATAATGAAATCTGTAAAACTCTTTTAGGAAAAGAAGTTGAAGAGAGATATATAGAATTCCTAAAACAGCACAGCTCAATTGTAAAGTCAGCTACACTAGATTTTGAAATCTATCTAAAAGATTTTTCTTTTGACAAAATAAAAACTAAGTTCAGAGAAAATCGTGATAAATACTTTAACTCTCTACAAGATATCAATAGTAAGTTTTCATCTAAATTAGGTTCTTTAGTAATTTCAATTTCTGCTTCGGTATTTGCAACATTTAGGTTTAAATCTGAAGAAAGATCTTTCAGTGGCCTTCTTGTCCTAATTGCATATACCTTATACGCTTCATATAGTAATTATGAAATAGCTTGCTTGAAAAATGATATCAAAACTATTAGCAGGAATTTTGATAGAGAACTAAGAGAAATCCACGTTAGATCACCTATTATCGCAGATAGTCTGGATGAAGATTCCAATCAAATCAAGGAAAAAATTAAAGATATTTTAGAAAAACTTCCTATACTATATTTATTCGTAACGGGATTGAACTTATTGGTATCTGTTTTTATAATCGTTGAGACATTTAAGGATATGTACATACCTGCATTTATATTTTCGTTTATTGTAGTTTGTCTTCAATACTGTTGCTTTGGACAAGCACTATTCAATAATAAGGATTAACTTAACTTCGATACAGTCTGCTTAGTGAGTTATTAGACGACAATTAACTTGTCCGGTCGCGACAACTAACTTGGCTGGTTGAGAGAAGAGGGAGATAAACAGACATACTAATTGTCACTTACGAAAAAACGATCGCCAAAACAAACCCGTAGCCAAAGGAGGGTAGACATAAAGAAAAAAAGGCATTATGCCATTCCCAGATGGTTTTCAGGGAGCAGCATAATGTCAGGCAAATATATTCAACCACATCAGACCCAAAGCTATATGAAGGGGAGAGAACTTGGGCATTCACAACAGGAGTCAGCCAAAGTCGCCAATATCTCTGAACGCAGTGGTAGGCGAATAGAAACAGGTCAACATCAACTTAAAGCAGGAGGAAAAAGAAAAGGTAGAACTCGTCTAGACCCGCTGGAAGCAGTATGGAATAACGAGTTGGAGCCAATGCTGGTCAAGGAGCCAAGGCTAGAGCCAACAACACTTTATGAATATCTAATTAAGAAATATCCTGGCCAATATCAAAAATGTTTACGCACATTGCAAAGGAGAGTACATCACTGGAAAGCCATACAGGGCAAGCCTAAGGAAGTCATGTTTCCAATGGTTCACCCACCTGGATTAATGGGTCTATCCGACTTTACTCAGCTCAAAAACGTCATTGTCACTATTGGTGGGCAAGAGTTTAAGCACTTACTCTACCATTACCGCCTAGCTTATAGCGGTTGGCAATATATTCAGATCTTCCAAGGAGGTGAAAGCTTCATTAGCCTATCACAAGGTCTTCAGAATGCTTTAAGCGCTTCTGGTGGCTCACCCCAGCAACATCGTAGTGACAGTCTCAGTGCTGCTTATAAAAACTCAGGAGGTAAAAAACGCAAACAACTGACCAAGTTCTATGAAGAACTCTGCTCTCACTATCATTTACAGCCCACTCGCAACAATCTTGGCATAGCTCATGAAAACGGCTCCATAGAGTCTCCCCATGGCTATTTCAAGCGTCGCTTAGAACAGGCCATGCTACTTCGCAATAGCTTTGAGTTTCAGTCAGTGGCTGTCTACCAAGATTTCATTCAGGAGGTAATTGACACCCTTAACGCCAAATGCTCTGAACGCTTTATGGAGGAACAATCTTACTTGCAACCTTTACCCAAATACCGCTATCCAGATTATGAAGTGATCTCAACTAAAGTAAGTGTCAATAGCACCATCATGGTGCGCTGTATTCTTTACTCAGTGCCGTCTCAGCTCATTGGTGAGCGGTTGACCATTCACTTGTATTCTGATAGCTTAGTCGGCTACCTCAATCTAGACAAGGTTTTCACACTTTCTCGATTACGTAGTCCTAATAATCAGCAGCGTCGCGCTCGCTGTATTGATTACCGACACTTGGTTTTCAGTCTTCGCTGCAAGCCCCGAGCTTTTCTCCATTGCCAATGGCAAGAGGATATTTTGCCTGATGAACAATGGCGCTTTCTTTGGCAGCAGCTTAGAACGGAATTTGAGGCTGACACTGCTGCGCGTTTAGTTGTAGAAGCTCTCTATCTCGCAGCAGTACATAACCTGCAAAAAGCCGTTGCTGATTATCTTGAACAGCAGCTCCAGCTTGGCTTACTGACACTTTCTGGTCTTCAACAACAATTTTCTGTGCCAGCTACTATCCCACCATCTTTAGTCACTAAACAACACTCCCTTTCTGTTTATGATCAATTCCTCCCCACTTTCGCCACCAGAGATACTCAATCTGCAACTCCAGCAGTTACGACTCTCTCGGATGCTCCAGCATCTTCCATCCCTTGAACAGCAGGCCATTCAGGATAGTTGGTCATATACTCAATTCCTCAGTTCTCTGTGTGATTTGGAATTATCCCATCGTCTTGAAGCTCGCTTACATCGTCTGTTATTAGAATCTCAGTTGCCTAACGGTAAAACATTTACCAGCTTTGACTTCACACATTGTTCTAATCTCCAGCCTGCTTCTATCCTGCAATTAGCTCAAGATGATGGTTGGCTCTCACGAGCGGAGAATCTATTGCTATTTGGCCCTTCTGGGGTTGGTAAAACTCATCTGGCTGCGGCTTTGGGTCGTTCTATGGTGGAGTTAGGCAAACGGGTGAAGTTCTTTAGTGCTGTTGCTTTGGTGCAATCTCTCCAACAATCCAAGGTCGATTTGCAGCTTTCTCAAGCTCTAATTAAGCTTGACCGTTTTGATTTATTGATTGTTGATGATCTTGGCTACGTTAAAAAATCTGAAGCTGAAACCTGCGTATTATTTGAGTTAATTGCTCATCGCTATGAGCGGAGAAGTCTTATCATCACTGCTAACCAGCCTTTCAGCCAGTGGGATTCTATCTTTACTGATTCGGTCATGACTGTTGCTGCGGTTGACCGACTCTTGCACCATGCTCTGATTATCGAGATTGATGCTGAAAGTTTTCGCAAACAGGAGGCTGCTGTTCGTTGCCTTGGGTAATTGTCATTTGCCGTCGCGTCAATTATTTTTTTCTTCTCTCAACCGGCCAAGTTCATTGTCGCGACCGGACAAGTTAATTGACATTTAACAAA
>JANYHM010000094.1 GCA_025359065.1 Synechococcales cyanobacterium GL140_1_metabinner_5_sub | reverse complement strand
AAATTTGAAAAGATTTTTGTCCTCTCCACGGGGAGAAAAAAAGCCCGCCCCAAGAAAACAGAGCAACCGGAATCGTCCTCATGTAGCCACTTTCAGGTTGCTAGATGGACAGTAGTACAGATGGCACCTTAACAGGGGTAGATTTCAATACTAATGATGCCCTAGTTGATCAATAGTTATTTAAACATCTCGATCGGCCAACACCAGCCACTTTTCGGTGGCTTCACTGATCGATTCCATGAGCTTCTCCATTTCCCCAGTCAGGCGAGTGAGATCTTTATAGCTAGCGGCAGCCAACTGATTACTTAGCTTTACCTTGGTATCTTCCAGCACCGCAATCTTTGCCTCCATCGAAGCCATATTACGCCGCTCCCAATCCGATAAGGGCTTCACTTTATTAGACTGAACTGTGGCATTAGCCTTAGCCGCCACCTCTTTGACTACCTTCGCCACCACCGGCTCCGCAGCCTTAGCCTGTTGATATTCTAAATACACCGAATAATTACCGGGGTATTCAGTAATTACTCCTGCACCTTCCAAAGCTAAGATTTTTTCTACTGTGCGATCGAGGAAATAGCGATCGTGAGAAACCACCAGTACACAGCCCGGAAACTCTAATAAATATTCTTCTAACACACTCAAAGTCTGAATATCTAAATCATTGGTCGGCTCATCCAAAATCAGCAAATTTGGTGCTTCCAACAGCACCCGCAGCAAATACAAGCGGCGCTTTTCTCCTCCAGACAAAGCACTCAGCGGTGAATATTGCTGATTAGGAGTAAACAAAAACCTTTCTAACATTTGGCCAGCAGTAATTTGGGTGCCATCACCAGTCTTCACATACTCACCTACCTCTTTGAGATAATCGATCGCCCGCATATTTTGATCAGCAGCAGCCAACAACTCCGTCGAATATTGGTCAAAGTAGCCAATACATACTGTACTGCCCATTTCTACCTCACCAGCATCGGGAGCGGTGCGACCAGTAATAATATTCAGTAACGTAGACTTACCAATTCCGTTACCACCCACAATTCCTACCCGATCACCAGGAATAAACTCATAGGTAAAATCCGCCACAATCGATCGATCTCCATAGGATTTTTGGATATTGATCAAATCCACCACCTTTTTGCCCAGTCGCCGACTGCTTGCAGAAAGCTCTACTTTGCCGACAACTGCGACTTTTTCTCTGGCCTGAATATCTTCGATGCGACCAATGCGGGCTTTCTGCTTAGTTTGCCGACCCTGTGGTCCCCGGCTCAGCCACTCTAACTCCCGGCGTAAAATTCCGGACTGCTTTTGTTGGGTACTGGCTGCCGATGCTTCCATTTCAGCTTTTCTGGCTAGATAGTAACTGTAGTTGCCGTTATAGGTGTACAGCTCTGCCCGGTCAATCTCAATAATTCTTTTTGTCACCCGGTCTAAAAAATACCGATCGTGAGTAATCAGCAAAACAGCACCGCGATAGCGTTGCAAATAACTTTGCAGCCATTCCACCGACAGAGCGTCCAAGTGGTTGGTAGGCTCATCCATCAGCAGGGCATCGGGTTCTGCAACCAAGGCCGCAGCTAGAGCCACTCTTTTTCGATAGCCTCCAGATAGCTCACCCATTTTGGTGTGAAAATCGGTGATCCCAAGCTGAGTCAAAATAATTTTGGCGCGGGCTTCTAGATCCCAGGCTCCAGCATGATCCATTTGTTGAGTAAGGCTGGTCAATTTTCTGAGCAGTGCGGCATTGGTAGGGTCATGAGCCAAATCTTCTGAGACTTCTTCATAATCTTTTACTAACTGAGCTGCTGAGCCACTGTCAGCGAAAACTTGTTCGAGCAAAGTTTTTTCTTCATCGACGATCGGCTGTTGAGGCAAATAAATAATCCGGGCGCTAGAATCAATTTGGATGTTGCCGCCATCGATCGGTTCTTTACCAGCAATGGCTTTGAGTAGCGTAGACTTACCCGAGCCATTTAGCCCGATCAAGCCCACTTTTTCGCCAGACTCTAAGCTGAAACTCGCATCTTTGAGAATTTCTTTAACGCCAAAGTCTTTTTTAACTGATTGCAGGGTAAAAATAGTCATAGTGATGGAGAGAAGTGATGAAGGTCTGGATTGTCTGGTCTAGATTGTCTAAATTAAAGGGCGATCTAGAAGACCCTCGAACTTATGATTGGACGCACAAACTTGATGCACGTCAAAAGCCATTATAATGATGCGTGAGCTATTACGAGTCTATGCAACCTATTGTCATTGATACTATCCTGCAACAGCGCTATCGAATTCTAAAGTCGATCGGCGAGGGCGCTTTTGGCCGTACTTATTTAGCTAGTGACCAAAGTAGATTTGGTGAACAGTGCGCTGTCAAAGAACTGTGTATGTCTACTGGCTCTCGATCGAGGTTAAGCAAAGCCCGAGAATTTTTTCAGCAAGAAGCCGCTTTGCTCTATCAATTGCAGCATCCTCAAATTCCACGTTTTTGGGCGACTTTTGAAGAACGTGATCGCATGTTTTTGGTACAAGATTTTGTCCCTGGTCGCACCTATGAGCAGTTATTAAGCGATCGAGCAAATCACGGTCAAACTTTTACCGAGGCGGAAGTCTGGCGTTTTTTGCTACAGGTACTGCCAGTTTTGGGCTACATTCACAGTCAAGGGGTGGTGCATCAAGATATTGCTCCCGATAATATCATTTTGCGTGAAAATGATTTTTTGCCGGTTTTAATCGATTTTGGAGTGGTCAAACAGTTGGCCAATCGCTTACAAGGAGAACCAACTTCATCTGGTACCATCAACGTCGGGAAACCGGGCTATGCTCCAGTAGAGCAACTGAGCAGCGGCTATGCCTATCCCAACAGTGACTTGTATGCTTTGGCAGTGACAGCAGTGGTCTTATTGACTGGTCGCCCAGCAGTAGATTTGTTTGAAGGCGAAAAGATCAATTGGTCTTGGCGTAATTGGATCCCCATCAGCGATGGCCTAGCTAACGTGTTAGGAAAAATGCTCAGCTATCAACCTTTAGATAGATATCAGTCGGCGGTAGAAGTATTTCAGGGATTACAGTCTATCAGTATTCCCACCGATCGCCCCGATCAGTTTAAGCCCATTCCGATCTCTAAAATACATGGTACTCCGGCAGCCACCAGCTTATATGACCCAGAAGTCCGCACTCCCACCACAATTGATCGCGTTTATACAGCCTTGACCAAATTCGATGTGAAATCTACTTGGGAAAAACCTCAGGTAGTGATTCCGCTTTTTTTGGGGGTGGCTACTCTGTCGTTTGCTACTAGCATGGTTTTTAGCAGTACTTTTGGCAAGCCTGCACAAGTGCCAGTTGCTAGAGATCCAGCTCCTCAACAGCCTTTAGTCAGTCCACGCAATCGAGATAACGCCAACAAATCGATCGATTTAGTTGCTGGTCAAACGATAATTCAAAGAGGTCGGGTCAGTACTGAGCAAGAAGTTACCTACGATTTTTATGGTACACAGGGTCAAGAATTAACTCTAACGATCGATAACCGAGATCTACTTTTGACGGTAATAAATTCTGCTGGTTCACCAGTAGATGCTGGTGCAATTCGTACTCCAAGCTGGCGAGGGAAAATATTAACTACTGGTAAGCATTCGGTAATTATTAAACCCTCTCCGATCGCTAAAGGTGAAGTTTTTGCATATAGGATGAGTGGTTTTTTGGCTCTAACTGCCAGTGCTCCTTCCACATCGATTCCGCCCGCTGTCGATAACAATCGTTCGATTACCCCAGCGCCCAATAATCTGATTAATGATATTCCCAATATTATCCCGTCAAGTTCAACTCCAAGACCTGTACCAATCATTATTCCTAGCAGTCAGCCTAACGCCTTAGATCAAGATATTCAACCACCACCGATCGAGAAGCCCTACGAATCTAATTCGGTGCCGAAAGTGATCGAATCACCAAAAGCTGAACCCAGCCCCTAACCCTGTGGAAACTTCACCTGCTCCCTAATGCCATCTTTACTTATTACTAGCACCGATACAGAAGTAGGCAAGACGTTTACGACTTGTGCTCTTGCCGCTTATTACCAAACTCATTTCCCCACCAAAAAGCTGGGGATCATGAAATTGATTCAATGTGGCAGTGGCGATAGAGAACTCTATGCCAATTTGTTTGAGTTGGATCAATCCCCTTGTGAGCTAAATCCGCTGTATTTTGATCCGCCATTGGCTCCGCCCCTAGCAGCAGCAAAAGTGGGTCAGTCGATCGATTTAGCTACTGCTTGGCAAAGCTTGCAAAATTTACAGCAGCGCTGTGATTTGGTGTTAGTAGAAGGTTTGGGTGGTCTGGGTTCTCCGGTAACAGCAGAGCTAACCCTGGCTGATATTGCTCATGAGTGGCGACTACCAATTTTGTTAGTAGTACCGGTAAAGTTGGGATCGATCGGTCAAGCTGTTGCTAATACGGCACTGGCCGCTCACGCCAGAGTTGATTTGCGCGGGATCATCCTAAACTGTGCTCAGTCAGTGACCGATCAAGATATTGATGATTTTGCACCAGCCGATTTGATTGTGAATCTGACTCGCAAACCGGTGTTGGGCTGTTTGCCTTATTTAGCGGCGGCGCACTCGATCGAAAACCTTGCTAAAGCGGCAGCGAGCTTAGAGTGGGAGATAATGTTGTGATTACTGGGACTACTAAAATTCTTGGGGTCATAGGACACCCGATCGAACATTCTATGTCTCCGGTAATGCACAACGCTGCACTATGTCAATTGAGGGCAGATTATGTCTATGTACCTTTGGCTGTTCCACCTGCTGATTTGGCAGGTGTATTAGCAAGCTTAAGGGCGATCAATTGTCGGGGTTTCAATGTCACAATTCCTCATAAGCAGACTGTGATGGCTCATTTATCCGAGATTTCGGAGATAGCAAAATCGATCGGGGCAGTGAATACGGTGTGGCCCACAGAGCAGGGTTGGGCGGGGACAAATACAGATATTTTGGGCTGGTTGTCTCCGTTACGCTTTTTGCCCCGACCAGAGACAGTGATTATTTTGGGTGGTGGCGGAGCTGCCAGAGCGGTGATTGCAGGCTGTGTGCAGTTGGGCTGTAAGGATATTTGGGTAGTAGGTAGAGATTTGGCTAAATTAGCAGCTTTGCAAGCAAGCTGGCCTCAGGTGAAGTTACAGGAGTGGCCACAATTAGATTATTTATTGTCCCTAGCCGATATGGTGGTGAACTGTACACCGATCGGGATGTTTCCTAGAATAGAAGATAGTCCTTTATCAGGGCAGCAAATTGAGCTGCTGCGGGTGGGGGCAATCGTCTATGACTTGATCTATACTCCACGCCCTACCAAGTTGTTGCAGATGGCTGATGCTGGTGGTTGTCAGTCGATCAATGGCGTAGATATGCTGGTGGGTCAGGGGGCGGCAGCGCTAGAGTTATGGTTAGGGCAGCCGGTGCCGATCGAGTTAATGCGGGCATCTTTGATTGAAGTTTTAGAAAAAAAGATCAGTTGGGCTAAAAAACATTGTCAAATTACAAAACCTTTGCTATGATGGCAAAACTGCCGAAATAAACATTTCAGCTTGCCGAGATAGCTCAGTTGGTAGAGCAGAGGACTGAAAATCCTCGTGTCACGAGTTCAAGTCTCGTTCTTGGCATCATTTAAAACCCCGCCCTGTGTGGGGTTTTCGAGTTTTGATGACTTCTGGATTTTTTCGTAGGCGATTCTCTGATTTGATGTTTTTTCGGCAACTTTGTGAAAATTAACTAAAAACTGTGAATAATAGCAACTAAGATAACGTATAGGGCCTTGCCTGTATCACTTCAGAGGTTTTACTATGTCAACTCAGAGTTTAGTCAAGAACGTTACCAGTTTTACCCCAGAAGACGTAGAACAGTTGGCTGCCCGTCTAGAGGAAGATGCTTATAGCAGCCCCTTTGATGGACTCGAAGACTGGCATCTACTGCGCGCTGTGGCCTTCCAAAAACCCGAGCTAGTAGAACCCTACCTGCATTTACTCGACATGGAAGCCTACGACGAATCCTAAGCCGTGAGTACACCTCGTCCTCCCCGCCTCTTGATATCGATCGGAGGGGGCATTGCAGCGTACAAAGTCTGCACCGTCATCTCTAGCCTCTTTCAACAGGGCATCGAAGTAAGAGTGGTTCTTACCAAATCAGCCCAAAATTTTATTACCCCTCTCACTGTCTCGACTTTAGCAAGGCAGCGGGCTTATACTGACGCTGATTTTTGGGCAGCTAGCGATCGACCTCTGCACATTGAATTAGGGGAATGGGCTGATCTCATTCTCATTGCTCCTTTGACTGCCAATACTTTGGGGAAATTGGCCTATGGCTTGGCAGATAACCTTTTGACTAATACGGTTTTGGCCTCTACCTGTCCGGTGCTGTTAGCTCCAGCAATGAACACTGATATGTGGGAGCAAGTTGCTGTACAGCGCAATTGCCGCTTACTGGAAGCTGACCCACGCTACCACTGGTGCAATTTAGGTGAAGGTTTGCTGGCCTGCGATCGGGTGGGTAAAGGGCGGATGGCTGAGCCGGAATCGATTATTACTCATCTCCAATCACTGTTGATTAGTGGTGGCAAGCAAGACTTATTGGGTCAAGAGATTTTAGTTAGTACCGGTGGCACCAAAGAATTTTTAGACCCAGTAAGATTTTTGGGCAACCCAGCTACTGGCAAAATGGGACTAGCGATCGCGCAGGCTGCTGCTCACCGGGGAGCTACAGTGAAACTAGTTTATGGTAGTTTGCCCGGTGAACCGATCGCCGAAGGCGCAAGCAGAGCTATCGAGCCAAATATTCAGTTGATTTTTACTCCTACTAGCGATCAGATGGCTGCTGCGCTGTTTGAGCATTTCCCTAGTGCAGATATTACTTTTATGGCGGCGGCGGTGGCGGATGTGCGTCCGGCAAATTACAGCAATCGCAAACTGGCTAAACAAGAAATACCCACGGCTATCCCAGTACTAGATGTTTTGGATATTGCGGCTGAATTGGGACGACGCAAGCAGGGACAACAAAAACTGATCGGGTTTGCGGCTCAAACTGGAGATATTGTGACTCCGGCAAAGGCTAAGCTAGAACGCAAAAACTTGGATGCGATTGTGGCTAATCCGATCGATCTACCCCATGCGGGTTTTGGTAGCGATCATAATCAAGCGGTGTGGATCGATCGTGCTGGTCAACAAGTTGTGATTTCTCATTGTTCTAAGTTAGAGATGGCTCATAAGCTGCTGGATTTAAGTCAGTCTTTACTACCTACAGAGCAGCGAACTGATCGTACAACACTCCGGACAGTTTTATGAGGAGTGGCGAGAAAAGCTATCCAGCGAGTAAAATACAGTCAAACAAAAAAAAGAGACTGTTCAATGGATAGCCTTCAAGATATTTTAACCGACGCACTGGCATCAGTGGGTCATTT